>DAIQOQ010000188.1:0-5902 GCA_036787795.1 Paludibacter sp. | reverse complement strand
TGGAAATAAACACATAGCCAACTCCGTAATTAGGGTTATAGAACCAATTGATAAGGTTCGGAGCTTTGACCATGAGCCACGGACAAACAACCAAAAAGAAAATATTGAAGAAGATATTGACAAAGATGGCAAATAAATTCAACGCAACAAATCGCACGGGGCGATTTTTAAATCGCAAATAAACATAAGGAATACAGCCGAAAGCATCAAATGCTACTACAGTTCCCAGCATGGCTATAAACTCTGAATGGTTGGCGTACCCCATAGCGTTGGCAATGGGATGTGAGAAGAATATACAGATTAGCGCAAAAATAGTGGATGTTGTTCCTACGGCAATCAGGGTGGTGCTATATACTTTTCCGGCTTCTTCTTTGTTTTTGTTGGCAAACCGCAGAAAGCCTGTTTCCATTCCATAAGTCAACATAACCAGCAGTAATGCCGTCCACGCATACAAATTTGTTACAATCCCATAATCAGCTGAGCTTTTAAGGACGTAAGTATAAAGAGGAACCATCATCCAGTTCAGGAATTTTCCCAGGATGCTGCTCACTCCATACATGGCGGTTTCCTTCGCCAGCTTTTTCATTTGTTGTGCCATAAAAACAGTTACAAGGTTTTCGTTTCAGGTTGTAAAGCTAAATAAGTAGTTACAAGTAAATAGTTACGAGTTACAAAAGCGTTTATTTGTATTTTGTTTTCAGTAAACAATCGTTTATCATTGCTTACTTATCTCTTATTTTCGATGAAAGCAATTCAATAATTTTTCCATCCATTTCATTTCGGGCGATAGCTCAAAATCTTCTTCTTTCAGGTAGCCTTTTTCAAAGAGTAGTTTTACCGCTTCTTCGGCTTGTTCTCCACGTACCTGAAGTTTTATACCTCCGTTTACATTGGCGAGATATGCACGATTGTTTATTTCATCGCGTCCGAAACACTCAATTCTACAGGACTCGAGATATGATTTAGCCATTTCAAAGTCTATCGACTGGCTAAAAGTTCTTACCGTTAGTAATTCGTCCATAAATATATTCTTTAGGGTTCAAAGTAGTTACGAGTAAATAGTTACGAGTTACAAGACTGTTTATCTGAATTTTATTTTCAGAAAACAGATCATTGAATATTATTTATTTAAATAGTTCCAGAGCTCTTACTTATATCAAAACAATGTTCCTGTTTCTCCCAATCTGACTTTTCCCAGATGTTTGTATGCCAATTCGGTCACTTCGCGTCCGCGTGGAGTCCGTTTCATAAAACCTTCTTTAATCAAAAAAGGTTCGTACACTTCTTCAATAGTTCCAGCATCTTCACCCAGCGCTGTGGCAATGGTGGTGAGCCCCACCGGTCCGCCTCCGAATTTATCAATAATGGTGTTCAGAATTTTATTATCGATTTCATCCAAACCGTATTTGTCAATGTTCAATGCTTCGAGAGCATAACAGGCAATTTCCACATCGATAGTACCATTCCCTTTTACCTGCGCAAAATCACGAACCCGTCGGAGCAGTGCGTTGGCAATACGCGGAGTCCCGCGGCTGCGCCCTCCAATCTCAATGGCTGCCTGATTCTCAATTTCGACATTCAGCAATCGTGCCGAACGTTTTATGATTCCTGTGATTACTTCGATGTCGTAATATTCAAAGTGGCAATTAATCCCAAACCGCGCTCTCAAAGGTGAAGTCAAAAGCCCGCTGCGGGTTGTTGCACCAATCAACGTGAAAGGATTTAATTCCAGCTGAATCGACCGGGCACTGGGTCCTTTATCAATCATGATGTCAATCCGGTAATCTTCCATGGCCGAATACAGGTATTCTTCCACAATCGGACTCAGACGATGAATCTCGTCGATAAACAGCACGTCGTTTGTTTCCAAACTGGTGAGTAAACCCGCCAGATCGCCGGGTTTATCGAGTACCGGTCCGGAAGTTATTTTAAAACCGACGTTCAGCTCATTGGCAATGATGTTCGAAAGCGTGGTTTTGCCAAGTCCCGGAGGTCCGTGAAGCAACACGTGATCGAGCGATTCGGTACGCATGCGCGCAGCCTGCACAAAAATTTTCAGATTCTCGACAATTTTATTTTGTCCGCTAAAATCCGAAAAAGTCAGTGGGCGCAAAGCGTTTTCAAACTCTTTTTCACCTTTTTGATTGTTCCGTATGTCGAAATTTTCTTCCATCTTCTTTGTATAGCTTTTCCAAAGTTCAAAACTTTGGAAAAGCTGAATAATTTCTTGTAACTATTTTGTCAGACTTCTGAATACATCTTCCATGCTTCGTTCCACAGCTTTTATGGTCAGAATCTTATTGTTTGTCTTTGTTGCAAAGTCAAATATGCTTGCACGAATATCGGTCGAAGCAATGAGTGTAAAATGCTTGTCGGAAATTCGTTCAACTCCGGTTATATGTTCCAGTTCCTCCAGTACTTTCGGTTCAATTGCTTCTGCAAATTCCACTTCGAAGTGGAGACTATCTTCGCTGAAAGATTTTATTTCAGAAAGATCGGAATAATCGGCCACAATTTCACCTTTGTTTATCACAATAACCCGGTTGCAGATAGCCTGAATCTCCTGCATGATGTGGGTACTGAGCAACACGGTTTTGTTTTTGCCGATTTCACGAATCAGTGCTCTGATTTCCTCCAGTTGGTTTGGGTCGAGCCCGGTAGTAGGCTCATCCAGTATCAACACTTTGGGATTTGGAATCAGTGCCTGCGCCAGTCCTACGCGTTGACGGTATCCTTTCGAGAGCTGTCCGATTTTCTTGTGAAACTCAGGTCTCAGCCCTACGGTATCGATCAACTCATTTACGCGTTTCTCTTTCTCTTTGCCCAAATGATAGGTTTCGGCTACAAAAAGCAAGTATTCTTTCACGTACATATCCACGTAGAGCGGATTTTGTTCGGGAAGAAAGCCAACCATGCTACTTGTCTTTAGCTGATGGTCGTTTACTTCAAGACCGCATATTTTTGCCGAGCCGGTATTGTATGACAATGCTCCGGCAAGGATTCTCATGGTGGTGGTTTTGCCCGCACCATTGGGACCCAGGAAACCTACAACTTCTCCTTCGCCAATTTCGAAGTTGATGTTATTGAGGACAACCTGTTCTCCGTATTTTTTAGTCAGATTTGATATGCTGATAGACATGGATGCATGATTTAAAACAAAAGTACATCTTTTATTTCCAATTTTAAGTCTATAGGCTTGAAAATTGAGTTGTGAATTTACGCCCGCGGCTTTTTAGTCAACCAAACGCAAACAGATAAGATGATATACCACCCAATGAGCATGGGGAAAGCATTTAGTTGGAAAACTGCGAGTATAATTGCACAAACGATCAGAAACAGAAATTGGATTTGATTATCTTTCCATGCCAGGTTCTTAAACTTGAGTGAGAACATGGGAATTTCGGATATCAGGAAATAGCAGAATAATGCGATACAAACCAAAAGCAACCAGATATTGTCCAGCATAAATGGAGAGTAGGCATAGACCATTCCGGCCCAGAAAATGGCATTGGCAGGTACCGGTAATCCGATGAATGAGCTTGTTTGCCGATCGTCGATATTAAATTTAGCCAGGCGCAAACCGGAAAATATAGGAATAAGAAAAGCCACATAGGGGAGGTACTCCCAACTACTGGTGGTAGACAGGAGTGAAAAAACGATAGCGCCCGGAGCCAGACCAAAGCTTATCATATCGGCCAGCGAATCAAGTTCTTTTCCCATGGGCGAATAAGCCTTTAGCAGACGGGAAGCAAATCCGTCAAAGAAGTCGAAAACAGCCGAAAGCATAATGGCGATAAAAGCCCCTTCGTGATGTCCGTTGAAAGCAAGATAGACTGCTACACAGCCGGAGAAAAGATTCAGGCAGGTAATAAAATTAGGAATATGTTTTTTCATGATAGTTAGCCCTCTTACTCTCCCCTGAAGGAGACTAAAGGAATAGTTATGTTGTTTTTATATATAAAAAAAGCCCGCGGGCTTTACTCCTTGTTTTTTGAATCAATCCAGATAGTTACCGGTCCGTTGTTTACCAACGCCACTTTCATATCAGCACCAAAGGTTCCTGTTTGTACCTCTTTGCCAAGCTTCAGGCTTAGTTGTTTACAAAAGTGTTCGTACAGCGGAACGGCTGTTTCGTGTCCGGCTGCTCTGATATACGACGGGCGATTTCCCTTTTTGGTCATGGCATGAAGCGTAAACTGGCTCACAACCAATATTTCGCCATCCACATCCAGTACCGATCGGTTCATCACGCCGTTTTCGTCGTCGAAAATGCGTAATCCGGTAGCTTTACCGGCCAGCCAATCACTGTCTTCGGTGCTGTCGGCTTCTTCAATACCCACTAAAATCAACAAACCCTGTTTTATCGAGGATTTTATCTTTTTGTCAATTTCGACAGAGGCTTCATTAACCCGTTGAATAAGAATGCGCATTTTTTTTGTTATCTCTCGGTTTCTGGCCTACAAAATTACAAAAAAATGTGGATAGTCAATTTTTATGCTAATCAAGCATTCAATAATTGGGCGGGTGACTTCAAAAAGATTGTTGTTTTACCGGAATGTGCCAACATTAAATCAATTTTTCTACCTCCGATTCGTAAAAATAAACCAAATTTGTACTGTAATTTGTTTCAATCAGGATTTATTCGAACCGGAAATCTAAATTGAATATAAAATTGGAGAATAAAGGATGTTATTCAATTATTTAATACTAAAAACACGCTGCATGAAATTAAAATCCGTATTTATAAGCTGTGCCTTGCTACTGCTTGCACTGACTACTGCTGCTAAACCTTATTCGGTTTGGATGGCCGACTCGGAAATGAAACGAAATCCGCAAAGCTGGATGCTTGACTTTGCCAAAAAACCAAAATGGGACTACTGCAATGGTCTGGAGCTTCAATCTATCTACCAGGTTTGGAAGACCACGGCCGATCCGCGTTATTTCAATTATGTGCTAAGTTATACCGACACCATAATCGACGCGAACGGTGTTATTACCGGCTACAAACGCGACGATTATAACCTGGATAAATTAAACTCCGGTAAGATTTTGTTCGATTTGTATGCCAAAACAAAGCAGGAGAAACTGAAAAAGGCCCTGGACATTCTTCGCGACCAGATAAAAACGCAGCCCCGCACTGCCGACGGCGGTTTTTGGCACAAGAAGATATACACCCATCAGATGTGGCTCGACGGTTTGTATATGGCATCGCCTTTTTTGGCTGAATATGCCTATCGCTTCGGAGAGAAGGAGCTGTATGACGAGGTGGCTAACCAGATTTTGATTGTGGCAAAGCATACCTACGACCCGGTCAGCGGACTTTACTATCATGGATGGGACGAAAGTCGCCGGCAGCGATGGGCAAACCCCAAGACAGGTACCTCGCCCAATTTTTGGTCGCGCAGTATGGGTTGGTATATGATGGCTATGGTGGATGTGCTGGATTATTTACCGGCCAATCATCCCAAACGTCCTCAGATCATCGGTATTCTAACCAAACTCAGTAAGACGTTGGAGAAATATCGCGATGAGAAAACCGGTATGTGGTACCAGGTTACCGATAAGCAGGGCGAAAAAGGCAATTATGTAGAATCGTCGGGGTCGGCTATGTTTATTTATAGCTGGGTGAAAGCTGCCCGTAAAGGCTACCTGCCCAAAGAGTATTTAGTGAAGGGCGAAAAAGCCTATGATCAGTTTGTAAAGACCTTTATCAGACAAGAACCCGACGGCACCATTTCGCTAACCGATGCTTGCTCGGTGGCCGGACTGGGTGGTGAGCCGCGTTACCGCGACGGGAGTTACGAATATTATATTTTGGAGCCCAAACGCGACAATGATCCTAAAGCTGTGTCGCCATTTATCATGGTGAGCGTGTTGCTGAAAAAATAAATCCGGAGTAAAT
>DAIQOQ010000187.1:0-5926 GCA_036787795.1 Paludibacter sp. | reverse complement strand
TTGGAAGTATGATGCAGTTTGGTCAGAAATTCATTAATCTTATCCAGATAATCTATCAAATAATCGGGATGAAGTTTCTTTGTAACAAGGCCTATCAGCTTTTTCAACAACAGCCCTACTTTATAATCATAGCCCGCAATCCTTTCGCCAAACATACGGGAGTAAGTTGAGAATTGGATTTCCAATACATACAGAATTAAATCGGCTTCCAGCTTTTTACTTTTTGTTTCAACCGTAAACTCGGTTATCCGTTTTGTACAGGCATTGAGTTTTTTTACATGCTGCTTGAGTTCCGTGCTGCCTTTGAATTCTTTTTGGCACAGCCTGTCAATATCTTCTTTGGCTTCTTCGAACAAAGTTTGTTCTCCTCCCTCTTTATCCAGAAAATTTACAAGCAGGAATTCGTAATTATAGCGCTTGGCCGATAATTTAAGTACTATATCCACCAACTCCTTTTTTGAAAGTTCGTTCACCTGTTCTTTTAATATTGCTTTGTCTCGGGACATAAGAGTTCGTTTAGTTTTTTGATTGGCAAATATATGCAAATTTTGAGATTTTGTCTGTATCTTTGCACTCCTGTTTGGCAAAAGCTTTGATTGGTTAACCGGTTTACCCGTTATTTAGTTCGCTCCAATTAACCGGTAAGACATTCAACCGATCAACCAATCAACTGATGAACCAATCAACCAATCAACCATCAACTAATTTTCAATATGACCAACTTTAAACGTACTACCGTTACCTCGGCTTTGCCTTATGCTAATGGACCCGTACACATCGGGCACCTGGCAGGAGTTTATGTTCCTGCAGATATTTATGTGCGCTACCTTCGTTTGAAAGGCGAAGAAGTGCTCTTTATCGGCGGATCGGACGAACACGGTGTACCTATTACCATTAAAGCGAAAAAGGAAGGTGTTACACCACAAGACATCGTGGATCGTTACCACGGAATAATCAAAAAATCATTCGAAGACTTTGGTATTTCATTTGATATTTATTCCCGCACAACATCCAAAACTCACCGCGAACTGGCTTCCGATATTTTCAAAACCATCGAAAGTAAGGGTGGCTTTATTGAAAAAACAAACGAACAATATTACGACGAAACGGCTCAACAATTCCTGGCCGATCGGTATATTACCGGTAAATGCCCTCATTGCGGCAACGAAAATGCGTATGGCGATCAATGCGAATCGTGTGGAACTTCATTAAACGCCACCGACCTGATCAATCCGAAATCGGCCATCAGCGGTTCGGCACCGGTTATGCGCGAAACCAAACACTGGTACCTTCCGCTTGATCAGCACGAAGCATGGTTACGTCAATGGATACTCGAAGAGCACAAAGAATGGAAACCAAACGTATACGGACAATGTAAAAGCTGGCTCGATATGGGACTGCAACCGCGTGCCGTAAGTCGTGACCTCGACTGGGGAATTCCGGTTCCTGTTGCCGGAGCCGACGGTAAAGTTTTGTATGTATGGTTTGATGCTCCTATAGGTTATATCTCGAATACCAAAGAACTGTGCGACAATCAACCGGATAAATACGGAAAATGGGAAAAATGGTGGAAAGACCCTGAAACCCGACTGATTCATTTTATAGGTAAAGACAATATTGTATTCCACTGTATTGTTTTCCCGGCTATGCTGAAAGCAGAGGGTTCATATATTTTACCCGACAATGTACCGGCAAATGAATTTTTGAATCTCGAAGGCGATAAAATATCTACTTCACGCAACTGGGCAGTATGGTTGCACGAATATCTTGTAGATTTCCCCGGAAAACAAGACGTATTGCGTTATGTGCTTACTGCCAATGCTCCCGAAACAAAAGATAATGACTTTACCTGGAAAGATTTTCAGGCACGCAACAATAATGAGTTGGTAGCTATCTTCGGTAACTTTATCAACCGTGCCCTGGTACTTACTCAGAAATACTACGACGGAAAAGTTCCCGGACTTAGCGAGCTGAATGATTACGATAAACAAACCCTGGAGGAATTTGAAAACGTAAAAGCGGATGTCGAAAAATTACTCAACAACTTCCGCTTCCGCGATGCACAGAAAGAAGCTATGAACCTGGCCCGCATTGGTAATAAATACCTGGCCGACACAGAACCCTGGAAAGTTGCCAAAACCGATATGGATCGTGTGTCAACCATTATGCACCTGAGTTTACAGATTGCCGCCAATCTGGCTATTGCTTTTGAGCCGTTCCTTCCGTTTACTTCGGCCAAGCTGCGCACCATGCTTGGCATTAGTTCATTCAACTGGAAAGACCTGGGCAAAATTGATTTGCTGAAAGCAGGAGCTGAACTCGGAACACCCGAACTGCTTTTTGAAAAAATAGAAGATGAGGCTATGGAAGCGCAGGTTCAGAAACTACTCGACACTAAAAAAGCCAACGAAACAGCCGCTTACCAAGCTGCTCCGGTAAAAGAAAATGTTGCTTTCGAAGATTTCATGAAAATGGATATTCGTGTGGGCACTGTGCTCGATTGCCAAAAGGTTCCCAAAGCCGATAAGTTGCTTCAGTTCCGCATTGCCGACGGGTTGGAAGAACGGACGATACTTTCGGGTATTGCACAACATTACCCCAATCCGAAGGAATTGATCGGTACGCAGGTTTGCTTTATTGCCAACTTCGAACCGCGCAAGCTTCGTGGTGTGATGAGTGAAGGTATGATTCTGTCGGCCGAAGATGCCGATGGAAAACTGGTCCTGATACAACCCAAAGTAACGGTTACGAATGGGGTAGAAGTGAAATAAAAATAGAGACTTCAAAATAATAGAAAAAAGCATCTGTAGAATAAAATCTATCGGTGCTTTTTTATTACATACAATTTCAATCGATTTTGTATATTTGCACGCAACTGCTATTCAACGATCATTAAATCTGGATGAATGTCTGGGGCGAATTAGTCAGTTCAATAGAAAAGAGTATGAATATAGAAGAATTACGTGAACACTGTCTGAGTCTGAGAGGAACAACAGAATCTTTTCCTTTCGACGAAATGACTTTGGTGCTTAAAGTGCAGGGAAAAATGTTTGCCCTGATTCCGTTAGATAATCCGGAAACTCAAATCACATTAAAATGTGACCCCGAAAGAGCTATCAGTCTGCGCGAAGAATACTCGGCTATAGTTCCTGCCTGGCATTTCAACAAAAAACATTGGAATACCATAATAATAGATCCCTCCATTTCAAAGAGCTTACTGTACGAGCTTATACAGCATTCTTACACACTTGTGATAGCTGGTTTACCTGCAAAGCTTCGGGAAGAACTCAGCTGATAATTTCTATCTTTCTCTTTGTTATCCGGTTAATCAAGCTTTTCCGGACCATTGCTGATGCTATATCCACTTTTCTAAATAAACAGAGATTATTGCTGAGTTTTTAGGATAAAACATAAGTGATGTATTGCTTAATATGGCTACTTTCGCCGGAAAATAATATTCAACAAAAAAACAAAAATGAAAGAGTCAATTCTTATCGACCTGATACAAAATATAGCTTTACTACTTGCTTTTAGTATGCTTTATGATTATTTCTGGATGCGACATGAAAATATGAAGAATATTTTCTATAAAGTCGGCGCCGGAATAATATTGGGACTCGTTGGAATCATCTTGACCTTGACTCCTTGGACCTTTAAAGAAGGGGTTTTTTTTGATGCCCGATCGATAGTTCTTTCTATTTCTGGTTTATTCTTTGGATTTATACCCACTTTTATAGCAATGATTATTGTTGCTCTTTTTAGGGTATATCTCGGAGGCGATGGAATGCTTATGGGTGTGGTAGTCATCATTACATCCTCCCTGATTGGAATAGCCTGGCGATACCTCCGCCCCTTCTGGATACGAGACAATTTATATGAATTAATTGGCATGGGACTTTTGGTTCATATCATTATGCTTTGCTGTACGATATTTTTACCCATTCAGATACGAGTTGAGACTTCCAAAAACATTGCGTTCGCCTTGTTTACTATTTATCCGCTTGCAACTGTTTTACTTGGAAAACTAATGATCAGGCAGTCGGACAACTGGGAGAACAAAAAAGCCTTGTACATTAGCGAAAAACGATGGCAATATGCACTTGAAGGTGCTGGAGACGGCGTTTGGGACTGGAATCCACAAACGGATTATATATTCTTTTCTAATCGTTGGAAATCTATGTTGGGATATGATTCCGATGACATTGATAACAATGTTCATGGGTGGCAGGATTTATTGCATGAAAAAGATAGAGATCGGGTCCTTGAAGTCGTGGGTAAATTCTTGACAAAAGAAAGTGAGTCTTTTGAGGTAGAACAACGATTGAGATGTAAAGACGGATCCTATAAGTGGATATTGGCAACAGGTAAAATTCTGACATTAGACGAGGCTGGAATGCCAATTCGTTGCATCGGAACACATAAAGATATTTCCGACCGAAAGGAAAAAGAATTGTTGCTTGTTCATGAACGTTTCTTGATGGATTCATTGATGGCTTTTACTCCGGAAAGTATCTTTTTTAAAGATTTGGATAGTCGGTTTATACGTGTAAATAATGCTTCTGCGCAAAGCATGGGATTTGGAACTCCGGAAGAAGTGATCGGCAAGTCGGATTTTGATATATATTCCTATAACTATGCCAGTAAGACATATCAGGATGAACAAGACATTATTCGAACTGGAAAGTACTTAAGTGAAGAAGAACAGGAAAATTTACTGGATGGTCCCGAAACATGGGGTATTACCCATAAAATGCCACTTCGCGATTTAAGAGGAGATGTTGTAGGAACGTTCGGATTGTCAATTGATATTACCGAGCGAAAAAAAATGGAACAAGCTCTGAAAGAGAGTGAGGAGTATACAAAGTCTATTCTGACGGCTATCCCTGATTTAATATTCATTTTAGATTCAAAGGGTATTTTTCTTGACTTTAAGACGGGGAATGTTGATGATCTGGCGTTGCCTTTTGATGATTTTATAAATAAAGCGGTGTTAGATGTTTTTCCAGACTCTGTTGGTGTAGCGTTAATGAATACGATAGATGCGGCGTTAAAGGAGCAAACAACAATGTCTATAGAATATGAAATGACTCTAAAAAATGGAGTTAATACTTTCGAATGCTTTGTATTACCTTTTGGGGAAGAAAAAGTGATTGCGATGGTACGTAATATTACCAAGCGCAAATTAGTGGAGGAAGCATTAAAAAAGTCGCAAGAACAATTGAAGAGTTTTGCTGCCCATCTGCAAAATATTCGCGAAGAAGAACGAGTTATGTTGGCTAGGGAGATTCATGATGAATTAGGACAAATGCTTATTGCTCTTAAAATTGACATGGGGATGTTTAAACAGAATGTTATCAAAAGCGTGAAGGCTGAAGAACTGGAAAAAGTAATAGTGAATTTTGAGCAGCTTTATGCTCTTCTTGATACTACAATTAAAACTACCCGTAAAATTATGACAGGACTAAGACCTGAACTGCTTGATTTGATCGGTCTGATAGAAGCTTCACGGTTGTATATTAAAGAGTTCTCCGAGCGATATAAAATAGAATGTAAGGTCGATTGTCCTGTAACAGAGTTGGACTTTGAGTCGCAGCAATCAATCGCATTATTCCGAATACTTCAGGAGGCTTTGAGCAATGTGGCAAAACATTCGAAAGCAACAGAAGTGATGATTTCGCTAAACATTATTGAGAATAAAATAATTTTAAAAATCACTGATAACGGGATCGGAATAGATCCAAATCATAAAGCCCGACACGATTCGTACGGGCTTATAGGTATGCGGGAAAGAATCTATTTACTTAATGGCAGCCTGGCTATTTCTAGTGAACCGGGATATGGAACAGCCATTATTGTAGAGATGCCTGTGCTTAAAACTTCTAAAAATTAGTTGTAGGCTCAGTTAGTCTGCAATTGGAAATCCAAG
>DAIQOQ010000367.1:0-1915 GCA_036787795.1 Paludibacter sp. | reverse complement strand
TTACTGTCAAAGCAGAAAATAACCAGCCACTTGTTTTAGAGAATAATAAAAACGTGAAACCCAATTACAAATAACTAATTCATTCGTCAGGCTATTATCTTTAAACAAATATAGCATTAATTGTCGTTGATTACTTGGGTCTGCTGAAGAACTCAGGCAGTTTTTTTATTAGATTACAGTGCGCTGCACCTTAAACTTATCCGTGAAATCAAATTTCTACAAAGATTCCGCCACGATGTGGCTTTGTAGGGTGCAGCGCACTATAATATTTGTAGCGAGAATATCAATTCAGCATATTAAAGGTGCAGCGCACCGTAATATCATAATGCAAAGAAAATAAGAGGATAGTTGCAAAAACCTTGCATGTTGAAAAGCTAAATATGACTATAGTGAATTTACATATAATGAGTTAGTCGTTTTTCAGCAGACCCTACTTAGATATACAGAAACTATTTTTTAATACCAACTTATAAGAAACCATGAAATTAAACAAAGTAATCTCCTGTTCTTTGATCTTTTTGAGCGTAAGTACAATGCATGCTCAAAATAAGATGACTGCTGAAGAGGCAGCCCGGAAAATAGCCGACAGAATTGTCAACTCTACTACTTATTTGTTTGAAAATAAGAAAACAGGCGAAACATATAAAACGGTAAAGGGCATTCCGTTATCTAAAGATGTTCAGGTTAGTTCTAAGTATAATAATTGGCATTATACCAATGGGGTAACCGATATTGCCATGTTGGAACTGGCTGATAAACTGAAAGACAAGAAATACGAAGAATATGTGTTGAAAAACATGAACTTTGTTTTTAATGAAGGTAATTACGATTATTTCAAAAAGCTTTATGATCAGACTCTGACCGAAAAAGGATGGAAAGCCGTCAGAGATGTCAATTGGTGCATGCTTTACCGGGGAAAAAGGTTGGATGACAACGGACCGATGGGTGCCAGTTTAATTGAATTGCAGGAACGCCATCCAGATGATGCCTTTTTGAAGTATATAAATCAAACAGCTGATCATCTAAATACATCGGAGCCCCGTTTATCCGACGGAACCATTGCCCGCATTTGGCCACACGAGAATACTATCTGGGCCGACGACTCTTTTATGGCTATCTCGTTTTTATGCCGTATGGGGCAATTTACCGGCGATCAGAAGTATTTTACAGATGCTGCCAATCAGGTACTGAATTACAATAAATACTTGTGGTGTCCCGAAAAACAGCTTTATTACCATTGCTATCACACCGATAATAAAGAACATGGTGTGGCACACTGGAGCAGAGCCAATGGGTGGTTATTTATGGCTCAGGCCGATTTGCTTTCAAGAATACCCAAAAATCATCCACTCCGCGATGCTGTAATTAAAAACTTTCAGCAACAAGCTAGTGGAATTGCCCGTTATCAGGGAAAAAACGGGTTGTGGCATCAATTGCTGGATAAAGAAGATTCTTATGAAGAAATTACCGGAACGGCTATGTTTGTATTTGGCATTGCACGTGGAGTAAAAGAAGGATGGCTTCATCCAGATTTGATTTATGTGGCCGAACAGGGACTAAAAGGAATGATGCAAAAAATTACTCCGCAAGGCAATGTGACGGCTATATGTGTAGGAACGGGCATTATGCCTTCTTTGCAATACTATTATAACCGACCGACACAAGAAGATGATCCGATGGGTGAAGGTCCGGTTCTACGTGCGCTTGTAGAAATGACGGATGCTCCGAAGTACACCGAAATTAATGCGGAGCAACAATACGATAAGATTGGTAAAAAGAAATAACTCACCGGAACTTCGTATTAAATGGATATAAAGGCTTGCATATCCCGAACTCAGGTTATTAGGTTAATCAGGGTAGGCGACTAACGTTAGTAAGGGTGCACGACTAACGTTGGTAAGGATGCACGACTAAC
>DAIQOQ010000186.1:0-5953 GCA_036787795.1 Paludibacter sp. | reverse complement strand
AATATTTAATGATCTGTTTTCTGAAAGCAAAATTCAGATAAACAGTCTTGTAACTACGTACAAATATTTGATTTATATAGTTTTTTAAAAAAGTGTCTTATCCCGAAACTCAACGAACATATCCTTTTTTGTTAGATCAGAACTATTTTGTTTGTAGTTAGTTTAATTACTTTATACATTCAGGCGACTCTTGAGCTTTTAGACTAATTACGTATTTTGGTCGAAAAAGACTAAATAAAAAACATCCCTGAGAATGTTTTTAATAAATGAAGGATCCAAAATCCAGATAAATAGTCTTGAAACTACCTGCTATCTTAAACCAAAATGCAGATGACTAACAACTGCCTAGTACAGATTACCGACTTGCAACTACCTCTGTTTTTCTATTCCCTTGAATAATATGTTTATCATTACGTCAATCTTGTCTTCCTGAATATATGAATATAACTCTTTTTCATCAAAAGCCAGATTAATAGCTATGGTTCGCAAGCCTGTAATAATGACGTAAACTGTCAGATCTATGTTGTCATTTACATCAGCAGTAAATTCATTATTTTTAATTCCAAGAGACAGAATTTCTTTAACTACTTGCTTTTCTCTTGTATTAAATTCTTTGATAGAGTTATTAATAGCTTTCTGACATAATGGTCCGGCATTAGTATTAATCAGCTCATCCCTCATCACTTCGTAGAGATTTATTTTACTTCGTATTATTTGAAATGAATTTTTAAAATAAACACGCAACTTCATTCCTGCTGAAGTTTCCTTTTTGGTAGCTTCCAATACTGCACTTACTGCCTCATTGGCTTCTTTGAGTAATACCGCTTCGAAAATCTCATCTTTACTTTTGTAGTAATAGTATAAAGTACTTTTGCCACGACCTGATGCCTTGGCAATATCTTCCATGGTGGTTTTAGCAAAGCCATATTTCTGAAATAATCTTTGAGCCGTGCTAATAACTTCTTCTCGTATTAACTCTTCCTTTGTTTGCATGTGTTTGATATTTTCGACCAAAATCGTTTTTCGGTCCAAAAGTATAACTATTTTCTGAGAAAACTTGTTTTATAACATGAAATTAATATATTTTAAAGTATTGGCGAAGCTGTAAATTATTTATTTAGTATCTTGAAATGAATGAAAATAGGCATAATCACCATAGAATCAAATAATAATTTGAAAAAACAGGTTGAAATAAAAAATAGCTGTCCGAGAATATCGAACAGCTATTTTATTAAGACATATAAGTGTTGAAGCTCGTATGTTCTGATTGAATTATAATTTAGGACCGGCAGTAACTAAGGTCTTGCCTACTGCATTTCCTGTAAACTTAGCGAAGTTTTTGGTAAAACGGGCAGCAAGATCTTTGGCTTTCTCATCCCATTGCGAAACCGCGGTGTATGTGTCACGAGGATCCAGAATGTTGGGGTCAACACCATGTAAGGAAGTCGGAACTACGAAATCAAAATAAGGAATTGTTTTTGTAGTTACTTTGTCGATCGAACCATCAAGGATAGCATCGATGATGCCGCGCGTGTCTTTAATAGAAATACGTTTCCCGGTTCCGTTCCATCCGGTATTTACCAGATAAGCTGTTGAGCCCGAAGCTTTCATTTTCTTTACTAATTCTTCACCATACTTTGTCGGGTGCAATGATAAGAATGCCGCACCAAAACATGCAGAGAAGGTAGGAGTGGGTTCTGTAATGCCACGTTCTGTTCCGGCTAATTTTGCCGTAAAGCCTGATAAGAAATAATATTGTGTTTGTTCAGGAGTCAGAATTGATACCGGAGGTAATACTCCAAATGCATCGGCCGACAAGAAAATTACTTTTTTAGCAGGTCCGCCTTTTGATATTGGTTTTACAATATTTTCAATGTGATAGATAGGATAAGAAACGCGTGTGTTTTCGGTAACCGATTTATCCGAGAAATCAATGGTACCGTCTTTAGCAACCGTTACGTTTTCAAGCAATGCATCACGCTTAATAGCATTGTATATATCCGGTTCAGATTCTTTGCTCAGGTCGATTACTTTAGCATAGCAACCGCCTTCGAAGTTGAATACGCCTTCATCGTCCCAACCGTGTTCGTCATCACCAATCAGCAATCGCTTTGGATCGGTTGATAATGTGGTTTTACCGGTTCCGGATAAACCAAAAAATATAGCGGTTTCTTTTCCTTCTTTATTTGTGTTGGCAGAACAATGCATGGAAGCCATGCCACTTAATGGTAATAGATAGTTCATATAGGAGAACATCCCTTTTTTCATTTCACCACCATACCAGGTATTCAGGATAACCTGAATTTTCTCAGTCAGATTGAAAACAACTGCTGTTTCGGAGTTTAAGCCTAATTCTTTGTAATTGTCCACCTTCGTTTTCGAAGCGGTCAGCACTACAAAATCAGGTTCGCCATAATTAGCTAATTCACTAGCTGTAGGACGAATGAACATATTGGCTACAAAGTGAGCCTGCCAGGCAACTTCCACGATAAAGCGAACTTTAATGCGACTGTTTTTATTGGCTCCGCAGAAGGTATCAACAACGAACAACTTTTTACCGGATAGTTCTTTAGTTGCAATACTTTTTAATACTTTCCAGCTTTCCTCAGAAAGAGGTTTATTATCATTCTTATATTCATCCGAAGTCCACCAAATTGTTTTTCTGGTGGTTTCATCCTCAACAAAAAATTTGTCTTTGGGTGAACGTCCGGTGTAAACACCAGTCATTACATTTATTGCACCCAGTTCTGTTACCTGTCCTTTTTCAAAGCCCTGTAAAGTTGTTTTTGTCTCTTCTGCGAACAAAAGATCGTAAGACGGATTGTGCACGATTTCGGTAGGTCCCGAAATACCATACTTGCTTAAATCTAATTTTGCCATTGTTTGTGAATTAAGTGATTTTTTATTGAATTAAGTGATCTATGTTACCTGTTGTATCTTTCTTATTAAGTTGTTATTAACCAAACAAAAGTACGATTTTTTTTGAAAGAATGGGCTGAATTAAAGAAAATTCTCTTTAATCGGATCTATTTTTTCTTTTTTATATGATAAATGTGTGATTTCAGCAGTCCGAAATCAAATAAATTGATATTTATACGAATATTTGCTCAAAAATTTCTTCTGCCTCTATCAATGATTTACTAATTCGTATGAATTTTTTACGATTAGAAAGTGGGTGTTCGCCGATATTCTTTATTGTAGAATAAAAATGCGTTATCTCATCGAGCTGAAAGACCTAATTATCCACCATCTTGACCTATTTCGCAAGAATTGTTGTGTATTTTTGTAATGTCAAATTGGATTTTGTTTTTGCTGTAAACATACTGCTAAATAAAACGTCATAATACAATTAATATTTCATTGTAAATCAATATGCTAAGAAAAATTATATTGCTTATTTGTCTGTGTCTGATCTGGGCAGGATTACGTTCGCAAACAAAATTAGTTCCGGTTTCCGAAGGCTGGGCAGGTAATTCAATTAATGCCGTTGTTTTTCGGAAGAACTCACTGGTAACTTACAAAAATACCCAGTTTATCGGGTTTTATGATCCGGATGGAAAACTGGTTTTGGGAAAGCGGAAACAGGGTTCGAATAAATGGGAATTACAGAAGACCGCTTTCGGAGGAAATGTGCATGATGCTCATAATTCAATCAGCATTATGGTGGATGGCGACGGTTACCTGCATGTGGCCTGGGATCATCACGGGAATGCATTGAATTATGCCCGCTCGGTGTCGCCACTCTCGTTGCGGTTGACCGATAAAATTCCGATGACAGGCATAGAAGAAACCAATGTGACTTATCCTGAGTTTTATAAAATGCCTGATGGCGATTTACTTTTTCTGTATCGGGATGGCCGGTCGGGAAAAGGGAATATGGTGATAAACCGGTATGCCTTAAAAACGAAAAAATGGTCACAGCTATCTTCAAATCTGATAGACGGTGAAGGAAAGCAAAATGCCTATTGTCAGACTTGTGTTGATGAGCGTGGAACGATACACATTTCGTGGGTGTGGCGTTCTTCTCCCGACGTAGCCAGCAATCATGATATGTGTTATGCCCGCTCAACGGATGGTGGACTGACCTGGGAGAAGTCGACCGGAGAAAAGTATGTTTTGCCTATCAATGGTTCTACGGCTGAATATGTTTGTCGCATTCCTCAAAACAGTGAGTTGATTAATCAGACCTCCATGACTACCGATGAAGCCGGAAATCCGTTTATTGCTTCGTACTGGCGCGATGTGGATTCTGATATTCCCCAATATCATTTAATATATAATATAGGTAACGCTTGGAAAGAGCTTACTATGGGATTTAGAAAAACCCCGTTCTCGCTTAGTGGCATGGGAACCAAACGGATTCCGATTTCGCGTCCGCAAATTATAATAAAAGGAAAAGGAGCGGACGTTTCTGCCCGGTTGTTATTCCGCGATAGTGAACGGGGGGAGAAAGTCTCCATGGCTGTGTGCAATCATATTGCTGAAAACAACTGGAAAATAACTGATCTGACTACTTCGGGAGTGGGAGCGTGGGAACCTTCGTTTGACACCGAGCTGTGGAAACAGAAGAAGCAGTTGCATATCTTTGTTCAGCGGGTAGAACAGGTCGATGCCGAAGGTGTTGCCAAGTCAAATGGGCAGATGGTGTTTGTTCTGGAAACAAAGTAATTATAGATAAATCAGGGAATCATCTTCAGCACATATATTTTTATTATGAAATCGAATCTTTTTAGAACCTGTTGTTTACTGTTGTTTGTAATTTTTTCAGGCATGCAGGCTTCTGCAAAGTCTAAGCAACCGGAGATGTCCGATCGGGAATATTGGGCGAATTCTTGTTATGCTATGGCAAAGCCGGTTTTGCAGGCAATGAGCAAAGGCGAATTACATAAAACCATGCCTCTGGAGGTAAGTCCGATATGGGATGGCAGAAGTAAGGAAGTTAGTTATATGGAAGCTTTCGGAAGACTTATGATGGGGTTGGCACCCTGGCTTTCGTTACCCGATGATGCCACTCCGGAAGGAGCGCAACGAAAACAATTGCGCGAATGGGCATTAAAAAGTTATGCGAATGCTGTTAATCCACAGAGTGCAGATTATCTGCTTTGGGATAAGGAAGGGCAGGCGTTGGTAGATGGAGCTTTTATAGCCAGTAGTTTTATCCGGTCGCCGAAACAGCTTTGGGACCCGTTGGATTCGGTTACCAAGCAACGCTATATTGAAAGGTTTAAGGCATTCAGAAACTTTAATCCTCCATATACAAACTGGCTTTTGTTTTCGGCTACTATTGAAACATTTTTGTTATCTGTCCACGAAGCTTATGATCCTTTTCGGATAGATATTGCGTTGAAAAAAATAAATGAGTGGTATGTAGGCGATGGTTGGTATTCGGATGGACCCAATTTTGCCTTTGATTATTATAACAGTTATGTAATTCAGCCCATGACTTATGAGATTCTGGAAGTACTTCAGACTCATAAAACTTCAATCTCGAATCCCCGTTTGTCTGAATTGGTGAAAACACGTATGCAGCGATTCGGAGAAATTCTGGAACGCCTTATTTCTCCCGAAGGCAGCTTTCCTGCATTTGGCAGGAGTATGACTTATCGCATGGCCTCGTTTCAACCTCTGGCATTGCTTGCATGGAAAGGTATTTTGCCCGAAACTCTTTCGGAAGGACAGGTTCGTGCCGGACTGACTGCCGCCATGAAACGTATGTTTGGAGTGGAGGGCAATTATAATAAAGAAGGTTTCCTTCAGCTCGGCTTTGCGGGACATCAGCCTGAGATAGCCGACAGGTATACTGATACAGGAAGTTTGTATATGACGAGCGTTATCTTTTTACCATTAGGCCTACCTGCCAATCATTCATTCTGGACAGCTCCGGCGCAAGACTGGACGGCCAAAAAAGCCTGGAGTGGAAAACCATTTCCACGGGATCATGCAAGTAAATAAT
>DAIQOQ010000366.1:0-1928 GCA_036787795.1 Paludibacter sp. | reverse complement strand
TTAGGAAGGGGCAGGTGATTGGTCATATTGATGTTGTTGAGACCCAACAAAAACTAGAAGCCATCGAACTTTCAATCAATAAGCTTAGCGCAGACTACGAAAGGAAAAAAGTACTTGTTGCTGGAGATGCAACGAATGCAAATGCAGTTTCGGATGCCAAATATGATCTTGATTCAAAAAAGCTGGAGGCAGCACAACTGCGCACACAAATCAGGCACGCCAATATTATTGCACCGACAAACGGCATAATTGTAGAGAAACAGAAAATTGCTGGAGAATATGTAAATACGGGAACTACGATTGCAACCATTGTCAATACTCAATCTTTAAAAGCCGAGGTAAATATACCTGAAAATCAGTTATCTTACATCAAAAAAGGACAAAATACAACTATAACTTCCGATGCTTATCCTGAAAAAACGTTCTCAGGTATTGTCGATTTCATTAGCCCAAAGGGAGATGAAAACCACAATTACATTGTTCGTATTAATATTGCAAACAACAGTTCAGTACAATTAAAATCGGGTATATACATCAATGTGGAATTTTCAGGTATGTCAACTCATCAGAAACTGCTAATGATACAAAAAAACGCATTGGCTGAAGGCGTGAAAAATCCGTTGGTGTACGTGTTTAAAAACGGAGCAGTTGAAGAAAGAAAATTAATCGTGGGACTTGAATCCGGTGATTATATAGAAATCAAAAGCGGGTTGTCTCCTGGTGAACTGATAGTAACAAGTGGGCAAATTAACTTATCAAATGGTTCCAAAGCTGAAATCATTAAAGCACGATAATACATAGGCAATATGACTGTTAATAAAATAATTATTAAACAATGAGCATTACAGAACTAGCCATAAAACGGCCGTTACTAATAACAGTAATATTTGTAACATTAATACTTTTCGGTATTATAGGATACAACTCTCTAAGTCTAAATTTGCTACCCAAATTTACAACGAATACGATAACAGTCAGTACAACCTATAGTGGTGCTTCGCCGGAAGAAGTACTAACGAGTGTTACCAAACCATTGGAAGACGCTCTATCTTCGGTTGAAGGTATAGATGCGATGAGCTCCTCTTCGCAGGAAGGCTCGTCATCTATAACAATAGAATTGCTTAGTAGTGTTACGTCAAGCGATGCACAATTGGATGCGGAACGAAAAGTAAAACAAGTGCTGTCAACTTTGCCAAAAGGTATAGATGAACCTGTGGTAAGCCGAATGAGCTCTGATGATATGCCAATTTTTAAAATGAGTGTCAGTTCCAATTTAAGCGATACAAAACTCTATGATTTGGTAGATAAGGAAATTAAGCCAGTTCTGACCAATATTCCAGGTGTTTCGGATGTAACTATTATCGGGGGTACACAAAGACAAATTAATGTAGATATTGACAACAATAAATTGAAAGCTTATAAGCTTTCTTTATTGGATGTCAACACAGCTGTTTCTGCAAGCGGAGCTTCATTTCCCGGTGGAAAAATTGAAGACAAAACAAGCAGATACTCACTTGATTTGAATGCAAAAGTAAAAACAGTAGAACAATTGCGTAATGTAGTAATCAGGGAGGGACAGAAGGGAAGCCGCATACTACTGAAAGATATTGCTTCTGTAACAGATGGAAAAGAACGTGTGACGACCCTGAACAGACTAAATGGGGAACCGGCAATTGGTATTCAAATAAAAAAACAAAGCGATGCCAATACGGTAGATGTTTGTCACCGTGCAGCTGAACGAGTGGAAGAACTTAAAAAAACGTATGCCGCTAATAATTTTAATTACCATATTGCTTCAGACCAATCCATTTACACTCAAGCTTCTGTGACCGCTGTAGTGGACGATTTAATGCTTGCTATTATCATTGTTGCATTTGTTATGCTTTTCTTTCTGCATAGTTTTCGCAGTTCTTCATTTGTTTTGGTGG
>DAIQOQ010000185.1:4475-5983 GCA_036787795.1 Paludibacter sp. | reverse complement strand
ATAATACTCCGAATAATACCGCCTCTGCCATGGGAGTTGATATTGTTGAAGCCGACAAAGTTGCTTCTGATGCCACTTTATCAGGAGATCCTTTTCCCGGAACATCAAAAGTAACATCATGGTCTCCCACTCTACGTTCAGGCACCAACATCAGTAAACCATTAACCTTTATCACAGAACAAAATGGGATTATTAGATTCCGGTTTATGGGTGGTGCTAATATTCCTCCGGTTGCTACTGCAGCAACAGACATTACCATTGCGAGTTTTGTGGCACATTGGAATAAAGTATATGATGCCTCGGGTTACTATTTCACAGCCTATAACCTATCTGAGGGTGAATCTAAACTTACCGAAGGCTTCAACAATGGACTTGTAGCTCCGACTGACTGGACGATAACTGCCACAGGTACATCAACATCTCCCACTTATAGTGGCGATTCCATTCCATCCGTCGTATTCAGAAACTCCAGAGAAATGATTCAAACCGAACAATATTTACTACCTGCAACCAGTTTATCCTTTTTCATCAAAACATTATCAGGGCTGAACGGATATCTGTCGGTTGAGGCTATGGCTGGCACAACATGGAACAAAGTGGATTCAATTCCGGTTACAAGCTCACTAAATACTACTAAAACCTATTCGTTCACCACCGATCAGAATTACACACAATTCCGATTAACTTACACCAAAGTTACCGGTTATCTGGCTGTGGACGATATAGCTGTAGGTTTCTCCCAAAATCTGGAATACAATGCTCATAATATATGGCTAACTGAAACTACAGATACACTGATTAACTTATTATCTAACAGAGATTATTATTACAAAGTAAAAGCCAGCGATAAAACATTAAATTCTGACAATACTATAAAGTATGAAAACATCACCGACTTTTCGAATTTAATTCATGTACAGACTTTCGAAAGCAAGGCTAAGGCTAAAACACTCATTGCTGTGGCCGATAGTGCTTACGTGGATAACACCGGAACCATAAACCTGTATATTCCCTCAACCCACGTTGCAATAATAGTATACAACATTTTAGGACAACAAGTACGATCAATAACTAATCCGACTACGAACAGAGTAGAAATAAGCGGTTTGCCACGCAATCAGATATATATCATCAAAGCCGGACAGCAAATAACAAAAGTTATTTTGTAAACGACTTTTTCCCCGGATAAACTATTTTTAATTCCGTCTATTGACTTCTTAGCCGAATGACGGAATTTTTTTTGTAATACATCCATACCAATGGAACAACTAATTTTCTAAACAAACTATATGCTATCAGTTGATGCGCTATCCGTTGAATTTGGCGGACAAACACTTTTTTCAGATATTTCCTTTGTGATAAACGAGAAGGATCGTATTGCCCTTATGGGGAAAAACGGTGCAGGAAAATCTACCTTACTTAAAATTTTGGCCGGAACCCGTGAACCTTCAAAAGGATCGGTTTCGTACCCGAAAGAAACTATCGTGGCTTATTTACCACAGCATTTA
>DAIQOQ010000185.1:0-4375 GCA_036787795.1 Paludibacter sp. | reverse complement strand
CCCACCAATCATCTCGATATAGAATCCATTCAATGGCTCGAAGATTTTCTGATTAATTCAGCGAAAGCAGTTGTCGTTATTTCTCACGACAGGGCTTTTGTAGACAATATCACCACACGCACCATAGAAGTCACCATGGGGCGTATTTACGACTACAAAGCCAAATACTCTCATTATCTTGAGTTGCGAAAAGAACGTCGTCAGCAGCAGCAAAAACAGTATGAGGAGCAACAAAAAATAATTGCCGATACCACCGAGTTTATAGAACGTTTCAAAGGAACCTATTCTAAAACCTTACAGGTACAATCGCGCGTAAAAATGCTGGAAAAACTGGAAATAATTGAAGTTGACGAGGAAGACACATCGGCTTTACGATTAAAATTTCCACCATCTCCCCGATCGGGAAATTATCCGGTCACTGCTGAAAATGTAGGAAAGTCTTACGATGATAAGCGCATATTTGCCCATGCCAACTTTATGATCGAACGTGGAGAAAAAATTGCTTTTGTGGGAAAAAACGGAGAAGGAAAATCAACGTTGGTAAAAGCGATTATGAAAGAAATAGAACACGAAGGAGTGCTTACACTCGGACACAATGTAAAGATCGGATACTTTGCGCAGGATCAGGCTTCGCTACTGGATGAAAATCTCACTGTATTTCAAACGATCGATGATGTGGCAGTAGGTGATATCCGGAATAAAATTAAGGACTTGCTGGGAGCCTTTATGTTTGGTGGAGATAACTCATTCAAAAAAGTCAAAGTATTATCTGGAGGTGAACGTCAACGACTGGCGATGATCAAACTATTACTGGAGCCTGTCAACCTATTGATTCTGGATGAGCCAACCAATCACCTCGACATGAAAACAAAAGATATCCTGAAACAAGCTCTGATTGATTTTGACGGAACGCTTATCGTTGTATCGCACGACCGCGATTTTCTGGATGGATTGGTCACCAAGGTATATGAGTTCGGCAATCAAAAGGTGACCGAACATATGGAAGATATCTACGGATTTCTGGCTAAAAAGAAAATGGAAAATTTACAGGAGATTGAACGAAAAATTACCAACTAAGAAATATAAATTCTCAGAAACAAAAAAGATCAACTACGCCTTGCAGTTGATCTTTTTTATTTTTCTTCAAACTAGTTTATTTTATTCAATTGTCTAATTCAGAATAAGGTGAATTTTTACTTTTAAACTCGGGAACTAATTTTTTCATTAATTTTACGGCGTCTTGAATTTCCACTTTCTCAGAAAGCTCAATCATAGCCTGAATAGTACTCAAAACCTTTTCAAACTCATACTGACGTACCGAGGCTATAGTTATTTTTTCATGATCGGTTGGGATGGTTGTTTCTTTATCATTCAGCAATTCCTCAAACAACTTTTCTCCCGGACGTAAACCGATAAACTCAATATTAATATCCTTGTTGGGAACAAAACCAGCCAGTTCTATCATGCGTTTAGCCAGATCAACAATCTTGACAGGACTACCCATATCGAAAACATAAATTTCACCTGTTTTACCAAACGAAGCGGCTTCCAATACTAACCGACAAGCCTCTGGGATAGTCATGAAATACCGGATAATATCCGGATGAGTCACGGTTACCGGACCGCCTTTTTCTATTTGGTCCTTGAAATGCGGAATAACCGAACCGTTAGAGCCAAGTACATTTCCAAAACGGGTAGTTACAAAATTCACTTTACAACCTTTTTTTGCACTTTCCTTTGCCAAAGATTGAACATAAATTTCAGCAATTCTTTTGGAAGCTCCCATCACATTGGTAGGGTTAACTGCCTTATCTGTGGAAATCATTACAAAGCTATCCACATTATTGTGCACTGCAAAGTTGCTCAGATTCATTGTTCCCAACACATTGACCAGAATAGCTTCACAGGGATTTTCCTCCATCAGAGGAACATGTTTATAAGCAGCAGCATGATATACAATCTGCGGTTGATATTTTCGAAAAACAAAATCCAACCGGCTTTTACTGCGAACATCACCGATTATAGGTACAAATTTCAGGTTTGGATAATCTTTTTCCATTTCCATGCGGAGATTATGTAGCGGAGTTTCAGCGACATCAAACACCAACAATAATTTCGGTTTAAACTGTGCCAACTGCCGAACCAACTCACTACCAATCGATCCTGCCGCACCCGTAATTAAAATGGTTTTATCACGCGTCTGACTTTCTATCCGATCCATATCGATCATGATCTCATCACGACCCAACAAGTCTTCAAACTGAATGGGTTTCATCTGATAACGGATCTGATTATTAGAATCCAGCCCTTCGAATGGAGGAGAAACCAATATGGAGATTCCCATTTCTATACAGGTAGAAATAAAGTCCTGCTCCTTACGTACACTGCTATAATCAGGAAAAATAACTGTATTTACCTCATTTTTACGTAAAAACCAATCCAGATTATCACCATTCAGGTAATGAACAGGTAAACCCTGAATACGTGTTTTTTTTGCATTTTGATTACGGGTAACAAAGCCCTGTACCTGATGTTGATTAGCTGCACTTTTATTTAGCCATTGCGCCAGAGCAATACCATGCGAATCAATCTCGTAAATCAGCGATCTGTTTCGGGCCTGAGTAGTATAATTGATGCTATAGTTATATAACAGAACAATGCAGTATCTCATAACAAGCAAGAGAACCAAACAGATAAGGAACACATTCTGTACAAAGAAATAGCGATAATCAAATGTGTAACCCAGAATCAGGATATACCCATATAAAACGGCAGATGAAAAAACAAGCGAAACAAAAAGCCGCCACATTTCAATCAGGTTGGAATGCCGTATAAGTCCCCTGTAAGATTTTGACAAGTAAAATGAAACAATTGTAGCGAAAATAAAAACAGCACCAGCCTGTAGCAATTTAGAATTCGGAATATCCATATTGGCATTCCGCATCTGTATATAGGCAGCAAAACCATAGCCAATAATGCACAATATCAAATCGACTTCAAAAACAATCCATCGATTAATTAAAGACATTCGCATTATTCTATTAAATAAAGCCCGCATTCTTTTTTGTAAATTTTCCATATAAGGTTATCCGGTTAAGAGTTTTCAAAATAATGATGACTTACGACAATATATCCTCAGGTTTGAGAGGCTGATACGGTCCTTCTTTCACCTCAAAAATCACAGTCCCCGATTCCAAAACATCCAGCGTATGATACTGACCTGCCGGAATGTCCACGCCATATTTGCCTTCATTATAATTTAAAATTTCCGAATAAATTAATTTCTTTTTCTCATTGTAGAACTGTACACGCAAACTACCACGCAATACAATATAAGTTTCAGCTGTATGCAAATGGCGATGAATGGGTAAAACCGTTCCGGGCTCTAACGCATTCAGCAAACGTTGGGCTTTTGCGTCTAAGCTTTCATGGAAATTATAGTTCATCCTTAAACGTGGACTTCGTACGGACTGCGCCGTTACCACATCTAATAATGTTGAGTCAATGATTTTCATAGTTGTTGATGTAAATGATAATTTTTCTTTTTAAACAGAATATAAGCAACTGATAAAAATATAATTATAGAAAACAGATAATAATAGGAACAGGATTTAAAAACAAACAAACCAATACAAATCAATGCTTGTAATGATATATAAATCAACGAAACGACTACATGAGGAATCCTTAACTCATTAGCCATTATCTGATATGCATGCTTTCGATGCGGCAATGCAATATTTTCTTTTAATATGAGCCGATGAATGATCGTTAATATAGTATCTACCCCATATACACTCAGTAAAACCAAATAACTAAAGTCACCAGTTTTAATAATCAATAGACCTAGCAAAAAGACCAATATAAATGCTATGGAAACAGAACCCACATCGCCTGCAAAACATGTAGCCTTTGTCCTGAAATTAAAAAAAATGAACACCAGTAAGGCTAATAGCACTATATATATAAATTTCGGATCAACGAACGACTGCTGAAACTGATTTATATACAACAATGTGACCGACAATACGAGGCTATACCCTCCGGTAATGCCATTGATGCCATCCATAAAATTGTAGGCATTTAAAATACCCGTACAAAAAATTAATGCAAATATAGTAAAATACCAGGATAAAGAAAATAGATTCCACTGATAAAACATCAATACCATAGCAATAAAATGAACCAGCAACCGAAGCTTCGAAGACTGTGGACGGATATCATCTGCAAAACTAATGCCAGCAATCAAGGTTAATCCTATAAAAAACCAGGGATACTGAAAATCGTTCAATAGAAAATAAAGCAGGACGCCTATATAAAAAATAATTCCACCTCCCCGTAAAGTTATACGCGAATGTGAACTACGCTCATTGGG
>DAIQOQ010000184.1:0-5992 GCA_036787795.1 Paludibacter sp. | reverse complement strand
CATAACTAAATACTTGTAACTTGTAACTAACTCCTCGTAACTAATATCATGAAACTCCTTGGAAATATTATTTGGCTGGTCTTCGGTGGAATTCTTATTTCTGCCGAATATCTTATTGCGAGCATACTTTTGATGCTTACTATTATTGGTATTCCATTTGGACTCCAAACGCTGAAGCTGGCCGTGCTGGCTTTGTGGCCTTTTGGTACCGAAACACGCCTGAAACCGGGAAACCCCGGATGTTTTTCTACTTTGATGAACGTAATATGGATTCTGATTGGCGGCATCTGGATAGCCTTGACACATCTTGCCTTTGGTATTCTGTTTGCCATAACCATTATCGGACTTCCTTTTGCTCTGCAGCATTTCAAACTGGCAGGACTGGCATTAACACCGTTTGGAAGAGAGGTAATATAAAAGACTAACTTTATTTCTTCAACTTCAATTTCATCAATTCATTTTCCTCTATCTGGTTGTTATCTATCATAAACCGGATAACCTGTAATGCTTTCGGTTCTTTGAACGGTATCTTTTTGATCAATGCATTTACGGTTAGTTCTTCTACATGCAGTTCCTGCTGAATAAGCTGCCTGATAGCTTCAAAATCTTCATCGCTCACTTGTGTTTCTTTCTTTTTCAGGCAGATGTCACATTTGCCACAAGGTTTGCTGTCTTTTTCGCCGAAGTAAGTAAGCAGTATCTGGTTTCGGCATATATTTTCTTCCTGTGCGTAATCCAACACACTTTTTACTCGTGCAATGTATCGTTCGCGTCTGTCGTCATAGGCTTCTTTGCCCAGTACTACCCGTTCGGTGGCTTCCCGTTCGCGGACGAAAGTAAGGTAAGGTGTTTTTTTTCGGGGAATAAACTGAATGATGCGTTCCTTTGCCAGTTCTATCAGTTGCTCGTACACTTTGTCGCGCGTCCACTCCAGTCGTTTGGCTATCGTTTCTTCGCTGATGGAAGCCAGATCGGTAAACAGACCGGTGTAGGAGCGAAGCAAGATATGGATCAGTCGTTCCTGCTCGGGAGTTTGCTTTAGTTTGTATAAATCATCTTTTCCCACGGTAAAAAGCAGGCGCGACGAGCTGTCCTGTTCGTCAGTGAGTTCAATGTATCCGGCTTGTTGGAGTATCTTCAGACTGTTGTAAGCTATAAGGATGGGAAGTTTAAACTTTGTACAAAAATCGCCGATGTCGAAAGCAAACACTTTGTCGAGTCCCGAACCTACGCCCATTTGCAGGTAGTTTCCCAATGCCTCGTATACCTTTACCACCATTTCTTTTCCGGGAAAGGAGTCGGTCACACGCTTACGCATTTTTACAGCATCGCCATTGTTGTAAAGCAGAACTGCATAGGCTTTCTTTTCATCGCGTCCCGCGCGCCCTGCTTCCTGAAAGTAGGCTTCCAACGAATCGGGCAGATCCATGTGCACCACGGTACGCACTTCGGCTTTGTCTATCCCCATCCCGAAGGCATTGGTGGAGACAATTACCCGCGTTTCGCCCGCTTTCCAACGACTTTGTTTGGCATCCTTTGTTTCATTTTTCAGTCCGGCATGGAAGTTCTCGGCCGAAATGCCATTCAGGTTCAGAAAGTCGGCAATCTCTTTGGTGCGTTTTCGGTTGCGGACATACACTACCGAAGTCCCCGGAACACTGTTTAGTATTTTCAGCAGATTCTCGTCTTTATTTTCCACTGTTCGCACCACGTAAGCCAGGTTGGAACGGAAAAAACTTTTTTGAAACAGATTTGGTTCTTTGAAGTGCAGTTGTGTCTGAATGTCGTTTACCACTTCCGGCGTAGCGGTGGCAGTAAGCGCCAGCACCGGAACGTCGGGAAGTAATTCCCGAATATCAGCAATGCGCAAATACGATGGACGGAAATCATACCCCCATTGCGAGATGCAATGAGACTCGTCTACGGCTATCATGCACACCTTAGCCTGTTTTATTTTCTCCATAAAAACCGGAGTAGCCAACCGTTCGGGTGACACATACAGAAACTTGTAGGCTTCGAACACGGCATTGTCGAGCGTCATCAATATCTCGTTGTGCGACATGCCTGAGAAAATGGCGGCAGCAGTGATTCCGCGCTTTTTTAGATTTTCTACCTGATCTTTCATCAGGGCAATAAGTGGAGTAACCACCACACAAATACCTCCCATGGCCATAGTGGGCACCTGAAAAGTTAAGGACTTTCCTCCACCCGTAGGCATGAGTCCCAGTGTGTCTTTTCCCGAAGCAATGCTTTGGATAATGTCACCCTGCAAGGGCCGGAACTGATCGTAGCCCCAGTATTGTTTGAGTATGGAAAGGTATTTTTGCATGGTTTGGATAGCTTTTAATTGGAGTACGACTTAAAATCGTGCTCCCACTAAAATAGCGAAAACAAAAATACGAATAAGTTTCCATACAAAAACAGGAGTGTGGTTTTTACACACACTCCCGTTCATACAGATGAGTTCTTTTTCAAAAAACGCCATTATAAATTGAACTTACAAACCAAGATAACTTCACGCGGATTGAGGTAATATGTATAGGAGAACACATCCAGTTGGTTGGCTACGGTATAGCTGTATTTTTTCGTATTCAGTAGGTTATTCAGCTTTAGTTCAGTCTCAAACTTTTTGCGTTTATAACGTACACCGGCATCGAAAAGCTGCATGTTTTTATAATTATCCGTTGTTATTTCGCGCCGACTATAATCCATTGAACTGTAAATCACCAATGCATCAATAGGATTGTAGGATAATGATATTACATGCGATTGCTGATGATAAGTAGTCGTATAATTAGTGGCTTTCTGCGACGACAAGCTGTAATTAATCGAATAACTTATCTCCAGTCTGGCTATTTGTGTCTTCAGATTAGGAGTAACCGAGAAAGAATTCGTATTTATATCCGTTTTTATTCCCTGCCGGATTTGGGTTCCTGTTGAAAAACTATAGTTGGATTGCAAAGACAGGGATGTGCCAATGGCACTGATCACCTTACGAGCATTGCCCAAAACAGCAATATTTTGCGACGTATTTTTATCGGACACGCCCGACGTGGTTATTCCTACGCTGGTTGTTCCGGTATTGACGGTTTGGCTGCCCAGAATATTACGCTCCACATTGCTGTAAGAAACCGAATAGTTGGAAAAGAAGAGTTCCACCGGATTTTTGAACTCAAAATTTATCCGGGACGAGAAGTTACGGTTTTTAGCCAAGATGCCCGATTTACTTGTTTGCTGGTTGTACGACAACTGAATGGGATTCACTACAAAATCGGTAATGTCACCAATGCTATTGTTTATTCCGCTGCTCAATTCCAGTTTTGTAAAAGCCGAAAAGATATAATGCGCGCTCAACTTCGGACTGAAAAATGGCTTATTGTAATAAAAATCAGCATTCGGGTTGATTAGGTTTTTATAGTCTAAATTATAAAAGAGCACAGGTAACCCTAAAGTAAATCCATAACGCTGGTTAAGCGAAAGTAAACGGTATTCCGGCGATACCGACGTTGTTATTTTATAACCTTGATTCCGGTTTAGTATAGCACTATCACCCCGTTGGAGTTGTGTATGAATCTGGTCGTAATTTGCCTGCAAGGCTAGCGATAAACTCAATTGAGACACGCGGCTTACATCGTACCCAAAAGAAGTACTGTTGGAAGTAAAAAACGACTTACCACTGCCCGCCTGGTAAAATTCGCCTGTAACCCCCGGTACACCTACAAATGTCATTTTATTATCAGGCATTTCGCTGTAACTAACCAGCGAACTAAAGTTGTATTGCTTCTTACTCGTCTTTTTTAGTAACGAAAGTTGATTTTGAATGCCCTTCATATTATTAGTACTATTCTGCTGAATCGGATTTCCGCTGGTCGTCAGTCCGAAATGATTGTCCACATTGCTCGCCACAAAAGAAGTGGTGTTGCTAAGATAAATTTTCTGACTATTGATTCGTAAATCAACAACTGCTTTCAATGTGTTTTTCAGGAATTCGGGTGCTTGTGTCTCTTTTATTTCAACATTACTGTTGTTTACAAAATAGTTTGAAGTTGTTTCGTACCGGAATTCTTTTTGATCGCGGGTATAATCAGCATTGACGCGCAGAATCACATCATCGGTGATTTTGTACAACGAGTTGAGCGAAGCCATCAAGTCATTTTTCTGTTGGAAACGGTTGCTGGACAAGGGTGGGGATGATGATAAATCCGCATTCATTAGCCCGTCCGCTACGTTGGTAATATTATCGTTAGCATAAAAATTGTAGGTTTCGTTCGACAGAGAATTGCCCCAGTTATTGGTTTTGAGCGTACCAATGAACTGCATTTTTTTTGCAAACGTCATTCCGGCAAGTACTCCCTGATAAAGCATTTCATCTCCCCGATAACCGCCACCAAGCTCCATAGTACCAAGTAACCGCATTTGGGCTTCTTTGGTCAGTTTCAGATTCAGGGCTACTTTATCGCTATATTCTTTGCCTTGCAGTTGTTTTACTTCCTGATAGTTCTCAATCATTTCCACCCGGTTCACATCTTTTGCCTGAATATTGCGCGAAGCAAGTGTGTATTTACCACCCAGCATATCCAGTCCTTCAATGTTGAATTTACTAATGTCTTTGCCCTGATAGGCAATTTTCCCATCGCTATTCACCTCTACGCCTGGTAATTTCTTTATCACATCCTCTATGGAACGGTCGCCCGCTGTTTTAAACGAGCTTACATTAAACGAAACCGTGTCGGTTTTCATCAACACTTTGGGAGCAGAAACACTCACTTCCCTCAGCATTAAAGCCGTTGAACTCAATGAAGCATTTAATTGCTGCGAACGGTTTGCCGTGCTTTGTGTTTTAGTGTGGTAAGAAATGTGTTGAAAACAGACGGAAAGCATCCCTGTCCGGTTTTCAAACTCCAGATTGTACTTTCCTGATTTGTTGGTTGTACCGAAAGCTATCATTTTTTTGTCCAACAATGCTTTCACCACAACGCCTTCGATGGGCTTAAGACTTACACTATCAGCCACTATTCCACTTATTTCTGTTTTTTGTGCGAGTAATGTTTGACAAAAAAATAAGTATAATAATAGGAAGAAGATATTTGTAGCGAATTTAGTCATTTATCGAAATTAACCCCTATATAAAAATTAATAAGTTACGCAAATACCACTGATTTCATTCAAATTCCAGAGAACTATTCTTACTTATTGTGTTCCAACCAGTTCTTTGTTTCCCTACAAAAAACACTCCTTTATAAATAGACATCTTTTTTTTCTGATCATCACTAAGGTATTCTGTTCTGAGTTTCTCACCCTCAAAATATTTTTTATTCTTGTAAAAGTCTTTTTTAGCTATTTTCAATAGTGTAATGTCTTTTCTTAGGTATATTGGATCTGTAGAGTTTCGGATGGCAACTGCTTCAAATGAATGTGTTTTAGTAGAATCTATTGCTTTTAGAATTAAGCCCGGTAAACCGTACAATTTCCAGGGTCCATCGCTAATTGCAATTTCGGGAGCATACCAAGCCACCCATTTCCTTCCTCCAAAAGTTGTCTCGGCTTTGTTGCAGCGATAGCCACATACTGTTAATGTATCATCTATTAATGTCCATTGTCGCTCTATTTTATCTTCTTGATAAATATAGTCATCCTGGACTATTTTATCTGTAACAGTTATTTTTCCATTTGGATAATTCTTGAAAATTACAGGCAAAAACAGGCATCTTATGTTTCTATCATAGATATATTTTAATTTTTCTAAACTGTCTCGCGATAATTCTATAGTGTATGAGAACTGAATGCTATCCATTTTAAGTAAGTTCCAATCCCAGAATTTCGAAACAGAAGCATTTGCCTGCAAAATGGTATTATAAGTATCTATTATCGTCCCGGTTTCATTAGGATTTACCGCTGTCTCGCGTTTTAGTGATACAACCTTGTATTGATAAATACACCCAATCTGTGAATTAGAAATAAATGTAGATGCCTGAGGATCTAACTTGAAAGT
>DAIQOQ010000183.1:0-6015 GCA_036787795.1 Paludibacter sp. | reverse complement strand
TGTATATTTTGTTATTGCAAAGATATGAATTATTTTCAAACAGAAAATACCTTACGTAGTGAATGCATACAGTATATCCCGCTTTTTATAATTCTACGATTTCTTCGTTTAATATGGTGAGCTTTTCAATGCTGGTTTTGTGTACGACAAACGAATTTTCGATGCCAACCGCACCCACTTTGGGAATCACAAATTTTGGTTCCAAAGCAAATATATGTCCTTCTTTCAGTTCGTCTTTAGAGCGTGGAGCCAATACGGGCTGCTCGTTGATTTGAATGCCAATGCCGTGCCCGATAAATCCAGCCTGCTGACTGTGCCCCATAAAGTAAGGTATTAGTTCGTGCTTTTTTACCAGCTCCATGGCTCGGTTATACAGGTCGCAGGTGGCTACGCCGGGTTTCGCTACAGCTTCAATATCGCTCTGAATTTCCAGTGCCACCTGATGTGCCTTGTAGGCCAGGGGCGAAACGCGACCGATTGAAAACACGCGTGTCATGTCCGACATGTAGGCGCTAAACGTACCTCCCATATCCACCATCACGGTGGCGCCGGGCGTCATGACTGAGCCGTTGGTACTCACGGGGAGTGAATTGTGCAGTCCGCCGCCACCCATGGCGAAGTCGTAGGGCGAAGGATTGTCGGCATTATCGCCTGCAATGACGCTACCCATAAACAACTCCATCGACTGTCCGAAAACCCGGAAGTGCCCCAGAGCACCTTGCTGACGGAATAGTCGTTCTATTTCAATGGAAAAATCAATGTCGGTCATGCCCGGCTTGTATAGTTTTGGTACTCCGGCATAACAGGCAGCGTGCAGTTGAGCAGAGTGTCGCATCTGACCGATTTCGTACTCCGATTTGATAGCCCGCACGCTGCGCACGGCAGTTGTGGCATTGAGCGTTTCGGTGGGGCGAAAGATGAATTGCAGTCGGACAATATCGTTGTAAGGCATTTCGTCCAGCTCCAGCATCAGCGCCTGGGGTAGGGCAATGCCTTGTTGGAGTAGTATTTCGGCAATTTGTTCGGGTTTGCGGATGTAAAAAACATTTTCGCCTTCGAGCCCGATAGGACGTTTGACGAAAAACAGGGGATTGCCCTCCTTGGGTAAATAAAAATAGCCGCTGTATACCCGATCGGCTACATAAAACAGGTTGACATTATCGGCCAGCAGACAGCCATCGGCACCTTTTCGGGTCATTTCTTTTTGAATCGCTTTCCAACGATGACTTAATTCGGGAAGCATTTCCGGTTTAAACATACAATCTTCTTTTTTAGTTCCTGATTCCTCTTTTATTTTCAGGCTGCAAAATTAAAACAAAACCGCATAGAAACTATGCTCTGCGGTTTTGTTTTTGTTGTTTTATGATTCAATGCTGAATGCTTTATTGTGTAATAATTGTTTTAAAACATGTTTTTTGAATAAGTTATAAAAATAGTTGGCCTGTTAACTGAAAGTTTTTATCTTTATGCCCAAATAGAATGAAATAGAGCTTGTACCGCAAGTCCGGTAGGCATAATTATCCTCCCGAAAGGAAGAGATACCTTCCCCAAGCCTTCGGGCATCTACCCGAAAGGAAAAGGCAGCTGCCCGGAAGCAGGGGGAAGATGCCCGAAAGTAAAAGGCATCTGCCCGAAGGCTTGGGGAAGGTGCCCGAAAGGAAAAGGAAGATGCCCGAAGCTTCCGGGCAACTCATTTGACCGAAAAACGAATAATAGCTATACAATAGACATCCTCAAAACGGGGAGGGGAGTTTATTGGGTGTGAGTCCCCGCAATTCAAACAACTTAATCTTTTTGATTATGGCAACAAAGAAGTATTCTGAGCAAATATCCAAGGCTCAGGTAATGTTGGCGGGTTTAAAGGGGAATACTGAGCAAGTAGCTCGTAGAGGTTTGGATTTGGCATTTCTGAATAAGTTGGGAGCTGACTGTGACTTGGCTGTGTCGCTCAACAACGAACAGGAAAAGTTAAAGTCGGACCTTACGGCCAAAACTGACGAGTTGGAAGCAAAGCTAAAAGAACTTGGAAAACAAGTGAGCGATGCGCAGAAAATCGTTAAGATGGACTTTGATCAGAGCCGTTGGAAAGAGTTTGGCATTGATGCTAAACGTTAACCCTTAAATGAAAAGTGGCGGAATGTAAGAGTTCCGTCGCTTGGATTATTCATACTGAAAGGACATTATATCCTAGCCCAAGGTGAAGCCTTGGGTAAAAAGAAAAAATAAAATGGCGTCCTGAAAGGACAGCATAGAATGAAGCCCGATTCCTCCTTAGATGCGCCGATGTACTATGTCGGGCTTTCAGCCCTCGGTTTGTTGCTGTAATCTTTTACCCAAGGCGTCGCCATTTCATGGCTTTGCCGTTGGGCTATATTATACTGGGCTTTCAGCCCGACATATTTTATATTGATTGGCTGTCTGTTCAGGTGAGTCATGTTTTTTTTAAGACAAGGAACACGCGATTTTTAATCGCGTTCTTTAAAATGTGTCCTTCAAAACTCGCGATTAAAACTCGCGAGACCCAATCCGGGAATTGAAAAAAACTATAACACGACGTTTTCCTTTTGCTCTGCTGATACCATTTGTTTAAAATGATGTTTGTATCTTTGCATCACGAACAGAATCAACCAATCAACTATTCAACCGATTCCAATGACCGAACTCGAAACCCTTTTCAAACAATACACACACGAACCTGCTCTTACCGTTACCGAACTTTCTGCTTCTGGCTCAAACCGTAAATATTTCCGGCTGACGAGCGAAAATCATTCGCTTATTGGTGTGGAAGGTACGTCGGTGGACGAAAATATTGCTTTTATCGAAATTGCCAACCATTTTCACCATCAGGGTTTGCCTGTGCCGCGTGTGCTGGGGCAAACGGTCGACAAACGTTTTTATATTCAGGACGACCTGGGCGATACGCTGCTTTTTGATGCCATTGCCGAGGGACGTAAAACGGGTGTGTTTTGCGAACCGGAAAAGGAGTTGCTGCGCAAAACCATGCGTAAGCTTCCTGCGGTTCAGGTGCAGGGGGCTCAGGGACTCGATTTTTCGGTGTGCTATCCGCAACCGGAATTCAACGAACGTTCCATTCTTTGGGATCTGAATTATTTTAAATACTGTTTTCTGAAAGCTACCGGACTGGATTTTCAGGAAAATCTGTTGGAAGATGATTTCGTAAAACTGTCGGAAATACTGATGCGCTCGCGGACTAATACCTTTATGTATCGCGATTTTCAGAGTCGTAATGTGATGGTGAAAGACGGTGAACCTTATTTTATCGACTTTCAGGGTGGCCGAAAAGGACCGCTTTATTACGATGTGGCTTCGTTTCTGTGGCAGGCCAAAGCGCAATATAATTCGGAGTTGCGCGAAGAGTTGTTGCAAACTTACCTCACCGCTTTGCAGGAATTGATGCCGATAGACGAGGCTGATTTTGCTGAACAACTGAAGCATTTTGTGCTTTTCCGCACGTTGCAGGTACTTGGTGCGTATGGCTTCCGCGGCTATTTTGAGAAAAAGCCTCACTTCCTGCAAAGCATTCCGTTTGCTATCGAAAATCTCCGCGTCTTTTTGCACGATGACAACTCTTCCTATCCTTATCTGTTGCAGGTACTCAAAGAAATGACCGAACTGGAGCAATTCCGCGAAGTGGAAATACGCAAACCATTGGTAGTAAAAGTCTATAGTTTCTCCTATAAAAAAGGCATTCCACAAGATAATTCAGGCAATGGAGGTGGCTTTGTGTTCGATTGTCGTGCGGTGAATAATCCGGGCAAGTACGAGCGTTACCAGAGTCTGACGGGACTGGATGAATCGGTTATCCGCTTCCTGGAAGACGATGGCGAAATCCTGTCGTTTATCGATCACGCCTTTGTCCTGGTGGATGCCTCGGTGAAGCGTTATATTGATCGTGGATTCACCAACCTGATGATTAGTTTCGGGTGTACCGGTGGCCGACACCGCTCGGTTTACTCCGCTCAAAAAACTGCAGAACATATCAGCGAAAAGTACGGGGTGGAAGTGCAATTCATTCATCGGGAACAGAATATTGAACAGTCATTTGCTCCCGTTGGTCGCGATATTAACTCACTTCGTTCGTGATATTAGCTTTGCGATATTAGTCCTTCGGACGTTATTTGCTTCGCTGTTATTAATTGCATGTTATTTGCCTTCGGCGTTATTCCTGATTATATAGGTGTTTCTTGTTATTTGCTTCGCTGTTATTTATAGTTGTTAATCTTTAGGACGTTATTAAGGAATGTTTTATTAATGCTGACTAGTATGAAATTTGAAGATTTAGAGGTTTATAAATTATCGATGGATTTATCAGATAAAATTTGGAATGTAGTATTGAGGTGGGATTATTTTCAAAAAGATACTTTGGGCAAACAATGGGTTCGTGCTATAGATTCTGTAAGTGCCAATATAAGTGAAGGCTTCGGTCGAAATACGTTTAAAGATCAACGAAGTTTTTATTATTTCTCGCGAGGCTCACTCTGCGAAAGTAAAACCTGGCTGGAAAAAGCAAAACGCAGAAATCTAATAGATGAAGAAAATTATAAGGCTTTGTTGGATGATTTTAATGTACTGGGAATTAAACTAAATAACTTTATTAATTCAGTCACTAAATTAATGAATGCTCCAACCAAATAACAATTAATAACGCCTAACCAATAACAAAGTAATAACGCGTAACCAATAACTATCAATAACAGCGAAGCCAATAACGTCCGAAGGACTAATATCACGAACGAAGTGAGTTAATATCGCGAAGCTAATAACGCCCGAAGGGCAAATAACACGAAGTATAAATGAAAGCAATGATATTCGCCGCGGGGCTCGGCACCAGATTAAAGCCTCTGACAGATTCTATTCCTAAGGCATTGGTCCCGATTGCAGGGAAACCTTTGTTGGAGCATGTAATACTGAAACTGAAAGCTTCCGGTTTCGATGAAATCATCGTGAATGTCCATCATTTTCCTGATCAGATTATTGAGTTTCTGAAAGCAAACAATAATTTCGGTATTCGCATCAAGGTGTCGGATGAACGCGATCGGTTGCTCGATACGGGCGGTGGTATCCGTAAAGCAAAACAATTTTTCGACGACGGTCAACCGTTTCTGGTACATAATGTCGATATCCTGTCAGACGTTGATTTGCAGGAATTATACCAACAGCACCTTGCTGCCGACACATTGGCCACACTGGTGGTAAGTCGGCGCGATACCTTTCGCTATTTGTTATTTGATGATGATCAACGGCTTTGTGGATGGATAAATGAGACAACCGGTGAGACCAAACCCATCAAGTTTGATGATATTTCATGTTTTAATAAGTTGGCTTTTGCCGGTATTCAGGTATTGTCGCCCCGTGTTTTTGAGCTGATGGACGATCTTGATGCTAAGTTTCCCATTATGGATTTTTATTTGTCCAATGCGCAAACTCAGGTAATCAAAGGTTTTATCCCAACCGATTTTCACATGCTGGATGTCGGAAAGCTGAATGTATTGGATGAAGCAGAGCGGTTTGTGAACCGATAATACAGCCACCCCTAACCCCTAAAGGGGAACTTAAAATAGTTTCGTCTCCTATAACTCACTTATAGGAGACGAAATTTTAAAGACGGTAGTAATCCAGTTCCCCTTTAGGGGTTAGGGGTAGTTGTTTAATTCTTTGTCAAATACAAATCAATCAGCGTCAAAGCAGCCATCGCTTCAACGATAGGTACTGCGCGGGGCAACACACAAGGATCGTGACGGCCGCGAGCTTCCAGTTCTATTTCGTTGGTGTGAATATCGAGCGTATCTTGCTTTTTCGAAATGGTGGCTACCGGTTTAAATAGTACGCGGAAATAGATATCCTGTCCGTTACTAATACCACCTTGCACGCCTCCCGAATTGTTTGTTTTGGTACTTACCTTATCGCCGTCTTTTACAAATGAATCGTTCATCTCCGAGCCCTTCATACTGACTCCTTCAAACCCTCGTCCGTAATCAAATCCATGAGTTGCAT
>DAIQOQ010000182.1:0-6019 GCA_036787795.1 Paludibacter sp. | reverse complement strand
AACCCTGAATATAAAAGCAAGTGAACAAGTTTGTCTTCATTCGTGAACGAAGGTACGCCTTTAAATGTTGAAGGAGGGGCAAATGACAAATAAAGAATGCCTAAAGCAATTATAATTGATTCCCAATACCGGAGAAGAATGTTTATAAGTTTCATATTTAGTGAATAAAGAATGAGAAATTGAATGATATGAGCTGTATTAATTTATCAACTAATACGGAGAAAGAATTATCGTTGCAAAGATAATTCTTTAAAATATAGAATAAAATACATAATCCATAAAATTTTTGATGTATGAAAAGGATAATCTGTTTCTATTAATACCGTGTTCGAAAGTATTACTAAATTACTAGTGATTTATTGATTCCATTCCAGCTTAAAACCATAAGGTAAATACAATATTGATAAAGGAAATGGGAGCTGAATTGCCGACTGTTGTCGAGACTCATGTTGATAACAACGAAATAGTTATAGATGTTGTTCTATTTGTGGAAATTTAATTTGGTTAGGGGATACCCAGATTAAATAAAGGCTTTATTGTATGTATCGAGTGAAATAGGAGTTGTGTTTGAATAATTTATTCCAATAACAAAAAATAATATTGGCAATAAAATCGCTAACGGTTGATAAAGGATTCTGAAGTTATAGGATACTTTTGCTTGTACCAGCATACTACAGTAAAAATACAGCTTAACAAAACGGAAATCCGATTAAACTTCAAAAGATATTTGCAGTCTGAATAGCATATATTTTATTCATAAATTTATTATTCATAAATTTACACGGCTTTATCCAGTAAATAACCAATTTAATCTGCTACTATTTATGTTTATAGATCATTTTTTTGAAGCATCAGCGACTCGTTATCCCGATGCCATTGCCATTGAGCAAGGTGAGATTAGATATTCTTATTCCGAAGTTGAAAAAATGGCGAACCGCCTGGCGCAGTTCCTGATTGGGAAGGGTGTGAAGCCGGAAGAGAAAGTCGTGATTCTGATGCCGCGGTGCGCTCAGGTTTCTATTGCTATGCTGGGCGTGTTGAAGGCTGGCGGAGCGTACATTCCACTCGATCCGGAAATTCCGGCTGACCGTGTAAATTTTATCATGGAAGATTCGGGGGCAAAGCTGATTATTACTGCCGATTTAATCCTTGAACGAATCGGTGAGCAGCTTAGTCAGCATGATTTATTTAATATGGATCATCAGCTTACCGTGCTGAATGATTTTCCGGAAACAAAACCAACGGGAATCAATCGTTCCGAAAATGATTTGTGTTATATCATTTATACTTCGGGCACCACCGGAAAGCCCAAAGGCGTGTTGCTCGAACATAGAAACGTGGTTAATTACATCCGCGGAGCACAACGGATCTATTCCATTGATAATACCGATAGAGCATTGCAGGGATTTTCGGTTTCGTTTGATGCTTCGGTGGAAGAAATCTGGGTACCGTTGTCTGTCGGGGCTACCATGGTAATAGGGACCTTTGAAATTATGCGTTCGGGCGATAAACTGGCCTCCATATTAAATGATCTGAGAATATCCTTCCTTTCGTGCACGCCTACTTTGCTATCGATGGTAAAAGAGGACATGCCCGTACTAAAAACACTTATTTTTGGCGGTGAAGTATGTTCGACGGATATTGCTAACCGATGGTGCAAGAAGGGTAGGGCGGTTTACAATACGTATGGACCAACTGAAGCGGCTGTTATTGCAACTTATTCAATATTAAAACCGCAGGAAACTGTTACAATAGGAAAACCGCTGGATGGTTATGATGTATTAATAGTAAATGAGCAACTGGAACCGGTTGCGGATGGCGAAGAAGGTGAAATACTGATAGGCGGGGAGAGTGTTGCGCGTGGTTACCTGAATCAGCCCAAACTTACTGCTCACAAGTTTATTGAAACCGACAATTATAAAGGTAGCTCCGAACGATATTACCGTTCCGGCGATTTGGCGAAGCTGAGTCCCGATGGAAATATCATTTTTCTGGGAAGAGCCGATGCGCAGGTGAAGGTGCGCGGTTTCAGGGTGGAATTATCAGAAATTGAGTGGTTGATTATGCAATGCGGCGGCGTTCAGGCTGCGGTTGTGGCACTAGATACCGATACACAGCAACTGGCGGCTTATGTGGTGGAACGAAAAGGCGAAACAATTAATCGCGAAGGAATTTCCAACCTGCTTCGGTTGAAGTTACCTTATTATATGATACCTTCCACGCTGGATGTGTTGGATTCATTGCCTATGACATCAAGTCAAAAGATAGATAGGAAGAGTTTACCGGCTCCTCAAACCCCGCTGGGCTTTTCAGCACAAAAGAAAATTATTCCACCGGCTACCAATTTGGAATGCGAGATGGTTCGCATCATTGCCCGCAACATTCATCGGGATGATATTTCGATGGATGATAATTTTTTCGATGAACTTGGCGGACATTCGCTGTTGGCAGCATTGGTTGTTTCGGAAATGCGGGAACTGAAGATGTTTGAAAACATGTCGGTGGTGGATGTATATAAATTTCCGGTTTTGCGCGATCTGGCTCGCAAACTGGAAAAGAATCAGCCCAAAAAAGAAGCTCCACCCAAAAAAGAGCGGGATATCTACATTCCATCTAATCTGAGTTATTATACCTGCGGTTTTTTTCAGGGTGTTTCCCTGCTTTTTATCATTTTGCTGTTTGGTTTGGAATGGCTCGGGCCGTTCTTTGTATATTCCTATTATTATCAGGCGGACTTGGGAGTTTTTGATTCCATGTCTAAGATGTTATTGATGTATTTTGCCATTCTTCCTGTTCTTTCATTGTTTGCCATTGGGTTTAAATGGGTGGTGATAGGTAGAATTAAGCCGGGAAAATACAAGCTATGGGGAAGTTATTATTTCCGGTTCTGGATTGTGGATAAAGTCATTAATATTTGTCCGGTTATTTATTTTACCGGAACAAATATTATGAATGTATTTTTACGACTATTGGGAGCAAAGGTGGGTAAAAACAGTTATATCAATACGTCGGCCATTTCCATTTTCGATTTGTTGAACGTTGGCGATAATGTAAGCATTTGTACCGACTCGCATCTCCGCGGTTACACCATTGCCGATGGGTATCTTCATATTGGAGCTGTTGAAATAGGTGATGATTGTTTTGTGGGAACGCGTTGTTGTATATCGCACAACAGTAAAATGGAGAAAAACTCTTCCATTGACGATTTGACGCTTGTTCCTGAGGGTTGTGTTATTCCCGCAAATGAAAACTGGGGCGGATCACCGGCTGCAAAGATTGGCGTAAACGACGCAAAGCCTACCGTTCCGCTTTGGTCGATAAAAAATACCATTTTATTTTCAATCAGTGTATTTTTAATTCCATTGATTACCATGGTTGCCTATTTTCCGGGCATGATGCTTATTACGCACCTCGATTATTCTACGGAAAGTCATCATTTCTTATGGTTTACTATCGTAGTAGGGCTTTCGTTTGTAGTTTTACTGACATTATTGATAACCATATTGAAATGGATTTTACTTGGAAATATAAAAGAAGGAAAATACAAGGTCAACAGCACGTTTTATGTCAAAAAATGGTTTTTTGACCAGTTGATGAAATTGAGTTTGCAGGTTATCGGTACGCTTTACACCACACTTTATCTTCAGTTCTGGTTCAAAATGTTGGGAGTAAAGATGGGAAAACGGGTGGAGATATCGACTGTTGAATTTATCTCTCCCGATTTGCTGGTTACGGGCGATGAATGCTTTTTGGCTGACTCGGTTTCTGTTGGAGCTTCGCATGTACGCAATGGTTATATCGATATTGCCAAGACCTATATCGGCAACCGTACCTTTGTGGGCAACAGTGCGGTGATTAGTCCCAACACACGTCTTGGAGACGATGTATTGGTAGGAGTTCTGTCGAAAATGAGTAAAGAAGATCTTCCTGCGAAGGATGGCACATCGTGGTTTGGATCGCCGGCCGTGTATTTGCCCAAACGTGACATTAACCGTGATTTTTCGTCGGAGCGAACGTATAAACCAACTAAAAAGCTGTTTTTCCTACGGTATTGTATTGAATATTTTCGGGTAACACTTCCTACAACGCTGTTTATCCTTTATGCAGCTCTGATTACCAATGCTGTTTCGTATCTTCAGGTAGAAAAAGATCTTTGGGAATTATTATTAGTGTTCCCGTTCCTTTATCTGGCTGCTGCGGTTTTAGGAACGTTGATTATGGCGTTGATAAAGTGGATTATTATTGGAAAATATGTGCCCGATAAAAAACCTTTGTGGAGCAATTACGTGTGGAGAAGCGAGCTGGTAACCGGTGTGTACGAAAACTTTTTGGTATTATTCTTTCTCAACACGCTTACCGGAACGCCGTTTATAAAATATCCGTTGCGACTGCTGGGATGTAAGATAGGAAAGAAGGTTTGTATGTACACCACACAGATTACGGAGTTTGATTTGGTAAAAATTGACGATAACTCGGTGCTGAATGATAATTGTACGCTTCAAACACACCTTTTCGAAGATAGGGTGATGAAAATGTCATTTGTAGATATTGGCAAAGAGTGTAGTGTGGGTGGTATGGCGGTGGTGCTGTACGATTCAAAGATGGAAGACCGCTCCGTGCTGGAACCTTTGTCGGTATTGATGAAAAGTGAGACGCTTCCGGCAAACACTTGCTTTGTAGGAGCTCCTGCCAAGATGACCTAAGTGTTTTTTTGAACGCCAATTACGCAAAATTCGCAAATTAACGCAATCTAATTAAATTGGAATTCAGTAAATAATATTCTACTTTCCAAATCTTATTTGCGAAAATTTGTGGATTTTGCGTTATTTGCGTGCTTTTGATACAGCTACTTTCTTATTCCCCTTTAGGGGTTAGGGGTCTTTACAATTTTTCGCCAAAAGCCAAATCGCCGGCGTCTCCAATGCCGGGAACGATGTAAGAGTGGTCATTTAATTCAGGATCGATGGCGGCAGCCCAGATAGTTGTTTTAGCATCGGGGAAATGTGAAGCCACATAATCAATAGCCTGTTGACTTGCAATGACAGTAGCCACATGCACATGAGCCGGTTTGCCTTTGGTAAGCAATGCACCGTATGCCAATTCCATCGAACCACCCGTAGCGAGCATGGGGTCGGTAATAATCAGCGTTTTTCCATCCAGACTGGGCGAAGCTATGTATTCAATATAAATATCGAACTTCAGCGCATCCTTATACTTGCGGTATGCAGAAACAAAAGCATTCTCGGCCCCGTCGAAATAGCTCAGAAAGCCCTGATGAAACGGTAACCCGGCACGAAGAATAGTTGAAATCACTATTTTTTCATCAATCACCTCGGTGTGCGCCACTCCCAGCGGAGTTTTTACTTCTTCGGCTTTGTAACGCATGGTTTTACTCATTTCGTAGGCCATTATTTCACCAATTCGCTCCATATTGCGGCGGAAACGCATAGCATCTTTCTGAATTTTGACTGAACGAATTTCTTTAATGTAGTGCTTGAGCACGGAGTTATTCTCCGATAGATTTATGATTTTCATTTACTTTCTACTGTTTTTTTCGGGCACAAAAGTAATGCTTTTTTCAAAGAAACTGTGTATGTGATTGAATTTTAATTCAAAAATAATAGTGTTTCGGGGTGATGTTTTTTAGTTGTGACGGATAGTAAATGGAATAATCCGTTCTCTGCGCATATTTCTGCCAGTGCAGGTTTGTCTACGATTTGTTTGAGGGCATTCAAAGCAGCTTTTGAATGTGTTTCGAAAGGCTCTTGAGGCTATGCAACCTTTTTTTTTGAGAAATAATCAGTTTGAAGTATTATAACGTGTGTTCGATATAAGCAAACAGCTAACAATCAATTAAAAGTGGATTTTAGAATCCTGAAAGGATTCAATGTGAATAACCGCGGGTGTAACCCGTGGTATTTGTACAAAATAATCAGAACCCCGAATGGGGTTCAATATCACAATATTTATATATTGAACCCCATTCGGGGTTCGCATTCAGGTTCTGTCTTTTCCATCC
>DAIQOQ010000181.1:4293-6038 GCA_036787795.1 Paludibacter sp. | reverse complement strand
CTCGTATTAATTGAAAAACATTGCCTTTTCCCAATTTAATAATGGAAGTCAGCCTTGATTGAGAACGTTCATCTTGTCTGAAATTTACAACATAGTCCACAGCCAGTTTAATATCTTCGGCAATTTGAGCATAAGTATAGGTGGCTGACCGACCACTTGCCGGTGCCGAAACGACGGGACGTCGAAATTGAGCACAAAGTTTCTTTGAAAAATCTTCATTCGTAACTCTCAGACCTACCGATTTATCTTTGGCAATAAGATTACTGGCCAGATTCCGAGCTCCGGGATAAATAATGGTCAGAGGTTTTTCCGCCATTTCAACCAAATCCCAGGCAATATCAGGCATCTCGTCCACATAAGATTGCAGCCTTCCCGGATTATCTACTAAAGCAAAAATCTCGTTGAGGTTATTGGCACCCGTTAGTTCACAAACCCGTTGCACTGCTGTTTCATTGGCAGCATCGCAGCCCAGACTCCACACCGTATCAGTAGGGTAAAGAATCACCCCACCCGCCTTAAGCACTTCCAATGCTTTATTTATATCATTTTGCATGTCTACCAAGAATCTAAAGTATAATTTCGGGAATCAATTTATATAAACATATAAAAAATATGTCAATGCCGAATGGTGCGTTTATCTGTTTCAACAACTCTTTTCGGACACAAAAGTAATAATTTATATTTCTAGCGCTGACAAATTTTCGACCTAACTTTCATCAGTCAATCAAAAATGCGCTTTTGTTGCTTCAGAAAAAATCTGTACTTTTACAGCACAAGAACAGGAATGTTATCCCATTTTTCCACGTCTGTCTTTAAAATACAGATTGATAACATGCCAATTCTTCTCCGAAGAGATAATTCTCTTCGCCCTGAGTGAAAAAAAAGTACACAATGATAAATACCTGGATTTACAGAACTCTTACAGAACAACAACGTGAAACACAGAAAAATTTAGCCGAAGAACTGAGTATAAGCCCACTGCTCGCACAATTATTAGTTCAGCGAGACATCCTGACCTTTGAGGACGCGCGTAGTTTCTTTCGCCCCGATCTAAGCAATTTGCACGATCCGTTTTTAATGGCCGACATGGACAATGCGGTGAAACGTCTTACTAAGGCCATGAAACACAACGAGAAGATTCTCGTTTATGGCGACTATGATGTAGACGGAACAACGTCTGTGGCACTCGTTTATAAATTTCTGAAGCAGTTCTACTCAAATATCGATTTTTACATACCCGACCGTTACAACGAAGGGTATGGTATCTCCATTCAAGGCATTGACTTTGCCAAAGCACAAGATTTCAAACTGGTTATAGCGCTCGACTGCGGTATAAAAGCTATTGATAAAGTAAAATACGCCGTAAGCCTGGGAGTTGACTTTATTATCTGCGATCACCATACTCCGGATGACGTTTTACCTCCGGCAGTGGCAGTACTCGATCCCAAGCGGGACGATTGTAACTACCCGTACAAACATCTTTCGGGCTGTGGTGTAGGGTTTAAGCTGATGCAAGCCTTTGCCATAACTAACAACATCGGTTTCTCTCAACTGACCCCCCTACTCGACCTGCTCGCACTGAGTATTGCTTCGGATATTGTGCCCATTACCGGTGAAAACCGAATTTTGGCATTTTACGGATTGAAACAAATCAATTCAAATCCCAGCGTAGGGCTGAAAGCCATTCTTGAAGTATGCGGCTTATTGGATAAAGAAATCACGATAAGCGATATTGTATTTAAAAT
>DAIQOQ010000181.1:0-4193 GCA_036787795.1 Paludibacter sp. | reverse complement strand
GACTGGCATAAAGGCGTTATTGGAATTGTTGCATCTCGGTTATCCGAAGAATATTACAAACCCAGCATCGTTCTGACTAATTCAAACGGGTTGGCTTCGGGATCGGCCCGGTCGGTTTCCGGTTTCGACATTTACAAAGCCATTGATTCCTGCCGCGATTTGCTGGAGAACTTTGGTGGGCACATGTATGCAGCCGGCCTGTCTATGAAGGAAGAAAACATTCCGGCATTTACCGAGCGCTTTGAAAAGTTTGTGGCTGAAAATATTTTGGAAGAACAGACTTATCCCCAAATTGATATTGATGCCGTATTAGAATTTAAAGACATAACCCCTAAGTTCTTTCGGGTTCTGAAACAGTTCGGACCCTTCGGACCCGGCAATATGAAACCGATATTTGTATCCAAAAAGGTACTCGACTATGGAACCAGCCGACTGGTTGGGAAAGAGCAGGAACATTTAAAGCTCGAACTGGTCGACTCCAGTTCGGATAATGTAATGAACGGCATAGCCTTCCGGATGCATGAGTATAACGATCATTTGAAGGCATTAAATCCGCTCGACATCTGTTATACGCTCGAAGAAAACTCATTCAACGGGAACACTTCCATCCAACTAATGATCAGAGATATTAAGATTGAAAACAAGTAATTGCAACAACTTTTCCAAAGTTCAGAGCTTTGGAAAAGTTGGTTTTTTATTATTCGACAGGCTTCTCTGCAGTTACTTCCGGTTGAGCAGCTTCTTCGTTCAAACCATCATGCAGCACAAAGCGCTTATAATAGGAGATCATCAGGGTAGTCATTGGTAAAGCAATAATCATTCCCACTACGCCCATAAGCGAACCCCATACCGACAGCGATAGTAAAATCACAGCCGGATTTAAGCCCGTCACCTTTCCCATTATTTTAGGGGTAAGAAACATATCTTCTAACGACTGAATAATAACAAATACAATGGCAATACCCAGCAAAACGGAGCCATAACTCTGCCCGGTTTCCATCGATTGCAATAAACCCAAAACCAAACACGGAATAATGGCAATGGCTTTCAGATAAGGTACCATGGTGAGCAACCCGATAAGCAGGCCCATGATAATGGCTAGCGGTAAACCCACAATACTAAATCCAATAGCAAAGAGTACGCCCACAATTAAAGCAATCAAGGCCTGGCCTCTGAAGTAACGGTTCATTCCCGATTCCAGATCGTAAATTATTTCAGTTATCAACGGTTTATATTTGGGAGGAATAATTGTAAACCAATCTTTTGATATTTTTTCGTAATCCAGCATAATAAACACCAGATACAGAAAAACCACAATAACAACGGCAAATCCGAGGACAAAGTCTAATGAACCATTGATGAGATCCCACACCTGAGGAGCAAGTCTTTTGATTGCATCCATGATGGTTTGGTCATTCCAGATAGTCTGAAAGTTGAGATGCGAAAGATAATGCTGAATCTGGCGTTGCCAGGCTATCGGCAAAAAGGAATTTACTTCCAGCTTCTGGCTATACGAAACAGCTAACAGAGACAGTTTTTGAATTTCCACACTTACTATAGGAACTAATAGCCAGATTATTCCCGTCAATGTTCCGAAGAATAAAAGAAGCGTAGCAATAACCGATAGCAACCGGCTTTTAAACTTCAGCTTATACTGAAAAAAGACCACAAAAGGCTGCAATATATACGCCAGAAGCCACGCTATAAGAAACGGCAACAGGACATCGCTTAACCGTTTTATAAGAAAAAAGAGTAGGGTAATTACCGTCAAACCGATAAGAATACGTACTACCCTGTCGAATGTAAATGGTTTTGAATCCCGGATCATATTTTCCAATTTTGTTTTATTTTTGTTGTTATCTGAATAAAAACTATCTATACCTCTTTCGTCTTAGCATAACATTCGCGACAAATGGGTTCATATTCGGTCATTTCACCCAGTAGTACCCGTTTATCGTTATCCACCAAGCGGTGCGAAACGTAAGCCAATGCCCCACATCGCACACAAATGGCATGCACTTTAAAAACATCTTCGGCAACAGCACAAAGTGCCGGCATCGGACCAAATGGCACGCCCTTAAAGTCCATGTCCAGCCCGGCTATTATCACCCGAACTCCCTGATTGGCAAGTTGCGTACAAACATCAACCAACCCGTCATCAAAAAATTGTGCTTCGTCAATGCCAACCACATCCACATCGCCCGACATAAGCAGGATACTACCTGAGGATTCAACCGGAGTGGACCGAATGGCCGTTTTATCGTGCGAAACCACCTCGTCTTCAGAATAACGTGTATCAATCTTTGGTTTAAAAATCTCAACACGCTGTTTGGCAAAGTTAGCCCGTTTCAACCTACGAATCAGTTCTTCCGTTTTGCCGGAAAACATAGATCCACATATCACCTCGATGCTTCCACGTCTTTGCTGATTCGGATGGTTTTTTTCTGAATAAATCATGCTCTGTTTTTGAAAATTTGTTTTAGTTTTTTCTGTTTCTGCCTCGTTTATTGTACCTTTACAGCCGTTTTAATGTTCGAGACAATAATTTACATTTATTGAACTCTGCAAAGATAAAAAAATAACAAGGACGAAAATTGCTTTTAAGCAGAAAAATATAAACAGAAGGGCAATTCGTCTCTGGATTCAAAACGACGAATAGCAATACACTTTAGAAAAAGAATGAACAATACGGAAAAAGCATCCTCCACCCAAACAACGGGAGCAAAACTTTACGTGGTACCTACTCCGGTGGGCAATCTGGAAGATATGACATTTCGGGCCATACGGATACTGAAAACTGCAGATTTAATTTTAGCCGAAGACACACGCACCAGCGGGTTTTTATTGAAACACTTTGAGATAAAAACGCCTATGCAGTCGCACCATAAATTCAACGAACATAAAACGGTGGAGAGCGTTGTTCAGCGAATTAAAAGCGGCCAGATGGTGGCACTTATTTCCGATGCGGGTACCCCGGCTATCTCCGACCCCGGTTTTTTGGTGGTGCGTCAGTGCGTTGAGAATGATATTGAAGTAGAATGCTTGCCCGGTGCTACAGCTTTTGTACCGGCTCTTGTTGCTTCGGGCTTACCGAACGACCGGTTTTGTTTTGAGGGATTTCTACCCCAGAAAAAAGGCAGGCAGACTAAAATAAACGATTTGGCTACTGAAAAACGAACCATGATTTTCTACGAGTCACCTTTCAGATTACTGAAAACATTGACGCAGCTTTCGGAAGTATTCGGAACTGATCGCCGGGCATCCGTTTCGCGCGAAATATCCAAGATTTTCGAAGAGACCAGAAGAGGAACATTGGCCGACTTAGTGCAATATTTCACCGAACATAATCCTAAAGGTGAAATTGTGCTAATTGTTGCAGGGTTAGAAGAATAACATTACCTTTGTGCACATAAAACAGAGGCTGACAGGCTCGTTTTACTTTATTTTTTCATTGCCTAATAGTTTTATTTTATTATATATTTCTATATGAGATCAACTCTCTTTTCACTGTCTATTTTGCTTGTTTTGTTTACTTCATGTGGAAAACAATCTTCGGATTACAGATCACTTCAGGCTCAGAACGATTCATTACAGAATGCCAAGCAGAAACTTCAGGAAGAAGTGGACGGATATTTTTCGGCTATGAATCAGATAGAACAAAATATCGAAAAGATTAAAAGTACCGAAAACACCATTTCTATTCAGCCTGTTGGGAAAGAGCTGGATGATGATATGCGTACCAAGATCAACGATGATATGACCTACCTGAACGATATGCTTCAGGCCAACAAAGATGAACTTGCCCGACTGAAAGCGAAAATAAAACGCAGTGCCTTCAGATCGTCGGAACTTGAACGCACCATTACCCGGCTAACAAAAGCCCTGGAAGAAGAAACTACCAAGGTAGCACAACTGCAAACAGAGCTGGCTCAAAAAGACTCACTGATTGTAAAACTGGACACGAAAGTTTCGGAGATGGGTAAAAATCTGGAAGATTTATCGACCGACAACAAATCGAAAGAAACAAAAATCAAGGAACAGGATGAAGCTATACACACAGCATGGTATGTATTCGGGACAAAACAGGAGTTGAAAGAACAAAAGATCGTTACTACCGAAGGACTCTTCAGCCAGCAACGGGTATTGCAGCACGACTTCAACAAAAACTATTTTGTACGGATAGATGCACGCAA
>DAIQOQ010000180.1:0-6043 GCA_036787795.1 Paludibacter sp. | reverse complement strand
TCCCCCAGTTCCGCAAGCTTCACTGGGGGTTACTCACATTTAGCCACTTCGTGGCTATGAATAGTTTTTCAGCAGATCCTACTTAAAGCAACAGTATGTAATGATCTGTTCCTTAAAAGCAAAATCCAAACAACCGCTCTTGTAACTTGTAACTAATTACTTGTAACTATTTAATAGATATTTCTTCTACTCTTTTCGCCATCCTCTGTTAGTTTCAGGTTTCGGTGAGCCAGTTTGTAACCTTTCAGATTAATCAGAATTTGCTCTTTATATCTTTCGGGAACATCAAAATATGAGCGGTTATCTTCAACCACTACCTGTTGAATATCGCCTAAACTCAGTCCGGCTTCTTCCACCAGAAACTCTGCCAGCGAGTTTTTGGTAAATCCTTGTCCAAAGCCCATATTCATATATAAAGTAATCGGGGTAGTATCTTTCGATTCAGACAGCAGCTTTACTTTTATTTCGGTAAACCGTATATTCAAGTCTGCTTCCAGTGCTTTTAATTCGGGCATATCTTCCTCTTTTACCAGGCAAACCGATATACCTGACTTGCCCGCCCGGGCTGTACGTCCGCTCCGGTGTGTATAATACTCCGGTTTTTCGGGTAGATGGTAGTGAATAATATAGTCCAGATCCTTTACATCAATACCACGTGCTGCAATATCAGTAGCCACCAGCAGATTGATACGGTTTTTCTTGAAACCTCTCATCACTTTGTCGCGCATTTCCTGATTCAGGTTGCCATGCAGTGCATCTGCCACCACTACAAATCCGGCAAGCTGCTTAGCCAGTCGTTTTGCTGCCGTTTTGGTACGGCAAAACAAAATTCCCCGCTGATCCTGACGTTCGCTGAGATAAGCTTTTAGGTAATCCAGTTTTTCACCTTGTTTATACAGCAGGTATTCATGGTCTATTTTACGGTTCACAAACTCTTCGGCACGAATACGTATCTCCACAAAGTCCGGACTCAGGTAATCCTGAATAATCTGTTTCACATCGGCAGGCATTGTAGCTGTAAACAACATATTGGTAATGCCTTTGGGACATGAACCAAGTATCCGGTCAATCTCAGCTTTAAAACCCATATTCATCATTTCGTCGGCTTCGTCGAGTACCAGGTATTTCAGGTGTTGCAGATCCAGTGCTTTGCGTTCCAACAGGTCGAGCAAACGTCCCGGAGTAGCTACTACTACATGCGTACTGCGTTTCAGTCGTTTTATCTGATCTTCTATGGGAGCTCCACCGTAAACTGCCTCGGCAAATACGCGGGGCATATATTTGGAGAACAAAAAAAATTCGCGAGCCACCTGTTGTCCCAACTCCCGCGTGGGAACCAGAACAAGTGCCTGTATATGGGCTGACTTCGGATCGATAGTCTGGAGAATAGGCAGACAAAATGCAGCTGTTTTACCGGTTCCTGTTTGAGCCACAGCAACTAAATCGGTATTTTGTTCTAAAATATGCGGAATAGCCTGCAGCTGAATATCGGTTGGTTCGGAAATCTTATTTTCCTGAAGCGCCTGAAGAATGTTGTCGTTGATTCCTAGTTCGGAGAAAGTCATGATATAAATCTTATTAGTTGTCTTGAATACTCATTTAGAGAGTCGGGCAGCAAAGGTACTTGTTTTTCAGCAACTAAAAATGGAGTTGCCCGAACTTTTCGCTGAATCCGGTATTTTGGAAAGCAGAATGAACAGTTTTACCGAATCCAAAGAAAACACCACAAAAGTAGTTGTATCAAAAGCACGCAAATAACGCAAACGCCACAAATCTTCGCAAATATGATTTGTATAGCAGAATATAAAATTCTGAAGGGATTTAATGTTAGTAGCCGTCGGTGAAACTGGCGGATAAGAATAATAAGAGAAAAAGAACCCTGAAAAGGGTTCAATATCACCATATTTTCTTTACGTTCAACCCCTTCGGGGTTGTGGATGTAAGGTCATTCCTATCCCCCGGTTGCGTTTCGCTTACCGGGGGTTACTCACATTTAGCCACTTCGTGGCAATAAAATAGCATCATATCCTAAAATAATGCAACTACCTTTCTACCGGATAACAACAAAGACCGTCTCAAACAATGCGACGGTCTTTATGTTATGGGCATTCTTTGCAGATTACTTTAAATGTGCTCTGAGCATCCAGGCCAGTTTTTCGTGAGTTTCCATTATTCCGGTAATAAAGTCACTGGTTCCCAGGTCATGCAAATCTTCAGCAAAACGAGTGATATTTTCCCTGAGTTCAATAATAACGGCTTCATGGTCGCTAAGTAAATCTTTAATATAACTCTGACTGTCATTGCCTTCTCTCGATTCTTCACTAAGTTGTGTCAGCTTGAGATATTCGCTCATGGTTCCTTCGGCATAATGACCAATAGAACGTATACGTTCGGCAACCTTGTCAATGATATCTTCCAGTTCATCATATTGACCTTCGAAAAAAATATGTACCGATGCGAAGTCGGGTCCTTCAACATTCCAGTGTGCATTACGGGTTTTGATGTAAAGTACATGTTCGTCCGACAACAATTTGTTTAAAGTGTCAGCTACCTGAACAGAATCCTCAGGTTTAATTCCAATTTGAGTTTTCATTTTTCTTCTTACTTTTTAGGATTATAAGTTCATCGAAAGCAATTGTTTATATGCTTTCTGAATGTCTTGATATAAAAACAAAATTAGGAATAATTGGTTCGGGATGTATTACACAATTTTAGCTAAGAGTTACATGATTCATAGGTTTTAGGCTTCGATTGATTTGTTTTTAATTAATGAGCTCGTCTTGGCTTTTTAATGGTACTATAGGCCGCACCGACGGAGCTTAAACAGATATTATACAATCCATACTACTATAATACCACTTCTACGTGATTGTTGCTGTTTAGCATACAAACCTCCATATTCAATTTGTTTTTCAAGGATTATCATTTGTCACATACTTATAACACGTGTTTCCGAACAATAATAAATATGAAACAAGTTCGAAATATGCTAAACGTACTTTTGCATAAAAATTGGAAAAAGTATGAAAAAGTATTTTCACTTAATCTTGTTACTTGTAATTTGTGTAAATTCTAATGCGGCAGTTATTCAAGGTATTGTAAAAGAATCTAAAAGCGGTGAAGCGCTGGTAGGAGCAACTATATTTATTAAGGGTCAAACTCAGACAGGAATCTCAACAGGGCTTGATGGTTCATTTCTGCTACGGAATGTGTCCGGTAAATCGGTAACGCTTGTTTGCAATTATATGGGTTGTAAAACGCTGGAAAGAGAAGTCGTGATTCCGGCTTCGGGTAGCGGCAAAATAGTGCTGGAACTTAGTTCGTCGGATTTAGAATTACACGAAGTTGAAGTTACAGCAAAGAGCACTGCTACCGATCAACATGCCCGAAATCTGGAAAAAATATCTTCTAATGTGGTCAATATAGTTAGTGCTAGAAGCATTGAATTGTCACCCGATTTAAATATAGCGAATGTTATTCAACGCGTTTCGGGAGTCACAATAGAAAGAGATGCTACCGGCGATGGACAATATGCCATTATCCGCGGTATGGATAAACGCTTTAGCTACACGATGGTAAACGGAGTGAAGATACCGGGAACCAATAATAAATACCGCTATGTACCACTGGATATTTTCCCCTCTTTTCTGGTAGATAGATTGGAAGTTACCAAATCTCTCACTCCCAATATGGAAGGAGATGCATTGGGTGGTGTGGTAAATCTGGTGATGAAGGATGCTCCCAACCGTTTTCAGATGAACCTGAACATTGCAACAGGTTATAATGAGATTTTTCTGGAAAGAAACTTTCAGGGATTTAATTCAGGTGCAGTGAACTATAAATCGCCCTACGAAATTAATGGCGACAGCTATACCGCTACTCCCAAAGATTTTACAACTCAAAATCTTGATTTGAAAACTTACCGGCCAATGCCCAATATAGTAGGTGATTTTTCCATTGGTAATCGATTTTTCGATAAAAAGCTGGGGGTCATTCTGGCAGCAAGTTTCAGCAATAATTATAAGGGAAGTAACAGTACCAATTATGGAACTGAAAATGACACATTAAATCTGCTGTTGATAACAGGGAAGAGTTACCGCACAGTGTCCGAACAGTCAACTCAGTTAGGTCTTCACAATAAAATTGATTTTCAGCTAAATAAATTTCATAAACTCGTTTTGTACAATGCGTATATGAACTTTACTTCAGAGCAGGTTCGCGAGTCCAACAGTATTGATTTGAACAATAGCAGCAGCTCCCTATCGAGTTACTCCCTGCGATATAAATTGAATAAACAGCAACTGTTGAGTTCGGTATTGCAGGGCGATCATACATTTTCGGAGAAATTAAAGGCAAACTGGTCGGTGGTGTATGGTAATGCTCTGAATCAAACGCCCGATTACATTAATCTTTCCATGTTTAATGAAATCAGCAATAATGTAAAGTCACCTCTGACTATTTCCAACGGAGGTTCTACCCGCCGGTGGGAACATAATACGGATCAGGACTGGGCGGAGTATTTTAATCTGATATTTAAGCCAACAATAGCAACCATACCCGTGGAACTCTCCACCGGAGGACTTTACCGGAATAAACAACGTACCAGCTTTTTCAACGAATATAACTTCTTTGCGGTGCTGAACTCCGACTTCAAATCTACTCAGGGAAGAGACTGGAATAGCTTCTCCGAAATACTGTGGAAGAGTGAGGTTGATTTAAATAATACCGATCCGTTGAACTATAGTGCTCACGAAAAAATAGCTGCCGGCTATCTTCAATTTAAAGCTGAAATGAATAAGCTGGAGATTGTAGGTGGAGTAAGAGCCGAAAACACCTATCAAAGTTATATACTCAAATATACGAAAGGCGATGTGCCCCCTGTAGGAAAACAACAATATACCGACTTTCTGCCAAGCTTACATTTTAAGTTTATGCCTACCGACAAGCAAAATATTCGTGCTTCGTATTTCCGGTCAATCAACCGTCCCGGATTTTTAGAAATTGTTCCCTACATAGTAGTGGGCGAAGAATATACTGAAAAGGGTAACCCGGATATAAAACATACCATAGCCGATAATATTGATGTGCGGTATGAATACTTCCCGAAATCGTTGGAGCAATTTATGATCGGAGCATTTTATAAGAGAATAAAAGATCCGATAGAATACGGATGGAGTACCCCGCAAGGGAGCAAAGGCAATGTATATTATATGCCCGATAACTATGGAACGGCCAAGAACCTGGGTGTGGAAGTTGATTACATAAAATACTTCAATTTTATTGGTATTAAAGCCAACTATACTTTTACAAATTCAGCCATCTCCACCATGAAAAAGTATTACGTTCATAAAGAGACAGGTTGGCAATATGAAGATATGATGCAAACCCGCCCGTTGTACGGTCAGTCGGCACATGTAGGGAACTTAAGTTTGCTTTTCAAGGATACTAAGTTTGGCTGGGATGGACAATTGTCCGGAAACTATACCGGCGATAGAATTTATCTGGTATCCAGGTATTACAACGATGATTTGTGGCAACGGGGTTTTGTTCAATTGGATGCTTCCGTGGAAAAGAAGTTTAAGAACGGGATAAGCATTTACCTGAAAACTAAAAACCTTTTAAATTCCCCGATGGAATTATATGTAAAGAAAGTAAATCCGGCTAACAGTACCGTAATAAGCCAGGATACAAACAGCAAGACTACCACCGTTCGACAAGATCATTATATGCAATCATTTATGGTAGGATTCAGGTATAAAATCAATTAAAAATCAATGTGGATTATTCACAAAAACTCCTATAAATATCAAACACGATAATTTGGCATATTCAACAACAATAATTTTTTCAACCACTAATTACGCCAATTTACACGAATCTACGATTAACGTAAGCTAGTAGTAAATATGCATTTTAGTAAAAATTGGTGCAATTCGTGGATTATAATCTTTCATTATTTGTAAATGGATGAATTCAAAGTGAGAACTGGTGTCAATGCAAATTACTATTTTAAGCCAGGACACTTTGCAGATAATTATAAAAA
>DAIQOQ010000365.1:0-1946 GCA_036787795.1 Paludibacter sp. | reverse complement strand
TTCCCGAAATACAGTATCTTGCTCCTGTGCTCTTTGGTAGCGGTGGTAGTACCAACAATGTAACGCGAAACGATAAGGCCGGAAGTTATAATATAAAAGGTAGTTATCCGTCGTATAATGAAATTGATGCCAGTAAAATGGTGTATGGGCGGTATCTAAATGACATTGATATAGTAGAAAAGCGCAAGGTCTGCGTTATTGGTGAGCGTGTGTATGAAGTCCTTTTCCCTAAAGCTGAAAATCCGCTGGGAAAAAATATCAAGGTAAATGGAATTTACTTTCAGGTGGTTGGAGTTGCCAGGCACACATCGAGTATTAATATCGGTGGAAATGCCGAAGAGTCGGTTGTCCTTCCGTTTAGTACCATGCAGCAGGCATTCAATCAGGGTAAAATTATTCACTTTATGGCAATAACTACGAAACCCGGAATTAAAGTAAAAGTGGTAGAAGATAAAGTGCATAAAGTTTTAGCGGAAAAACATAGTATTTCGCCACTCGATAAAAAAGCTGTTGGAGGTTTTAATATGGAAGATGAGTTTAACATGTTTTTGTATCTGGGCATTGGCATTGCCACTTTAATCTGGGTGGTAGGCCTGGGAACTTTATTTGCCGGAGCGGTGGGTGTCAGTAACATCATGTTGGTGACTGTGCGTGAACGGACTAAGGAAATCGGAATTCGGCGGGCACTGGGAGCAACTCCCCGCGATATTATTGTTCAGATATTGAGCGAGAGTATTGTATTGACATTGATTGCCGGAATTGCGGGATTAATGTTTGGGGTCGGATTACTGTCACTAGTGGGTATGGCGCTCAGTCATGGTGATCAGTTTTTCAAAGATCCTCAGATTAGTTTCAGCGTTGCTATCGGGGCTATGCTTATTTTGTTGATCATCGGTACGCTGGCTGGCTTTATACCGGCTAACAGAGCCATGAATATAAAACCGATAGAGGCAATACGCGAAGAGTGATTTATTAAAATAAACTAACTATGAGTACTATATTGAGAAATGAGCGGGTGATGTACCTGATTTTGACTTTATCATTTTTAGGCATTTTTGTTCTTGAGTTTTGCTATAGTTTAGGCAAACTGCATACTTTAGCCGGTGCGTTTGGCAATACTGTGTCGTTCAGTCTTCCGCTTATGCCGGTGTTTTTAATTTCATGTGCATTATTACTTAATAAAAAAATAAAAACAATCAAATAACGAACTAATCCATTTCTCTCCTAAAGGAGGTAGGGGTTATTACAACTACAAAACATTATGAAAAAGATTTTGAAAATTGCTTTGCTGGTTATTCTGGCCGTAGGTGTACTTTGGACATTCTGGTTTTTATGGCAAAAATCTCGTCCTAAAGTAAAAAAATACACAATCGAGAATGTTACGATAGGTGACATTGATAAACGAACGGTAGCTACAGGAAAAATTGATCCCCGGAATGAAATTTTGATTAAGCCGCAAATGTCGGGTATTATTGCTGAATTATATAAATCAGCCGGCGATCTTGTAAAAGCGGGTGATGTAATTGCAAAGATTAAGGTTGTTCCTGATATGGTTAGTCTTAATAGTGCCGAGTCGCGTGTGTCACGTGCTCAGATAGCGTTGGATCAGACTACTAAAAATTTTCTGCGTGACAAAAAATTGTATGCTGACAAAGTAATATCGAAAGAAGACTTTGAAAAGACAGAGTTGCAATATAAAAATGATAAAGAAGAGCTGAAAGCGGCAAAAGACAATTTAAGCTTAACCCGCGATGGTATTACAAGTAATAAATCACAATTTAGTAATACCTTGGTACGTTCCACTGTAACCGGAACCATTCTGGATGTGCCTATTAAAGTTGGAAACTCGGTAATTCAGTCGAATAACTTCAACGATGGAACAACCATTGCATCGGTTGCCAATATGAGTGATATGCTTTTTGTTGGAAAACTGGATGAAACGGAAG
>DAIQOQ010000179.1:0-6061 GCA_036787795.1 Paludibacter sp. | reverse complement strand
ATGACTCTGTTAGCATAACCGAAAAACAGTTGCTACTGGGCTCATGGGTTAGTCCAGTTTATCAGGACAACCTGATAACTTATACCAGATCCAGCGAATTAAAAGATTATGCATATGGCTTTAGTTTTGGGCCGGATGGCAAATTCATTGAACGAACAATTTCCGGTTGGTGCGCTACTCCTCCGGTAGTTTATGACAATAATAATGGAAACTGGAGCCTGAGTGGTATCGATAAGGTTATTATTGTGAAAGTAGCAAATTGGCAAGGTGAGGCAATTTATAAATGGAAGATCATAAAAATAACAGAGAACGAACTCAAGTTGCAGATATTGAGTAAGAATTTTAATGGTCAGAACTAATACCGGAAAGAAATAGACAACATGTCGCATTTTAGTTTAACTATTAAACAGATTAAATATGTAAATATTTACATTATAAACTTAAATTACATTAGACTATGAAAGTAAAAGTATTCATCCTGGCATTAATCTGTTTTTCTACTGTGGCGTCGGCCCAGCGGACAGATCAAACCAGTTTTAATGTTGGATTCAATCCTATAAGTCAGGGATTTTATGCCGGGCTGGATTATCAAATAAAAAATTATAGTATCGGATTCGATTTAGGGACATCATTGGGAACTATTTATCCTTCAGATTACTTGTCGTTTAGTCTCGAAAATAATTATTATTTTGGTTCAGAGAATAAGTATAACTTAAAAACGTGGCATATCAATGCCCGATTAGGCTATGAAACAATATACGAAAGTTTAAGCAATAAGCCAAAACGACTTTCACTGATTCCGGCTATTGGAAAAAGTTTTAGTCTCAACCCGCACTGGTCAGTCAATATCGACTGCGGACTTAATCTGCGACTTTACAAGTCTGATAATGGCGGGCTGGTAGGAAGTGGTGTAAATTATGATCTGAATAATGCCGTGGTGCCTGATTTACGTATTGAATTGAGATACAAATTATAATTGAAACATTCTCTAAAAGTATAGCTTTTACTTGTTATTCCCCAATAAGAAAGTTATACGCATAAAAAAAGGAAGAGCCCTGAGGTTCTTCCTTTTCCTTTTCCTTTTCTTTTTCTTTTCCGATAAAGATATTCTTCCGACTTCACACAAGTTGAAAGCACCGGAAAGTATGTTTTATTGACTCTGAATCCATACTCCTGAAATCAGAATTTAGCAGTTGGTGCGGTATATTCCAGAGACTGTATTCATACAATTCTTACAAATAAAACAAATGATTATTATGTCATTATTCAAATTCATGCCAATAAACAGGATACATTACCATGCTCACAGATAAAATAATGGCCTTTTAAAGAGAGAAACAATAATCTAATACAACTTTGACATCATTCAATAATCCAAAATTAACCTTATGATCAATAAAATACGACTGAATAGCTTGCTTGTGTTCCGGGAAGGCCTTGAGAACCTGACTTTGAGAGTTTACTTTAATGAATTTATCTTTAAGCTTGATCCAAAACGTCAAATTGGTTTTTGCCGTAAATTCTTCATCTGCTGATAAATGTGTAAGTCCCGATGTTTGTCCTCCATCAAGAGATGATATTGTATTGACAGATGTTGTGCTGGATAACTGAGAATAACCGCCATATCCCGCTTTTTTCCCTTTTGACAATAAAACTGAACTATACTGTATAAATAGATTTCCTTTCCCGAGTGCTATTTTCTCAAAGAACTCATTATCCTGATAATAAACGAATACACGACCTCCAATTACCACCGAATCGGTTGTCTGAGCATATGCTAATGATAAAACCTGTTCGTTTTGCCTGAAAAGCATTTGTTTTGTTACGGTTTGATAATTGAAAAAAGATTCAACAACTCTATTATTTTTAAAGAAAACTTTACCCTTTTGATAATCCGAAAAGATAAAGCCATTGGTTGTTATTTTTTCTGATCCAACAGCTAAAAATGGCAATAATGCCAACATAGCGAAAATAATTTTTAGTTTTTTCATATATCATTCATTTTATAATATGGTTCTGAGTCTATAAAAAAGTTCATTAAGGTTATTCAATATACAGCCCGGATTAATATCAACAATAATTTATGATGAACATGTGTCCGGCAGCATTTCCATCAGGATGCGAAGAAATGAGATTTAGCAGATATGCACAAATCCTAATTGGTTGTCACAAAAATAGTCATTTCCGACAATATATCATATAATCATCATTTATATTTTAATTCCTATCAAATTGACAGCAAATAAACTGAATAATTAAAATGAACCAAATTATCTTCGGGCAATTTTTTCAGCATAAAAAAAAGAAGAACCAAGCGGTTCTTCTTTTTTTATTTATTTTTTATAAGCTCTTCTTGTACGGTTCAATAAAAATAAATAATCGTATTGATGAAATTTGGAGAAATCTCATCAAAAAAATAATATGAAAATTTTCAAACCGAAAATAAAAAGAATGCTACAAAAGCTTATGCTTTTTTTACCCGTACGGCATTAATGCCTTTGCGTCCCTGCTCCAGTTCAAAAGCAACCATGTCGCCTTCTTTTACCGTTTCAAGTAAGCCATTTACGTGTACAAAATATTTCTCCTGTGTTCCGGTTTCCTTGATAAATCCGAAACCTTTCGAATCGTCGAAAAAGTCTACCCGGCCATTTTTGAACGGTGAAACCACTTCCTCTTCGCGTCGTGCCACACCAATCTCAATCGTTGAGACATCTATTTTGGTTTTTTTAGTAGGATCCGGCGGAGTATCAGTCAAGCGACCGAATTCGTCAACATAAGCAATCATACTGTCAAGTCCACCTTCCGAAGGATTTTGCTTTTGCTCCTCTTTTCTTTCCAGTTTATCTTTTCTTCTTTTTAAACGTTTCTTTTCTTTTTCTTGTTTGTTAAATGCGTTTTGGGATTTTGCCATGCAATTATATAATTTTAAAATAATGTTTCCGGGAACGGTTGATGAAAAATGAGAGATAACTATTCAGGAAAGAGAAAGCTGTCTGTAAAACCTATTTGAAAAAAATCGAACGAGGGATCAACCGGGAGAATGATATTTGTTGGAATATCTTAATGCAAAGATACAACAAAAAATCGGAATATATTTCCAATTGGCTCTTTGGGTATTAAAAAAGGATAGGGATTAACTCTTTTTCGGCTGTTTTAAACACAAAAAGAGACCTCATTTAGAGTGTCTCTTCTTGTATTCAGGTAGAATAGTAGCTGTACTATTAACGGGCTAATACTTCGATTTTTAATTTATCGTAAGCCCGATTGGCTTTAGCCCGTGCTTCTTCAACAGTATCGGCACTGGCCAGAATAACTGCCAACCGACGGTGTCCTACCACTTCGGGTTTACCAAAAATACGAATCTGTACATCCGGTTCGGCCAATACTTCTTCCAGATTATCGAATACTACTTTGTCGCTATCACCTTCCACCACCACAGCTTTGGATGCTGATGGGCGATAAAAGCGTACGGATGGTACAGGCAATCCCAAAATGGCGCGGGCATGCAGAGCAAACTGCGATAAGTCCTGCGAAATCATAGTAACCATACCTGTATCGTGTGGACGGGGCGATACTTCACTAAACAAGACCTCATTGCCGCATATAAAAAGCTCCACACCAAAAATACCGTAACCACCCAATGCATCGGTCACCAAACCGGCTATGCGTTGCGCTTTTTCCAGCACCTGTTCTGCCATAAGTTGTGGTTGCCACGATTCCCGGTAGTCGCCATCTTCCTGATAATGCCCGATGGGCTTCAGAAAAGTGGTGCCGCCACTGTGCCGCACTGTAAGTAAGGTTATTTCGTAATCAAATCGTAAAAAAGCTTCAACAATAACACGCCCGGCTCCTGCCCGGCCACCTTCCTGTGCTATGGTCCATGCCCGCTCTATGTCAGCATCACTTTTAATCACACTCTGACCATGACCTGAAGAGCTCATAATCGGTTTTACTACACAGGGAATACCAATCGTTGTCACAGCTTGTTCAAACTCTTCTTTGCTGGACGCAAAACGATAAGGAGAAGTGAGTATACCCAACTCCTCGGCTGCCAACCGCCGGATACCTTCGCGATTCATAGTCAGAAAAGTGGCTTTGGCTGTAGGAATAACATTAAAACCTTCTTTTTCGAGCTCCACCAGCGTGTCGGTAGCTATAGCTTCTATCTCGGGAATGATATAGTCGGGCTTTTCAGCTTCTATCACTTCGCGGAGTTTCTTACCGTCGAGCATAGAAAACACATGCGAACGATGGGCTACCTGCATAGCCGGTGCATTGGCATATTTATCCAGCGCAACTACTTCCACTCCGTAACGTTGCAGCTCTATGGCAACTTCCTTTCCTAATTCTCCCGATCCGCACAAAATGGCTTTTTTGCCAACTGATGAGAGAGTTGTTCCAATTTTTGTCATGATTTAAATGGTCTATGATTTGTGTTTCGAAATTTTCTTTAATGTTTCAATCTGTTCTTCGTTACCAAAAACCAGTAACCTATCATCCAGTTGAATGATATTGTCTGCTTTGGGATTAACCTGCAATTCGCTCTGCGAAGAATAAAAGCCTATTACCACCAGATTGGTCCGTTGGGGAATATTGGCCTCGCGGTAAGTTTTATTGATCAAATCACTTCCCTCGTGAATCTCCACCATCCCGAATTTATAGTCTTTCAGTTCCTCGCGGGCTCCGGCAAATTCTACAAAACTAAAGAAGTCGGCACTGGTAGTGGCTATGGAAATAATCCGGTCGGTGGCAATCTCAATAGGGGAAACGATAAAATCGGCACCGGCTTTTCTGAACTTCTCACCCGACGTAGCTTCGGACACACGGGTTATCACCTTTATTTTTTTATTCAGATCCTTAGCACTAAGCGTCACAAAAAGATTTTCGGCATCCGACGAAAGTACCGAGATCAGAATACGAGCGCGCTCTATCCCCGCCTGAAGCAACGCATCGTCGTTGGTAGCATCGGCATCCAGGTGTATAAAATTCTTACCATAGATTTCTTTCAGTTTTTCGCTCCGCTCGGCATTATTTTCTATTATTACAACATCCAGTCCTTTGTTCAATAAATCTTCCAATACGCGTTTCCCGGTTTTACCATAACCACAAACAATGTAATGGTCCTTCATAGAGTCTAACACTTTGTTCATTTTTCGTTGTTTTAATAATTTAGACAGTTCTCCTTCGACAAAAAAAGCAGATATTTTACCCACAGCATATAAACCCACCGTAAATCCGGCCAACACCAGGCAAATTGTAAATATTTTACCCGCATCGGTTACAGGGACCACATCGCCGTAACCAATAGTGGCCAACGTGATAACCAACATATAGAGCGACTGCAACGGTGACAGTTTTTCTATAAACATCAGTCCTACAAAACCAATGATAACGATAGCGAATATGGCCAGCAATGGCACAAATAATTCTCTGAAAATTAATGTTCTTATTCTTGTTTTAAACTCCATCCTGCTTGTTGTTTCAGTTTATAACAGAGATTCATAATGATATAAGTTTGTGATAAACGGGTCAGCTATTTGTAATACTAATCGCATAAAGCATATAAATCGCCACGCGGATTAACCAGCAAAACGGGTATTTCCGACTTTTTCAGCACATGGTATTCTTTAGGTCCGAAGAGAATGTCGTCCAAACCGTAATCGCGCGAAGCAGAGACAATAATTAATCCGGCTCCTTCCTGTTGTGCTACTTCAATGGATTCGGCTTCCACCTTAAAACTATCTTTGTTGGCTTTATCAAGTGTATAGTTGAAATCAAATTTGTCGAACAGGCTTTTCATTTTTTCTGCATTGGTTGCCGCTTTCGAGCCGTAATCATTTGCCAGTAGCATCTTAATCTCCGAACCGCAGAACCTTCCAAAAGCTGCAGCAAACTGTGCTTTTTCCAGTTCTTCCTCCAGAAACCCGACAGGTAAAATGACTTTCGTCAGATCCAAAGTAGGAAACGAGTCTTTGTAGAACAAATACGGAATACGCAATTCCCGGCAATCTTTCAGCAACGACCGAATCAGTTTGCCTTGTCCGTTAGCCTGCTGAATAAT
>DAIQOQ010000178.1:0-6079 GCA_036787795.1 Paludibacter sp. | reverse complement strand
CTTAAAACAACGGTAGAGATATTTGATATTGCCGGTAGAAAAATATGGTCATTTTCTCAATCTACAGCCAATAATATTAGCTGGGATTTAGTTGCGAACAATGGACAAAAAGTAAAATCGGGACTGTATTTATACCGCGTGAGCGTTAATACTGCAAATGCTGAAATATCATCTAAAACAAATAAAATGATCATTGTTGAATAATAAAAAACATATTTTTGCGTTTAAAAATTCTATAATCTTAATTAATTTTACTAATATTGCATTCAATAAAATATATTCTCTGTATGAAAAATGGTTTTTTAATCTTGTGCATTTTTATATTCTTGTCTGTTAGTACTTTTGCTGAAGTCAATAATCCGATTGTTACAGCAGTTCCGTCCCTTTCAATAGCACCCGATGCTCGTGCCGGGGGTATGGGTGACGTAGGAGTTGCTACAACTCCCGATGTTAATTCTCAGTTTTGGAACCCGGCAAAATATGTTTTCATGGAAAGTGATGCCGGAATTTCGATGTCTTACACTCCATGGCTTCGTAAATTAGTTTCCGATATTGATTTGGCTTATGTGGCCGGATATTGGAAACCGGATAAAGAATCGGCAGTGAGTGCTTCTTTTCGCTATTTTTCTTTGGGGGATATTACGTTGATGGATCAACTTGGCTATCCGCAAGGGTCGGCACATCCGAATGAGTTAGCTTTTGATGTGGCATATTCTCGTTTATTGTCAGATCATTTTTCGGCATCTGTGGCTTTGAGGTATATCCATTCAGACTTGAATAATGGTGTGAATCTTGCCGGGCAAACAGAAATGTATCCGGGCTCGGCTGTGGCTGGTGATATTGCCGGATATTACAAAACTCCGGTTGCGCTGGAGGGAGTTGATGGTACATTGAATGTTGGATTGAATATTTCAAATATAGGTTCAAAAATATCCTATGACAAGAATGCTACCAGTAGTTTTATTCCGACAAATATGCGTCTTGGTACTTCATTTGATTATCCGTTAGATAATTATAATAAGTTCTCCGTAAGTTTGGACTTTAATAAACTGCTGGTTCCTACTCAGAACAGTATGACTGCAAAAGAATACAGTGATTTATCGCCTTTGTCGGGAATTTTCAAATCGTTTAGTGATGCACCTGGTGGTTTGAAAGAGGAACTTCAGGAAGTGATGTGGTCGCTCGGTGCCGAATACGCGTATAATAATCAATTCTTTGTTCGTGGCGGTTATTTTAATGAAAGTCAGTATAAGGGTAATCGTAAATACTTTACTGCCGGTGCAGGATTTAAATTGAATGTTTTCCAATTGGATGCAGCTTATGTTATTTCAACTTCGTCATCCAATCCGTTAGATCAGACTTTGCGCTTCTCTCTTTCGTTTGATTTGTATGGACTTAAAAATCTGATAACAAAATAACAAAGTCGTAAAGGCTTATTTTTTCAAAGATATGGAAACGGTTGATCTCTGACTTTAGGTTGGTTCAACCGTTTCTTATTGTTTTAAAATAGAATATTATGAATATACGTGTAGGATTTGGGTATGATGTCCACGTTTTTGCTCCCGGGCGGGAGTTTTGGATGGGTGGAATCAAGATAGACCATGTGGTAGGATTGCTAGGTCATTCTGATGCCGATGTTTTAATTCATGCTTTGTGCGATGCTTTGCTTGGGGCTGCTAATTTACGTGATATAGGTTTTCATTTTCCGGATACAGCGAGCGAATACAAAAATATTGACAGTAAAATATTGCTGGTGGAAACAATGAGATTGCTCCGACAAAAAGGGTATGAGTTTGGAAATGCCGATTGTACGGTTTGTGCAGAAGAGCCAAAACTCAATCCACATATTCCTGCAATGCAAAAATGTCTGTCGGAAGTAATGAAAGTCGATCCGGACTCTATCTCAATAAAAGCCACTACATCTGAAAAAATGGGTTTTGTAGGTCGTAAAGAAGGAATTGCTGTTTATGTAACGGTGTTAATTTCTAAAATCTGAGAACTTGTTTGCGTCTGATTTGTTTTTCCTATAGTCATATTAAAAAACTCTATCGGGTTTTATGATGTACTCTGTTTTGTTCTGATTATTTTTGTGTCATTAAAATATTAATCATTTAAATATAAAAAAACATGTCAGTATTAGTAGGAAAAAAAGCACCGGTATTTAGTAGTAAAGCCGTAGTAAACGGAGGTGAAATCGTTGAAAACTTCTCGTTGGAACAATTTGCAGGAGATAAATATGTTGTCTTCTTTTTTTATCCGGCAGATTTTACATTTGTTTGTCCAACAGAATTAATTGCATTCCAGGACAAAGCCGGTGAGTTTGCGGCTCGCAATACGGTGTTGGTTGGAGCATCAACAGATTCAGCATTTTCGCACTGGAAATGGTTACAAACTGCTCAGAACGATGGTGGTATTAAGGGAGTAACTTACCCTATTGTAGCAGATCAGACTCTGCAAATTTCAAAAGCTTATGATGTTCTTGCAGGCTCGGAAGAATATGACGAAGAAGGAAACGAAACTTTTGTAGGTGAACCTCAGGCTTACCGTGGTTTGTTTTTGATTGATAAAAGCGGTGTAGTTCGTCATCAGGTTGTAAATGATATGCCTCTTGGACGTAATGTTGACGAAGTTCTTCGTTTAATTGATGCATTGCAATTTACAGAAGAGTATGGCGAAGTTTGCCCTGCCAACTGGAAAAAAGGAGAAAAAGCGTTGAAAGCAACACAAGAAGGTATTGCAAGCTATTTGTCAGAAAAAGCATAATTAAGATCTAACTCTTTTAAATTAAGTCGCTGTAACATTCTCGTTATAGCGATTTTTTTTGTTACTGCGAAAAAAGTGAAAGAACTCTCAGTTAACGATTGAAGTTGATATTCTGATGGAGAATTATGGAGTGATTCATATTTTCGGAGAACGGATATGTACAGATTTTCGAGAATTATTTGTATAAACGCATGAAGTATTAAAATTATCAACTATTTTTGTTGCTGGATAGCTATTCTTTCAGTTTTATAAAGAAAGGATATTGTAAAATGCCGTATTTTTATTCTCAATTTATTAAACACAATGAAATCTAGCGTATTTAAAATCAGTTTATTTTTTCTTCTTGTCATCAATTCTATCTCCGTTTTTGCTCAGGATGATCGGGCACAATTACCATTAGCATTGCGAAATGCTTATTTTGGAGTAAGTATAGGATCGATTAATTATGATTTCGGAGCATCTCAGTTTATGGCTCACGCCCCTGCCGGGTATACTTTTAATAGCGTAGATGTAAATCATCCCGCAGTTCGGTTGGTGTTATACGGATATGAATTCAATAAATATCTTTCGGCTCAGTTGACGTATATGCGTCCGGTTTCATGGGTGTTTTATTATTATAACAGAGGTACTGAGCAAAATGTAAGGAGCTCGGTTTGGATGAATGTGGGCGGTCTAACATTAAGACCTCAGTTGCCTATAAATGATCGTATTTCGTTGAATGGTGAATTTGGACTGGGAATTGTTACACGACATGGATTTAGTGATCTGAATGATAATCCAATTATAAAAGGAGTGACTTATGCTTCCGTGTTGATGGGTGCCGGAGTTAATTATAATATCAATGATAACTGGCGATTGACATTAAGCACTGCATATACTCCTCAAAAAAAATCGGTGGATCAGCCGGCAACTACGTTTATTGCTGCCGGATTTAATTATAAATTGAAAGCTGTTTCGGATAAAAAGCTTCAGAAAGCAGCTGAAACTGGCTATAAGAATCCAAAACAATGGTTGCAAATAGGTTATTCGAGTAATGCTCTTGGCTATGGAGTAAATAATACGCTTGAAAAAGCCGTTTTATTCTGGGGAGGTGATGCGGAAGTTTATCAGGGATTAACGCTTAATTACCAACGCAATATTTTTCATACAAAAAAGATTTTTGCATTGGATTGGGGTGTCAGTGCATCGGGCTGGCAAACGAAAGGTATCGGAACAGGTCGTAGTAATCCTAACAAAGAAGATTTCTTTACACTTTCGGTCTTCCCTGTTGCACGATTTAATTTCTTACATACCAAACCGCTGGATGCTTATTTCTATTATTCTGTTGCAGGTCCAACTTATATTTCAAAGAAAATTATTGATGGAAATGATACGGGTGAACATTTTACATTTCAGGATACTATGGGCACAGGCGTATTTTTTGGTGAGGACAGAAACTGGAATGCAGAAATAAAAATAGGACATTATTCAAATGGAAATGTCTTCCCGCAGAATGCAGCTGTAAAAATACCATTGTCATTAAATGTTGGTTATGCTTTTTGATGTCATAACCGGTGTCGCACCTATTCCACCGGTTTAAAATAGATCACTCTCTAATAAATTAAATACTATGTTGGTAAAAACCTTTGGCGCAGCGGTTCAGGGAATAAACGCTACGATAGTTACAATTGAAGTTAATGTAAGTCAGGGAATCCGGTTTATGCATGTTGGCTTACCAGATAATGCTGTGAAAGAAAGCCGCGAAAGGATTACTTCTGCACTGGGTTGCACGGGGAATAAGATGCCGCATAAACAGGTTGTAATAAATATGGCGCCTGCCGATATTCGCAAGGAAGGTTCGGCTTATGATTTGCCGTTGGCTATTGGAATTCTGGCTGCAGATGAAAAGATTGTTTGCGATGAATTAGAGAAATATGTTATTATGGGTGAACTATCTCTGGATGGTGGCCTGCAACCAATAAAAGGGGTTTTACCGATAGCCATTAAAGCGCGCGAGGAAGGTTTTAAGGGCTTTATTTTGCCTAAACAAAATGCCCGTGAAGCAGCAGTTGTGAATAATCTGGATGTTTACGGAGTTGAGAATATAACAGAAGTAATTGATTTTTTTAATGGGAAATCGACGCTTGAACCGACTGTTGTGAATACCCGTGACGAGTTCTTTTCTCATCTCAATCTTTCCGAAATTGATTTTGCCGATGTAAAAGGTCAGGAGAGTGTGAAGCGTGCTCTGGAAGTGGCAGCGGCCGGTGGGCATAATATAATTATGGTTGGTCCTCCGGGGGCCGGAAAGTCGATGTTGGCCAAACGTATTCCAACGATTTTGCCTCCATTGACATTGCAAGAAGCGCTCGAAACTACCAAAATTCATTCTGTTGCTGGTAATATTGATAGCAATACTTCACTTATTTCACAGCGACCCTTCCGGAGTCCACACCATACTATTTCCGATGTTGCCCTGGTTGGTGGTGGAACTTTTCCACAGCCCGGTGAAATCTCGCTTGCCCATAATGGTGTACTTTTTCTTGACGAACTTCCTGAATTTAAACGTACCGTGTTAGAAGTCATGCGACAGCCTCTGGAAGATCGTAAGATATGTATCTCTCGTGCTAAATTTGCGATTGAATATCCCGCCAGTTTTATGTTGGTAGCTTCAATGAATCCTTGTCCGTGTGGCTATTATAATCACCCTGACAGGGAATGTGTTTGTGCACCGGGTGTGGTTCAGAAATACCTTAGTCGCATTTCCGGTCCGTTGCTCGACCGAATCGATATTCACATCGAGATAGTACCTGTTCCATTCGAAAAACTATCGGAAATGAAAGACTCGGAGAGCAGTACCGTGGTTCGCGACCGGGTTATGAAAGCGCGTCAGATTCAGGAACAACGCTTCAAGGACATTGATGGAGTATATTGTAATGCTCAAATGTCGTCGAAACAAATGCGTGAATTTGCCCAGATAGATAAAGCCGGCTCGGAACTGTTGAAAAATGCAATGCAACGACTTAATTTGTCTGCCCGGGCATATGATAGAATCATCAAAGTGGCTCGTACTATTGCTGATTTGGATGATGCAGAACATATTCTCTCCAACCATATAGCAGAAGCTATTAATTACAGAAATCTGGATAGAGAAGGCTGGGCGGGATGATTTTTCAGTGAACAGTGATCAGTAAACAGTTATCAGTGATTAGTTGTTAGTGATTAACGATTAATGATCAGTGATTTGGGGCGATGCTGACATGATCTGAGACGATGCTAACATGATCTGTACCGATGCTGACATGATCTGGAATGACTCTGACACGATCTGTAACGA
>DAIQOQ010000033.1:10663-18114 GCA_036787795.1 Paludibacter sp. | reverse complement strand
GATAAGTGCATAGCATTTTGAGTCATTTCTAATCCCGATGTGGCTACTCCACCTGCATTCACTGCTTTGCCGGGACCATACATGATCTTATGACTTAAGAACAATTCAATAGCTTCGGGTGTACATCCCATGTTCGATATTTCGCCAACACAGATTACGCCATTTTCAATCAGTTGTTTTGCATCTGCTTCGTTTAATTCGTTTTGCGTTGCACAAGGTAATGCTATGTCAACCTTCAGTTCCCATGGACGACGATTCGGTACAAATGTGGCTCCGAACTTTTCGGCGTAAGGAGAAACAATGTCATTGCAAGTAGCACGCAGATCGAGTAGGTAGTCAATCTTTTCGCCAGAAATACCTTTTTCATCATAAATGTATCCGTCCGGTCCGGAGATCGAAACTACTTTAGCTCCTAATTCGGTTGCTTTTGTTACTGCACCCCACGCTACGTTCCCAAAACCGGAGATGGCAATGGTTTTACCATTCAGGCTAAGCCCTGCAGTTTCGAGCATTTGTTTTACAAAGTATAATCCCCCGAATCCTGTTGCTTCCGGACGAATAAGTGAACCTCCGAATTCAAGATTTTTTCCGGTTAATACTCCGGTGTTTTCATGAGCAAGCTTGCGATACATGCCGTATAAATAGCCTATTTCGCGGCCACCAACACCTATGTCACCTGCGGGGACATCCGTTTCCGGACCAATATAACGCCAAAGTTCTACCATGAAAGCCTGACAGAAACGCATAACTTCAGCATCTGATTTTCCTTTGGGATTGAAGTCCGATCCACCTTTGGCGCCTCCCATAGGTAGAGTGGTTAGTGCATTTTTGAATATTTGTTCGAAGCCCAAAAATTTGAGAATGGAAGGATTCACCGATGGGTGAAATCTTAAACCGCCTTTGTAAGGTCCTATGGCGTTGTTGAATTGTATCCGGTAACCCAGATTTACCTGAACATCGCCACGATCGTCTACCCAGGGTATTTTAAACGTGAAAATCCGATCGGGTTCAACCAAGCGTTCAGCAATCTTTGCTTTCTCAAATTCAGGATGTTCGTTGTACACATCTTCAATAGTACTCAACACTTCGCGTACTGCCTGTAAATACTCATTTTCGCCCGGGTGTTTTGCCTCAAGCGATTGCATTAACTTTTCAATAATCATATTAAATAGTTTTAAAATGGATAGGAAAATATGTTTGTTATATCTTGTGAATAATCAATTTTTCTGTTATGATGTCGACTTTATATTATCAAATAGAAAGTACGTTTTCTTATATTAACTATGAACTATCTGATTTTCTGATCAAAAAGATAATTTATAGAACTTGTTTGTGTCATTTAGATTGTGGTACAAGTTTAGAGCTTTTATTTCTTATAATCAAATAAATTAGACAATTTTATTACTAAAATTTGAGATGTGTTCTAAGTTTCATTATTGTCAATAGCTCAGTTAATTGTAATTTGCTATTTATTAGTTTATTGTCTGAAGTTTAAGACGTGAAGTTATTCGTTGCCACTTTTGTCGCTGATGTCTGCTCGTATCTCTGTTGATGATTGATATATAGCTAGTTTGAACCTCCATTTCTGTTTTTGATTTTATAACTTATAGGCATTCGGCTTCGCCAATAAATTTTTGTATCTTTGCACTCACGCCAAAACTGCCTTATAATGAGGGGCGAAAAACAGATTCTGAGTTTAAAATTAATGTTTTTTCGGTGAAAAAGATAACTTTATTTGTAGGTTTTTTATTTGTAATTATTTCTGTTTTTGGGCAAGTAGCTCCGAATTATAGATTTGTGAAAACATGGCGTGTTACCGATCGCTTTGCAACTGTTGATTCGGTCCCTGTGGATACAGTGCACTTAAATTATCAAATCTCCAATCCAATAGACCGGTTTAGTATTGCCAATTCGTATAATGGCAATATGGGTTCGCCCATTCAATCCAAATTGTATTTTGATCGTCCGGAAAATACTGATTTCATTTTTGCGAATTCTTATTATCCTTATTTGATGAATGTACAACATGCGACGTTCTATAATACGAAAACTCCTTATAGTAATCTGGATTATAATACAGGAGGTACAACTTACCGGGCTGAGGATCACATTAAATTTTTATTTACTGCCAATGCAAATAAGAAATTAAACTTTGGTACGACACTTGATTACATATATGCCGTTGGTGAATATAATAATCAGTCTGTTAAACGATTCTCGGGATCGTTGTTCGGAAGCTATCAGGGAAAACATTATACAGCAATTGGGGTGTTGTCGACCAATAATCTGAGTAACTATGAAAACGGAGGTCTTGCCGATAGTTCAAATATTACATCGCCTGTAGGTTTGGCAACCAAGGATATTCCAACCCGAATTGCCGGATTTTCAAATTATAAAGAGACTCAGCTTTTCTTTAATCATAGTTATAGTATCGGAATTGAAAGGGCTGTTCGTATTAATGAAGATTCAGTACGGATGGATTATGTTCCGGTTACCCGATTTGCTCATACCTTGAAGTATGAGGATCAACGGAAGCGGTATTATGAAAATGCTGTTGTAGGCGCTCCTTTTTATCAGCATACATACCTTCCGGCTTCGTATACAAGTACTAACGATAGCTCTGCGCTGAAAACTCTGACAAATACTTTTTCGGTGAGTATGGCCGAAGAATTTAATAAGTGGATGAAATTCGGTTTAACGGCATTTATTGAAAATGAAGTTCAAAACTATACCTATAATGCCGATTCATTATTGTCTATAAATCACATGGCTAAATCATCAACTAAAATTGGTGGTGTTCTTTCCAAACAGCAAGGACGGCTTTTTAAATATAATTTACTCGGTGAAATGAGTCTGATTGGTTATAAAGCTGGTGATTTCAAATTATCAGGTAATATCGGAGGCTTTTTCAGGTTGTGGAATGATAGTGTTGTACTGGCAGCTAATGGTTTTGTGAGGAGCGATAAACCATCATATTTTATGGATCATTACGAATCGAATCATTTCCGTTGGAGTAATAATTTTGATAATATTTACAGAACACATGCGGGTGGAACTTTTTCGATTCCAACTCGTTCGTTTTCTTTGAATGTCTCAATAGAAAATATTACGAAATATATTTATTTTAATTCGGAAGCTTTGCCTACTCAGTTTACCGGCAATATACAGGTGTTGTCTGCTAACTTGAAAAAGGATTTTCATGCAGGAAAATTTACTTTGGAGAATAATGTTGTTTATCAGGTAAGTTCCGAACCCGGAGTGTTAGCTTTACCAGATTTGGCTCTTTATCATAATCTGTATTATAATGCTTTGTGGTTTAAAGTGCTGAGTATGCAAATAGGAACCAGTGTTCGCTATCATACTTCGTATTATGCACCCTCGTATATGCCCGCAACAGGTCAATTTTACAATCAGTCGATAACTAAAATAGGAAACTTCCCGGTGCTAAATGCGTATGTGAATTTCCATTTGAAACGAACACGTTTCTTCCTTGAATACTATCATATTAATCAGAAATTTGCGAATGACGCTTATTTCTCTATGCCTAATTATCCGATTAATCCGTCAACTATGAAAATGGGCGTTTCATGGAACTTTTATGATTAATGCTGTATAAACGCAGTCTAACTACTTACATGGAATTTTATACATGATGAAAAAAATACAAATAGGAATAGGACTGGCCATGCTGGTTATTTTATTTGGAGTCATTGTGTTTGTTCATCAAGGGAAGACAAAAGCCCGTGATTTGCCTAAAATTTTGGAGTCTGGCAGGCTTACGGTGGTTACCGATAGTAGCAGCATTGGTTTTTCAATAAAAGGAGATAGTGTCTTCGGGCTTCAATATGAGATTGTAAAGGCATTTGCCGATACGATGGGACTTGAATTGGTCATAACCGAAAAGCATGATACAAAGGCATGTATGGATGGTTTGATAAATGGCGATTATGATATTGTTGCCAGTTTTATTCCGGTTACTACCGAGTGGAAAAGTGATGCCTTGTTTACGAAACCGTTTTTTACTTCGAGGCAGGTTTTGGTACAACAAATCAATGTTGATTCGACTCATCAACTCAAGATTAAAAAACTGTCTGATCTGGCGAATGAAACAATCTATATTCCGGAAAATTCTCCGTTTGGGATGCGAATAAAACATCTCTCTGATGAAATTGCTACTCCAATCAATATTTTGGAAATGAAAGATGTGAGCCCTGAACGAATGGTACATCTTGTGGCGTTGGGTAAAATAAAATATACTATTTGTGATGAGCAATTTGCTCAGAAGCTGAAAATGAGGTATCCAAATCTTGATATGTCGATTCCGATTGGATTTGAGCAGCATCAGGCTTGGGCTGTTCCAGTGAAATCAGTGAAGCTGCTGAACGAGTTAAACGATTTTCTGACTGACTTTGTTGGCAGCGCAGCATACTGGAAAATATATAGAAAATACTTCTAAGTCACTTTCTATGAATTTTGAGCTGAAGTAATTCAGTTTTACGAACTTTCTAAATAACAAGAGCATGCCATTAAATATTCCCATAACATTACCGGCGGTTGAGGTTCTTCGAGAGGAGAATATCTTTGTGATGGATTCAGAACGTGCTTCCAGTCAGGAAATACGTCCGCTTAAGATTGTAATTCTTAATCTGATGCCTGTGAAAATTACAACAGAAACCGATTTGATTCGCTTACTGTCGAACTCTCCGTTACAAATTGAAATAGACTTTTTGCAACTGGAAAGCCATACATCGAAAAATACGCCCATTGAGCACATGATGGCTTTTTATAAAACATTTGATGAGATAAGTAAGAGCAATTACGATGGTATGATTATTACCGGAGCACCGGTGGAGCATCTTGAATTTGAAGAAGTGAATTACTGGTCTGAGGTGACGAAGATTTTTGATTGGGCTAAAACCCACGTGACGTCCACTCTCTTTATTTGCTGGGCTGCTCAGGCAGGTTTGTACCATTATTATGGTGTACCTAAATACCCGCTGGATGCTAAAATGTTTGGTGTGTTTGAGCATGTAATGTTTGAACAACATAATCCTATTTTTCGTGGTTTTGACGATGTGTTTTATGTTCCTCATAGTCGTCACACCGAAGTGAGGGCCGAAGATATTCGTCGTGTTCCGGAACTGACTTTACTTTCCGAATCGCCTGAATCGGGTGTGTACATGGTGATGGCGCGCAACGGTCGTGAGTTTTTTGTTACCGGGCACTCGGAATATGCTCCGGAAACTCTTGATACGGAATATAAGCGAGATTTGGCTAAGGGACTTCCAATCAATATGCCCAAAAACTATTACTTAAATGACAATCCTGATAATGAGCCCCTGGTTCGTTGGCGGAGTCACGCCAACCTGCTTTTTACCAACTGGCTCAACTACTTCGTTTATCAGGAAACTCCATACGACTTGACGAAAATACATTAAACCCCTAGCCCCTGAAGGGGAACTAAGTATGTGTTGTTAATAACACATAATAATAAAAATGAAATCAAAAAATACAACAGACAATACTAATTTAATTCCCCTTCAGGGGTTAGGGGTAACTTCTTGTTCCCCTTTAGGGGTTAGGGGTATAGAACTTCTTTCTCCTGCCAAAAATCTTGAATGTGGTTTGGCAGCTATCAATCATGGTGCCGATGCGGTTTATATTGGTGCATCTCAGTTTGGGGCACGTGCTTCTGCCGGCAATTCGCCTGAAGATATAAGTGCGCTGGTTCAATATGCACACCGGTATGCAGCAAAGATTTTTGTGGCGGTAAACACCATTCTGACCGATGAGCAACTACCCGAGGTTGAAAAGCTTATCTGGGACATCTATAATACGGGAGCCGATGCGTTGATTGTTCAGGATATGGGCATTCTGAAACTTAATATACCACCTATTGCTCTTCATGCCAGTACACAAACTGATAATCGTACGGTGGAGAAAGTCCGGTTTCTACAGGATGTCGGTTTCTCGCGGGTAGTATTGGCCCGTGAATTATCGTTGGCACAAATAACCGAAATATCGGCTCAAACCGATGTGGAGTTAGAAGCTTTTGTGCATGGTGCTTTGTGCGTGAGCTACAGTGGACAGTGTTATATGAGTCAGGCTAATTGCGGTCGGAGTGCCAATCGCGGACAGTGTGCGCAGTATTGCCGGTTACCTTATCACTTGCTAGATGCTGACGATACGATGTTGGTGAAGAATAAACATCTGCTTTCGTTGAAAGATCTGGATCAGTCCGATTCGTTGGAAGAAATGATACATGCGGGGGTTACTTCATTTAAAATTGAGGGAAGGCTGAAAGATGTTGATTATGTGAAGAATATTACGGCTTACTATAGAAAGAAACTTGATGCAGTGTTGGAAGGTAGTAATAAGTATCAACGGGCTTCGGCAGGAAAAACCACTTTCTTTTTTGAACCTAATCCGGAGAAAAGTTTTCGTCGCGGAGCCACCGATTATTTTCTTCACGGACGTAAGCCGGACATTGCTCAGCTCAATACACCAAAGTCGCTTGGAGAACCAATTGGAAAGGTGACCTATATTGGTCGGAATTTCTTTGAAGTGCATAATGGGGCACTATTGAATAATGGTGATGGACTTTGTTTTATCAATAGACAGGGGGACCTGACAGGTTTTCGGGTTAACAGGGTGGATCAACAGCTTGCCTCATCCTTCTCCAACGGAGCGGGAGAGAAAGGAAAAAACAGAGTTCAGGTTTTTCCCGCAGACATGCCCCGTATGGATGTGGGTGTATTTCTGTACCGGAATCAGGATCAGCTTTTTGAAAAGGTATTAAAAGGGAAAACTGCAGAACGAAAAGTTAGAGTACAGATTCTTTTCGAAGAAATAATGACCGGTTTTTCTATTAAGTTGACAGATGAACAAGGTATCTCAACTCAGCTTGAAATGACTTGTGATAAACAGCCTGCTCAAAAGCCTGAGGCTGTAAACGAAAACATAAAGAATCAGCTTTCGAAAATGGGCAATACCATCTATGAAGCCATCGACATACAGATCAACATTAGTTCGCCCTGGTTTTTCCCCGCTTCGCAGTTGGGCGAATGGCGCAGACAGGCTTTGGAAAAGCTGGATGAAGCCAGAACTGCTGCTTATGTGCGGGAGCCGAAGCGAGAAGCAGTTACTGCTACTTTTCCTGTCGATCAGTTGACTTACCTGGGAAACGTAACGAATAAACTTTCGGAAGAATTTTACCGCGAGCATGGTGTTACCGAAATTGCACCCGGGTTTGAGGTCAAAGCCGAAGAAGGTGTGCCACTTATGTATTGCAAACATTGCATTAAATTTGCCATGGGTTGGTGTCCGAAAGAAGGCTATAAGGCTACTTTTAAAGAGCCTCTTTACCTCCGAAATAACGATCAGATATACAAGCTGACTTTTGACTGTAAAGCGTGTGAGATGCGTATAAGCAAGTCGGATGCATTTCTTTA
>DAIQOQ010000033.1:1846-10563 GCA_036787795.1 Paludibacter sp. | reverse complement strand
TTTTTTTAATTTATCCTGTTGGATTATTTATTCAGAATAGCTTCCACAATTTTAGCTTCCAGCTCGGCAGCTAATTCAGGATTGTCCTTGATAACCGTTTTTGATGCATCACGACCCTGAGCCAGTTTGGTGTCGCCGTAGCTAAACCATGAACCGCTTTTCTTGATGATGCCATATTCTACACCCAAGTCGATGATTTCACCTGTTTTGGAAATCCCTTCGCCATACATAATGTCAAACTCAGCCTTGCGGAACGGAGGTGCCACTTTGTTTTTTACTACTTTCACGCGGGTTTGGTTACCAATAGCTTCGTCGCCATCTTTCAACTGACCAATACGACGGATATCCAAGCGGATAGAAGCATAAAACTTCAATGCGTTACCACCGGTGGTTGTTTCGGGGTTTCCGAACATAACACCGATTTTTTCGCGCAACTGGTTGATGAAAATACAGGTTGTGTTGGTTTTATTGATATTGGCAGTAAGTTTACGCAAAGCTTGCGACATCAAACGAGCCTGTAATCCCATTTTCGAATCACCCATGTCGCCTTCCAATTCAGCTTTAGGAGTTAAGGCAGCTACAGAGTCAATTACTACAATATCCACTGCTGAGGAACGGATCAGCTGATCGGCAATTTCCAAAGCCTGTTCACCATTGTCCGGTTGCGAAATAAGTAATTCGTCGGTATTTACACCCAGTTTTTCGGCGTACGAACGGTCGAATGCATGTTCGGCATCAATAATGGCTGCAATACCACCGGCTTTTTGAGCTTCGGCAATAGCGTGGATAGCCAGGGTTGTTTTACCTGACGATTCAGGTCCGTAGATTTCAATCACACGACCGCGTGGATAACCGCCAACACCCAGTGCAACATTCAGTCCGATAGAACCGGTAGAGATAAAAGCAATATCCTCCACTTTATTGTCGCCCATACGCATGATGGCACCTTTACCATGGTCTTTTTCAATCTTGTCCATTGCCAGTTGCAATGCTTTCAGTTTTTCAGAAGGTGGAAATTTCAACTCTTCATTTGCTGTCTTTGCCATAATTGTATTATTTTTTGTTTTATATTTTTTAGTGGATATTCTTTCAGATAAATTTATGTACGGGTTTTGTTTTTACAAAGATAATCATTTTTCTATTCCAACACTTCTAACTTGGCAAATTTCAAGAGTAATGATTTAACCCCTTTTTCGCCGAAATCGATGTCGGCTTTTTCGTTGCCATTCACCATGCTTGTTTCTAAAACTTTTCCAATGCCAAACAACCCGTGTTTTACAAAGGCTCCGGTAGGTATGGAACCGTTTTGAATCGGAACTTTGTTGTCGTTGGTAGTTGTAGAGCTCATTTTTACCAATCGTTTGGGCGATACCGGAAGTTCAACGCGCTCGGTTCGATCCTTGAATACCGGTTTGGCAAATGAACTCTGAAAGCGGTTGCGTTCCGTTTCCATATCTTCATCCCAGTCGCCCATGCGTGATTGCTTGGGTTTTGGTTCCTCCGGCATATCCAGAAACTGTACATCGATGTCTTTGATAAAACGGCTGGGGTTCGAAAAATTTGTTTTGCCGTTTTTGAAACGCGACTTGGCATAACTGATAAAACAAAGTTCTTCGGCACGGGTAAGTGCTACGTAGAACAGCCGTCTTTCTTCTTCCAATTCGCGTTCGCTCTGCGTGCAGAAGGGTGAGGGGAAAAGTTCTTCTTCCATGCCGACTATAAACACGGCTTTAAACTCCAGTCCCTTGGCGGCATGCACGGTCATCAGGGTTACTTTATCTTTATCGGTTTCTTTGTCGGTGTCCTGATCGGTAAGCAATGAAACCTCTGACAGGAAGTCGGGTAGGAGAGCAGTCGGTTCGCCGTTAGACTGTTTGGTTTCGCAGAACTCGTGAATGGCTTTCAGTAATTCCTGCACATTTTCCTGGCGGCTCATGCTTTCAGGTGATCGGTCAGTATAGGTGTCGCTGATTACCCCTGAGGTTTTAATAATGCTGTTGGCAAGATCATAGGCATTTTGAGTTGTCAGCTGTTCGGCAAAAACATCAATCATACTTCGGAATTGTGCCAGCTTATTCGCTGTTCCGGCATTTACCGGTAAGTTGTATTTGAGCATGTCAGTCAACACCTCCCAGGCACTTACAGCATGTAGTTGAGCACACTCAATCAGTTTATTTACCGTAGTGTCGCCAATGCCCCGGGCCGGATAGTTGATAATCCGTTTCAGTGCTTCTTCGTCATTAGGATTACAAACCAGCCGACAATAGGCAATCACATCTTTGATCTCTTTTCGTTGGTAAAACGACAGACCACCATAAATGCGGTACGGAATACTTTGTTTGCGCAAAGCTTCTTCCATCACACGCGATTGTGAGTTGGTCCGGTATAGTATGGCAATGTCCTGATAATGGTAATCGTTCGAATAACGCAGATCGGCAATGTTGTTTGCCACAATGAATCCTTCTTCAAAATCGGTAAATACGCTCAGTACTTTGATGGGCTTGCCGGTTTCTTTTTCTGAGAAAACGGTTTTCCGTATCTGTTTGGCATTTTTGTCGATAAGGCTGTTGGCAGCATTCACTATCGTTTTTGTTGAGCGGTAGTTTTGCTCCAGCTTGAATATCTGAGCATTTTTGTAGGTGGTTTTAAATTGCAGAATATTGTCGATGTTGGCACCCCTGAAGGAATAAATACTTTGAGCATCGTCGCCCACCACACAAATCTTTTCATGTTGTTCGGCCAGCTTTTTTACTATCAGGTATTGTGCAAAGTTGGTGTCCTGATACTCGTCAACCAGCACATACCGGAATATCTGCTGATACTTTTGCAATACATCCGGATTGTTGCGGAAAAGGATATTGGTTTGGAGCAGTAGGTCGTCAAAATCCATGGCGTCGGCTTGTTTACAGCGGTTGCAGTAGATTTTGTAAATGTCCTTCATCAACGGAATACGCGATGTCATATCGGCTTTCAACAGATCGGTATTGGCAGCGTAAGCGTCCGGAGTGATCAGATTATTTTTTGCATACGATATACGCGATTGTACAAAACCATGTTTGTAAACTTTGTCGTCGAGCTTCAGCTCTTTGACAATGGTTTTTACCAGACTTTTAGAATCGGCTGAATCGTAAATTGTAAAGTTTCTGGTATAACCTATATGTATAGCTTCGGAGCGTAAAATGCGGGAGAATATGGAGTGAAACGTACCCATCCACAGGTAGCGGGCAGTTTGTTCGCCTACCATGGCGGCAATACGCTCTTTCATTTCGCGGGCTGCCTTGTTGGTGAACGTAAGGGCTAAGATGGATGAGGGTGACATGCCACTGTTCAGCAGATAGGCTATTTTATAAGTCAGTACACGGGTTTTTCCCGATCCGGCACCGGCAATAACCAGCGATGCTCCGTCGGTATATTTCACCGCGTTGCGTTGACTTTCGTTGAGTTCGTTTAAAAAAGATAAATCCATGTGTTTGTTTTAAATCACAACAGGAACACAGGCGACAGAAGTACTGTACCTGAACTATAAATTGGAGTAATTATTGGAATACAAAAATACGAATTAGATTTGGTTGAAACTAAAATAGTTTTCAACAATTCCGAACTTCGGTAAAAAGCAGTAACTTTGCCGCCCGAACTGTTGAACTATATAGATATAAATATGTTTGACAGGAATCGATAATTGTTTACTTGTCTGGTTTTACGACCTGTAACTACGAAACTAAAAAATACATGCAAAAATTAAGTAAGTGGATATTGAAAGCAGCCGGTTGGAAGCTGGTGGTTACTGTGGAAGAGCCTAAGAAAAGTGTTATTTGTGTAGCCCCACATACCAGCAACTGGGATTATCCCTTGGGACAGTTGTTTTATTGGTCTTTGGGGCGTAAGGCTTCGTTTCTGATAAAAAAATCCTGGTTTTTCTTTCCGTTGAATTTTGTTTTCAGTGCTTTAGGTGGAGTTCCGGTTGATCGGAATAAGCGTACCTCTGTAACTCAGCAAATGGCCGACGAATTTGATAAACGCGAAACATTTCACCTGGCTGTGACCCCTGAGGGTACGCGTAGTTTGGTAGATAAGTGGAAAATGGGTTTCTACAACATTGCTGTAAAAGCCAATGTGCCTATTCAGTTGGCTTATTTTGATTATGCCAAAAAAGAAATGGGCATTACAGTTGTTTTTTATCCAACCGGTGATGAAAAAGCCGATCTGGAAAAAATTCAGGAGTATTATAAGGATGTGACGGCTAAATTCCCCGAACGTTTTAATCTTCATGTAAATAAGCAGTAAGAATACGACCAAAGTGAGTAATCAACATTAAGCGAAATCATGAGAATAACTCTTATTCAGGATTCCATTCATTGGGCCGATAAAGTTGCTAATCTGCATAAGGTTGATGAGCAGTTGGCTTTGCTGGCCGGGAAAACCGATTTGGTGGTATTGCCCGAAATGTTTACTACCGGATTTTGTACGGATGACCTGCACCTTGCCGAGACTATGGAGGGCGAAACAGTACAAACCCTCAAAGCGTGGGCTGTAAAATACGAGTTTGCCATTACCGGAAGTTTTATTGCCACTGAGAACGATCAAAATTACAATCGTGCCTTTTTTGTTTTTCCGTCAGGTGAAATGGAAACGGCCGATAAACGCCATCTGTTTACCATGGGGGGCGAACACAAGCACTTTTCGGGAGGTGACAAACGCTTGATTGTGCATTATGCGGGTTTCAATATCTGCGTGCTGGTTTGTTATGATCTCCGATTCCCCGTTTGGGCGCGGAATGTGAATAACGAGTACGATTTACTTATTTATGTGGCCAATTTTCCTCAAAGACGCATTGACTCTTGGGATATATTACTCAAAGCACGTGCTGTGGAAAACCAAAGTTACGTATGCGGTGTGAATCGGGTAGGAGTGGACGGAGCCGGACTGGTCTATAACGGGCATTCCGTGTTGCTCGACTACCGGGGAGCACCTCTACTCGCTTTCCCTGATAATGAAGTTACCATTCATACTTACGACCTGCAGCCAGAACCTCTACAGCGCGAACGACAAAAGTTTGCCGTGTGGAAAGATGCAGACGTATTTGATATTAAGTAGTATAGATGTCTTATTTTTCATTCCGACGAATCCTGAATTCATGGTCACTTTTGCGAAATCTTAGCTAAAATCTGCCAAATCTTACATCACTTTTCTCAAATCTTATATCACTTTTGCCGAATCTTAGCTAAGACTGATCAAGTCTTGAGTAATTTCAACTTCATCTTAGCTAAGATCAATCAAATCTTATGTCATTTTTGGTTCACCTTAGTTACGACCGACTGAATCTTATATCATTCTTGTTTGATTTTAGCTAAGACTAATCGGGTCTTAGCCATTTCTACATCATCTTGGCTAAGGTCGATCAAATCTTATATCATTCTTGCCAAGTCTTAGCTATGATTTCAGAAATATGACTCATGTTTCGTAAATTTTGTATCATCTTTGCTTGATCTTAGCTATGACTAATCTAATCTTGGACCATTCCAACTTGATCTTAGCTATGACTAATCCAATCTTGGACCATTTCAACTTGATCTTAGCTAAGACCAACTCGATCTTATATCATTCTTGTTTGATCTTAGCTAAGACTGATCAAGTCTTATATCACTTTTGCCAAATCTTAGCTACGTTTTCAAAAATCGGACCCAAGATTCTGTAAATCTTAGCTATGTTTTTCAGTTTTGGAGGTCATTTTAGGTTTGTTTTGGGTAAGATAAGTAATAAAATAAACAATGGCTGAAACCGGATTTTTAAATTTCGGTCTCAGCCATTTTCTTTAACTAAGTAAGCAATGTTATGTAATGCAATGCTTTTAATGAATAAAATTCAGATAAACATGCTCGTAACTATATTACTTGTAACTCGTAACTATCTTTATTTATCGTTGAATGCCTGATTCTTTACCATCTTGTCTACATCATAGGGTGCGGGTTCGCCTCCCAGGTATTTATGGAACCAATCCAGGTGGGCATTGTAATACAAAGGCATTGATTTTACATTGCTTGGCCAGTGACCGTCATTTTTCAGAATAATCAGGCGCGAAGGTATGTTGAGTGTCTGAAGAGTGCTGAAGTACTGGATGCTTTGTGTATACGAAACCCGGAAATCGAGCTGCCCGGTTATAATCAGCGTTGGAGTGGCAAAGTTCTTCACGTATTCCGATGGCGAAAACTTCTTGTACAGGTCCGAGTTCCAGGGTTGACCCTGCAGGTCGAAGTTAGGGAACCAGATTTCTTCGGTGGTTCCCCACATAGAGCGCAGGTCGTAAAGCCCCATCATAGATGCCAGACATTTGAATCGTTTGGTTTTAGCCTGAAACCAGTTCATCATATATCCACCGTACGACCAGCCCATAGCCCCCATGCGGGTTGAATCTACATACGACAGGTTAGCCAGTGCATCGGTTACTTTCATTAAATCGGTAAACGGTTTGCCGCCCCAGTCACCCGATATTTCGCGGGTGTATTCCTGTCCGTATCCGGTCGATCCGTGTGGGTTGGCATAAGCCAGCACATAACCTGCACCCGGATAAACCTGCCAGTCGCCACGGAATGAATTCATCCACTGACTTTGTGGCCCGCCATGTACGTTAAGTATCAACGGATACTTTTTGTTTGGATCGAAGTTGTGTGGTTTCACGATGAAAACTTCCAGCTTTTTGCCGTCGGCACCTGCTACCCACATGGTGTCGGCAGGACGGATGTCCACCGTCTTTTCGAGTTCCTCGTTATAAGCTGTTAGTTGCGATACTTTCGTGTTGTTAGGAAGTTTGAAGCGATACAACTCTGTGGGTTTTCCTGTCGAGCTGGCTGAATAATACAGGTATCCTTTTTTGTCCAGGTCAAAGCTGAAGATTGATTTCTCTCCACTTACAGGGCTTATCTTTTTGGACGCAATGTCGATTTTATACAAGGGTTGATGTCCCTGTACATCGGCTTGAAAATAGATAGATCTGGAATCGGCATTCCATTTATAGTCGTTCACCCAGTTGTCGAACGATTCGGAAATCATGTTTGTTTCTTTAGTCTGACGATTGTACAAAGCCAAACGGAATAAATCGGATTCGTATCCGGCGATCAGTTGTTTGCGGTAAGCAATGTATTTTTCGTCGGGCGAGTAAGTCGGCGATCCGTCCCATGCTTTGTTGCCGACAGTGATATTCACCGCTTCGCCACCGGTAACCGGAACCAGAAACAGGTCGGCATTGGTGGATGCTTCGGGGTGTTCGTCGTGATTGGATACATAACAAAGTTCTTTGCTGTCGGGCGAAAAGTTGTAACCTATGCCACCACCCAGCATAAATATAGGCGAAACAAACTTGTCGGGAGTGAGGTCGGTGTAAGTGTTGGCTTCTACATTGTACATAATAATGTGCGAAGCTTTGCCGGCTGCATAGTCGGTCCAGTGACGAAACAGAAGTTTGTCGGCCACATAAGCCTGTACCGGACCGTTGGTTGCCAGCGAATCTGTCAGCGCATTCTTTTTACTGTCGGCACCACATTCGGGATATACTTCGGATGAAAAAGCGATGAGTTTATTGTCCGGTGACAAAACAGGATCGTTTACACCCATCGAAAAGTCGGTAATTTTTTTAGACTGATTATCGGCGAATGTATATTGATAGACCTGCGTACTACCCGAGGCCGATGACGTATAATATAAACTTTTGCTGTCGTTTGTCCAGGTGGGGTTACTGTTTCCTTTGCCGGTGGTGGTTATCTGCTTTTTGTTCTGTCCGTCGGGGTTCATCACGTAAATGTCGGTCATGGTTTTACCTTTAGCCAGATCGTAGTTGGTTACTGTAAATGCCACGTGCATGCCGTCGGGCGATAATGCGGGAGCTCCTACTCCCCGGACTTTGTATAAGTATTCAATGGCGAAAGCTTTTTTCTGACCCACGGCAGTTGCTGCCGACAGCCCGATAAAAGCGCACAATAAGTAAATTGTTTTTTTCATTCTAAATGTTCTTTAATTGCAATCTGATAAAATATACCCATCGCTCACCCGGGTGGACGTGGGCTTGTTAGTGAAATGGAATAATGCTGCAAAAGTACTAATTTGACTTTGATTTTGGTCGGTTTTGGAGAGAAAGTGAATACATATACGTATAAATAGTATGAGTAAAAGAAATTTTGTATCCGACGAATAGATATTCCCGGGTTATTGTTTTTCGGTCAGATACTTCCAATACCGTTTAGGCAAATGTTGCCGCTGTAGTTTGAGGTTGATGCGTTCTTTGATGGTCATCGATTTAAAATAACCTTTCCACAGTTCCTGAAAAAGCTTTTCATCTTTGGCCATAAGCTCTTCGTCCAACTTACCTTCGGGGAAAAGGTTGGTGCTGTCGAGTGTCATTTCGGTTACAGTCTTCAGATCGTAGTAAAATCCATAGTTGCGTTTGATATCATATATAATCCATTTCTGATCGGCAAAGCGATCCTTGAAATGTTCCATTGTGAGTGGTAAGCAATTGTGGTCGGGCGAAACGGGTGCGAAGAAAATATCGTCGGCTGCTTTCTGAAAACGCACGTACTCTATCATCCGGTGCTTTTCGCGGTCTACTTTCTGTGCCACGTTGCGCATTTGCAACACATCGTCGTCGGCAAAGTTCATCTCAATGGATTGCTTGCTGTCAAATGTTTTTCGGATATAACGAAAGATGAGTTCATCGCTGGCGGGCA
>DAIQOQ010000033.1:0-1746 GCA_036787795.1 Paludibacter sp. | reverse complement strand
TTGCTGTCAAATGTTTTTCGGATATAACGAAAGATGAGTTCATCGCTGGCGGGCAGTTCGGAGAGCCACACGTGGGTGAGCATGTTGCGGGTTGTGCGCTGTAGCTTCTTTTCCAATGCTTTCCAAACACGGCTTGCCTTGTCGGTTTGTGTAAGTACGGTGTAACTTTCATCCACAAACAAGGGTTCGAGTTCATCTTCCTCCAGCAATCTGTCGGGAAATGTTTTCCGGTTATAGGCATCAAACACAGCTGTGAGTAATCCTTCGAATGTTTTGTCGTAATGGAAGATGATCATAAAGTAAAAGAACCCCTAACCCCTAAAGGGGAATAAAATAGTTTGTTTATAAGAATGTAAGTCAATCGAGAATCAAATAAATAAGAATAACCACTAAGGCACTAAGATATTAAGAATCACTAAATGTTTTATATAAGTAAATGAAAGAATGTAATGTCCAGTTTGTATTTGAAAATAATGTCGTAGGAGCGGCATTATAAATAACTATCATGCTTTGTGTTACTCGGTGTTCTTAGTGACTTAGTGGTGTTTTATTCCAGCTTTATGGATCGAACACCAGCGACAATTGTTGCCGATTGTCTTTTCCTTTTCCCATTTTTTTCTCTGTAAGTATGCGTCGTACATACTCGGGTGAGGTGTCGCTCACGGCGTTTACGGTTAGCTCATTGCAGGTGATAAAGTACTGCGCTTTTTTCATTACCACGCCTATCTTTTTCAGGTCGGCACTTCGCAGTCGGGCAAATCGGCGTGACGTAATGATTAGCTGTGCCGATTTTACCCCAATGCCCGGAATGCGCAGAATCATCGAATAGTCGGCTTTGTTTATGTCCACCGGAAATTGTTCGGGGTGGCGTAAAGCCCAGGCCAGTTTGGGATCTATTTCCAAATCCAGATCAGGATATTTCTCATCTACAATCTCATCTACTTTGAATTCGTAGAAGCGGAGCAACCAGTCGGCCTGATAAAGCCTGTTTTCGCGCACCAGTGGTGCTTGCTTTACTGCCGGCAGTCGGTTGTCGTACGAATTGACGGGGATATAGCCCGAATAATACACTCTTTTCATGCTGGGACGCTGATAAAGTGAGGCCGAGGTTTGCAGTATCTGCTTGTCACTTTCGTTGGTAGCACCAATAATCATCTGTGTGCTTTGTCCGGCGGGTGCAAAGCGCGGAGCATACCGGTGTTTCTGACGCTCTTCTGCACTTTCGAGTACGCCCTGCTGAATGTATAGCATGGGCTTATAAACACTCTCGTGATCTTTCTCGGGTGCCAGCATTTTGAGGTTTTCCTCAGTGGGTATTTCTATGTTCACACTCATACGGTCGGCATACAAGCCGGCTTCGTGTACCAGTTGCTGGCTGGCACCGGGAATGCTTTTCATGTGAATATATCCGTTGAACTTATGAACTGTGCGGAGCTCTTTTACGACCCTCACCATGCGTTCCATGGTGTAATCGGCATTGTTTATAACCCCCGAGCTGAGAAACAACCCTTCTATGTAGTTGCGGCGGTAAAATTCGATGGTAAGTTCCACCAGTTCCTCAACGGCAAAAGTGGCGCGGCGGATATCATTGCTCCGGCGGTTGATGCAGTAAGCACAATCAAAGATGCAATAATTAGTAAGCATGATTTTGAGCAACGATACACAACGTCCATCCTCGGTGAAGCTGTGGCATATTCCCCAACCGGCTGTACTGCCAATGCCACCCGGAGTGTTTTTCCGGGTAGT
>DAIQOQ010000177.1:0-6087 GCA_036787795.1 Paludibacter sp. | reverse complement strand
AAAGAAACCAACAACAAAACAAAAGTTACCTGACGGTGTTTTAAACCCGCTTTAAGCAACAAATGATGAATATGATTTCGATCGGGTCGAAATGGAGAAGCTCCTTTCTTTATTCTTGTCAGTACAACACGCATTGTATCAAACAATGGCACTGCCAACACACAAATAGCAACAGCCGGTGCCGCCGACATATGAAACTTTGCTGGCAATGAAGAATAAGCATTCATCTCACAAAATTCAAAAACATACAGAGCAATCATATAACCCAACAGCAATGCCCCTGAATCGCCCATAAATATCTTTCGTTTTCGGCCAAAGACATTGTATATAAAAAAAACAGCCAATGAACCAACCATTGCAAATGCAGAAATTGCAAGGTTTACATTAGACGTTAAACTAAAATAGACAGCAAAAAACAAACAGTACAAGATGCCTAAACCGGAAGCAAGGCCATCCACTCCGTCAATTAAATTCAGAGCATTAATTATCAGTATAAACACGAACAACGACAAGGCATAACTAACTGCAAGAGGCAATTCGGTTATTCCCCAAAAGCCATGTAAACCAGACAATCGAATATCGGATACAACTATCAGAAAAAATGCAGATGCACATTCGCCAAGCAATTTCCAACCTGGTTTTATATCAATCAGATCATCAATAAAACCGGTGATCAGAATAATAAAAACGCCCAAAATTGTAAACTGGAACTTACTAACTGTCGAATTTGTAAGTAAAAAAACAGCCAGTAAGAATGAAATAAATATATTAATCCCCCCAATATTGGGTATCGCTCCTTCGTGCGAAGTTCTTTTATTAGGCTTAACTACAAAATTATATTTTTTGGCCACATCAAATACTAAAGGCATTAAACTAAAGCCTATAATAAATGAAACCAGGGTCGATAAAAATGGAAAATCGGAAAATACTTTTTTGAAATAAAACATTCAAATAGAAAAAAATAATATTTACAGATGCAATCTTCTTCGTTGAAATTCATTTTGTAAAAACTCATTTGTCAATTATAAATGAACGAAGTTTATACACAAATTATCACTTTCAATTTACTAATAAATTTATTATAGTAAATGCTCAATAGCGTCAATTCCGACAGGCATATAAATAAAAAATTGCCTGCAAAGATAAGTTTAAAATGCGAAAAATATAAATAAAAAGACACATATTAATACAAATGACTTAGTAATCTCATTATCTGAATATAGCTTATCGTTTGGAAATAATTTAGGGCTAAAATTGAAAATCGGAAATATATAATATATATCTTTGCATCCTTAATCAAAAAAACAGATATATCATGTCAGTACACAACGAAGACTCACGGAGAGTTACAACTCACAGGTTGATAGAAATGAAACAACGTGGTGAAAGAATAAGCATGTTAACAGCTTATGATTATACAATGGGTACTATTGTAGATCAGGCTGGAGTAGATGTAATTTTAGTTGGAGACTCTGCATCAAACGTAATGGCTGGAAATATCACCACACTTCCAATCACATTGGATCAAATGATATTTTTGGCAAAGTCGGTTGTAAGAGGTGTAAAACGGGCTTTAGTGGTAATTGATATGCCATTTGGGTCATATCAGGGCAATTCGAAAGAAGCACTGGCTTCAGCCATCCGGATTATGAAAGAAACCCACGGCGACTGCTTAAAAGTAGAAGGTGGCGAAGAAATTCTGGAATCAGTGAAACGTATACTAAGCGCTGGCATTCCAGTCATGGGACATTTAGGATTAATGCCACAATCGATAAATAAATATGGCTCTTACACTGTAAGAGCACAAGATGAAGCCGAAGCCGAAAAGCTAATCAGAGATGCACATCTACTGGAAGAAGCAGGTTGCTTTGGCATTGTTTTGGAAAAAATCCCGGCTAAATTGGCCGAACGGGTTGCATCGGAACTTACCATTCCTGTTATTGGCATTGGTGCTGGTGGAGGTGTTGACGGTCAGGTACTCGTTTTGCACGATATGGTTGGATTAACTCAAGATTTCTCACCACGATTCCTTCGTCGGTATGCCGACGTACAGGGTATGATGAATGAAGCTATTGAACATTATGTTCAGGATGTAAAATCTGGTGATTTCCCGAATGAGAAAGAACAGTATTAAGTTTTTGAACTACACATAAAACAGAATCCCGTTGAATAGAAATTATTCAACGGGATTCTGTTTTATGTGTAATCAATAATAGTTTGTAAGCTATATTCAAATAAACAGTCTTGTAACTCGGAACTATTAACTTGTAACTATTTATACTATTCTACCATATTATGGAATACATTTTGAACGTCTTCGTCATCTTCAATTTTATCAAGCAATTTCATTACCTGCGCTTTTTGTTCATCGTTTAGTTCCTTCATGTCATTCGGGATACGTTCGAACTCGGCACTGAAAATTTCAAAGCCACTTTCTTCCAGATACTTCTGAATAGAAGAGTAAGATTGGAAGTCACCGTAAAGAATCACATTTTCTTCGTCCTCCACAAGTTCGTCTACGCCAAAGTCAATAAGTTCGAGTTCCAGATCTTCGAGCGAGACACCCGCTTTAGGGGCAATTCTAAACACACATTTATGGTCGAACAGGAATTGCAGGCAACCCGAAGTTCCGAGTGATCCACCGTGACGGGTTAAATAGCTTCTGATATTAGCAACTGTACGAGTAGGATTGTCGGTAGCCGTTTCGATGGCGATAGCAATTCCGTTAGGACCGTATCCTTCGTACAATACTTCTTTGTAGTCAGCTTCATCTTTCGAAATGGCTTTCTTTATTGCACGCTCTACATTTTCCTTAGGCATGTTTTCCTTTTTGGATTGTTGAATCAACACCCTTAAACGCGGGTTTGTATCAGCATCCGGGCCACTCTCGCGGGCAGCAATGGTTATTTGTTTACCTAGTTTCGTAAAAACACGGGCCATATTGCCCCAACGTTTCATTTTTGTCGCTTTTCTATATTCAAACGCTCTTCCCATATTTAAATTTTTGTGATTTATTTTAAATGTTCACTCCCCTAAATTCACTATTTAAAGTAATGTACTAATTTTGGTGCACAAAAGTATTAAAACACTTGCAAATTACCATCATTTGTTGTGTTTTTTTTGAAATAAAAAAGGGAGCTGAGAACTCAACTCCCTTTAAAAACTAAAATAAATAGCCTATTTAAGTGAGACTTCTTCGAACGAAACTTCAAATTCAACCCTGCGGTTCAACGCCCTTCCGGCTGGAGTGGCATTGGTCGATACAGGAATAGTATCACCGTATCCGTTTGCCATCATTCGCTTCGCATCAACCCCTCTTCCTATTAAATATTTACGAACGGCATCGGCTCTCTTTTGCGATAGCACCAGGTTTAACTTGGCATTTCCTACATTGTCGGTATGCCCGCGGACCTCAATCAGGTAAGTCGGATTATCCTTAAGAACTGTGGCTATTTGATTCAAAATAGGATAAGACGTTTTTACAATCAAATCTTTACCTGTTGCAAATTGAATACCCTGCAAGGCTTTTTTGAACAATGTTTTTACTTCCTTCTTTATTTCCGGGCAACCATGGTTGGCTGCAGTACCAAAAATAGTGGGACATTTATCCAGATAATCGGGAATGCCATCGCCATCAGTATCGAGCGGACAACCATTTTTATCGACTTTGCCGCGTGCTTCTATCGGAGTATCGGGGCATTTATCCAGGTTATCGGGAACACCGTCACCATCGGCATCAAGTACGCATCCGTTTTTATCCACATAGCCTTTGAACTCAGCAGGTGTATTCGGACATTTATCCAGATAATCAGGAACGCCATCACCATCAGTATCCAGCAAACAACCTTTTTTATCTACAAACCCTTTGGCTTCAGCAGGGGTATCGGGGCATTCGTCCAGATAATCGGGAACACCATCACCATCGGTATCGATCAAGCAGCCATTCTTATCTACAAAGCCTTTGGCTTCTGGAGGCGTATTGGGACATTTATCCAGGTAATCGGGAACTCCATCACCATCGGTATCGAGCGGACAACCATTCGCATCTACCAAGCCATAAGCTTCTTTAGGCGTACCGGGACATTTATCCAGATAATCGGGAACGCCGTCGCCATCGGTATCCAACGGACAGCCATTTTTATCTACAGCAACTTTGCGGGGCGTATCAGGACATTTATCCTTTTTGTCGGGAACACCATCGTGGTCGGCATCTTTTTTATTTCCAAAAACGAAGTTAACACCTAAGGCTAAGTTTAAGCCCTGTGTATTGTAAGGTGCCGAATATTTGGTGGAGCTACTTCCACTGGTAAATGTGGCATATTTCAAAGGCACATAGTCGGTAGATAAAAACCAATGCAAGAAGCCTGTCCTCAAGCCCAGACCGGCACCGATATTACTGGCTCTTCCGTTTAAAACAGAATAAGATCCGGACAAATTAAACCAACTGGTTGGGCGAAGATTCACCGACCCAGTCAATTCTTCGTAAGCCTTTTTATTATGGATTTGTGTTCTCGAAAGCAGACCCACACTAAGTTTATTATTCCAGAACGCATACTCGGCACCCACATTAATTTTAGGAGAAGTATAACTGGTATAGGGTTTAGTATCCGTAATGGTATCGTGCAAATTATTTTTAAAGTCGGTGTATACAGAGTCTGCTTTATCGCCTATATCTGTATTATTAATATTGACGTTATTAATACCATTAAACTTATAATTGACCTTATATCCCATTTTTTTCAGGTTCCTGGTCCAGCGGATAAAGCCCAAATCAGTCACCGCACCCGACAATGTCAACCTATCTGTCAGTTTATATACAGCACCTAAATCTATCCCGGCTCCTATCCCCGAAGGTTTGAGCCACTGACTGGTCGAGATATCAGTTATAGGGTCAAAATTATCAAACTTGTTTCCATTTAAATCAATAGGCGAAGAGTATTTGAAAGAACCATTACCTACCATATTCCACTCATCCTGAGTGGCAATTAGTTTCAAATCATTACTGGAACCCGATGCATTGGCAGTACCTAATAACAATTTGGGCTTTACACCTATCGACAGTTTTTCATTTACATTTCGGGAATAACCGAGACCAATTTCGGTATAAACGGTCATGTCGGCACCAAGCGATGTAAAGTCATACGTATTTTTTTCAGTATCAGGCGTACCGTACAACAGAAGTTTAAACAAGTCTTTCGGAATGTTGATGTGCGACTCTGCTTTTTCGGTTATCGAAAAACTCCAGTAAGCTCTTCCGGTTCTGAATCCAAAATCGAGTATATTTATCTGATAGTTTTGCTGAATGTTCGTTACCGACTTTAAGCCCTTATAAAATTTATCTTTATCTCCGTTTTTATTTAAAAACCAAATCGGTTTTCCATTGGCATCATTATATGCTACATCTTTCAGAGCTAAAGCATTATTTCCGAAGCTAAACTGAGTGTATCCCAACACAGGAAATCCGAGATAGAAATTGCTCAGGGGCTGAAATGCCGGATTTAAATAACTACGCACCGGTACATTCTCCATAAAGTACATAGTATTGACTTGCTGAGCCGACAGGCTAAACAAAGACAAGAACCCTAAAAGTAAAAATGTTGTTTTGTATCTATTATTCTTTTTCATCATTGCAGCATTTAATTATTTAGAAGATCCTAATGTACCGGTTATGGTACCCTTTGCATATCCACTTAACTTTATCTTTATATAGTCATCCTTCAGTATGTGTGCTTTATCCGAAGAACTAGCATTCCCCAAACTAATCCTGAAATATAAATTACTCATTCTTTTTATCTCATCATATTGACCTTTCTTCAATTGTATTCGAAACTCCTGAACATGCGTCGTTTTTACAGTACCGTCATCATTTAGTGCTGGAATTTCAATATCATAGTCTTTTTTAAATTCTTTAAGAACTTCTTTTCCTAAAGAATCGACAGGATTATCTATCACTAGTTTAGCCGGCAATGGAAAATGATTGGTAACTGCAAGCACTAAACTCACACTATCTACATTTACATCTTTCATAGATGAGTTCAGATTTTTACCCACATTTTTTATCGTATCCAACAGCTCGATGGTACTTCC
>DAIQOQ010000176.1:0-6088 GCA_036787795.1 Paludibacter sp. | reverse complement strand
CTCCATGATCGGCAATAAATACGAAAATGGTATTTTTGAACCATTTTTGTTTCGACGCCATTTGAATAAACCGACGGAGTGAATAGTCGGCAAATTCGGTAATCTGCTTTTTTTCTTCCGTATTTCGGGCTTTGAAATAGTCGGGTATATAATACGGACCATGATCGCTGGCGGTCATAAACGTAGCCACAAAGGGTTTCTTTTTTTCATTCAGCTTATTCAATACCGGTATAGAGTATTCAAACAAATAATCGTCCGGCACACCCAGTGTAGTTTTTATCTTGTCCAACGGATAATTGGCTTGTGATATAACAGTTTCGCAATCGTTGGCTTTCAAAAAGCCCTCCACATTATCAAACTGTCCGTCGTGTGTGGTGAAGTAGGCGGTAGAATATCCTTTTTCTTTCAGGGTACTGAACATGCCATGGTATTTCATAATAGCACTTTCTTTCATCGGGTGCTGACGATACAAAGCAGGCATCGAAAATATGGAACTGAAAATACCGTTGAAGGTATGAATACCGGCTGTGTATGCGTTGTCGAAATAATAACCCTGATGTGAGAGACTATCCAGAAAAGGTGTGAGATGATCTGGATTTCCACCCCGCTCCATTTTAGCAGCACTCATACTTTCCATGATTACCAGCACTACATTGTATTTGTTGGGCTTTACCTGGTCCTCGTTACGTAACCGGAGCAGAGGCAGATTTTTGTCCGGATGTTGTATGTTGAGGTATCGTTGCATATTAGCCACAGCTTCCTTGTCATCCATCAGAGTTACGGTTTTATTACGTTCTTCCTTGCTATCCAGATAACTTCTGATAAGTGTAAAGTTAGGATTCAATCCCAGCTGATTCAGAAACGGATTGTTGCAAAAATAAGCAGTGCCAACGCGTATCGGCGATTTTTTTTCAATTCGCCCGCGGATACCCACAAAGATAAGCCCCAAACAAAGTATATATAATCCTATTTTTGGAGCCAGACCCAGTGGCGATGTCTCGCGTGAATTGGAAATGATTCGTTTAAATGCTTTGTAAAACACAAATATGAAGAATATAAACGGAACCATTATAAGCCAATAACGCGGCTCTTCTATCACCATTTTAAACACAAACTTAGGACTGTCCAACCACTCAAAGCCGGTAATGGTAAAGCGGGAAAAGAATTGTTTGAAATAAGGAATGTCGATGGCACAAATCAGAAACGCAATGGAGAAAACAATATAAATGAAATAAAACAGCACCTTGTTTACTGTCGGGAAAGTTCTTTTGAAGAACGAAAGAACCGCCATTATGAAAAACGGTAAAATAAGAACATAGCCCGAAATAACAAGGTCGAACCGTATTCCTATGAGGAAAGCTATGAGAATGTCAGCTTTGTCAACCGAAGCATCTATTCTGTCTGTTTGGGTGATAAATAATATGAGGCGGAAAAAAGAGAAGATGGCTAAAACCGTCAGATATAGTTGAAAAAACTGGCGTATAGTTCTTGGAATGCGTTGTTTGAAGTTCATGATGACACCTGATGTAATACAATCTTTTTGTAAGTAAACTCAATAGTTGAATTCGAGTTACAAAGATAAAACATCCATTGAGTTTAAGAAATTTATTCATAACAAAAATGTCATCAAAACGTAATAATAAAATATGCCGTCCCGGTGCATTCCGAAACAGCATATCTATTTAGTTGAAAATTACCCTGTCACTTATCTGTTCAGGGTGAACGATACCATGTGCTTTTTTATTTGCCTATGTTCTTATTCTTAAACGAAGAAATATCTATCACATCCTGATTGTCGTTGTCGAACGTGATATAAACACTATCGCCCAGATTAGTCAGCGGGAAATCATTCGATATCTGCGTAGAGCCGATAAAAATTTTCGGAAAGTTCCGCAGTGTGAAGTAATAGTAGGTGTTGCCGTTTTTTACATCACCGTTTATGCGGGTAATAACAGATTTAATCAGATTTTTCTCCGTTTTGCTTTTTGTACTGATCTTATTGCCCGACTGGTTAAAAGCATTTTTATAAGCCATCAGTGCTTCGCGCAGACTATTGCCAACACCCACAATGGTATAATCTTCTATGGCTACCATAGCATACATTTTTACCAGCCCACCATTGTCTTTCAATGTCATCACATAGGTAGGAATATTGTTGATATTATACGGTATAGGCATCGAAGCCGAAAAACCTTTTTCCTGTACTTTTCCTTTTGCTGAGTTTTGGGCAGCACTTTCCGTAGCACCGCTTTGTTTGTACCACACCGCCTTTTTCGTACGGGTGTTTACCAGCACAAAACCTACGGTGGACTCATCGGCGCCTACCGATGTCAATCCGGTGTACCAATAAGCATTATTATCTTCACCATATACCATCGAAACCTGTTCGGTAATTTTGAGTTTACCTTCATTGGAAAAATTCCAATAACCTTTCACGTAATTGCCCCAATCGTTGAGTTGTGTTTCTATAAATTCTCCTGGCTGAATACGATCTACCCATTTCGGAGTATTGTCAATGGAATATTCTTTTATCTCGCCTGTCTGAGCGTTTACAATCACTGTTCCTTGCGCTTCGTCTCCCGCAAAGCCAATCGTCTTTTTGTATTTAGTCACCACCCAATAAGGAGTTCCCGCATCATCAATTTCAAATGAATAATCGGTTAAACCTACATTCCAATACCCATGGAAATATAAATAGCGTTCGAGGTTATCGAAAAAGTACGCTTCCGATTGATATTTGATGTATATTTTTTTACCTCCTATTTCCTGAACGAGTTTCACATCGCGTTCGTTGCAGGCATTTACCATCACATATCCGTTGGTGCCTTGCATGTTTTTCTGCCATTTGAAAAAGCCGGAGTGTAACAATGGAGCCACCCAATACAGATCGTTGTTCACTTTCTGTATATTAAATGTACCCAGTGTGACCTGACTTCCCAGTGCCGACTGCGACCCAAGCACTTTGTCGCCCAGCAATTGTGCCAATGATTGATCTACCACCCTTATTTTCTCAATAGAGATCGGTAGCATATGGTTGGATAAGTTGGATTCCGTTTCTACTTTTCCAATCAAACCGCGATACTCATTGGTGCGAAGCAATGCCCAGCTGGTGAGTGCCGGAACTACCGTAATGTATATAAACAATACGGCCAACAGAATGAACGATATAGTACCGGGTTTGCCTATTTTTAGTTTAGGAACATTGTTTTGCCCCTGAATAATACTAAACGGATTATTCAGCAAAATCCAGATTCCAATTAGAATCATGAGTAAAACAGCAAATCCGGTGAATCCGTAATTTACTGTTGGCAGTTGCATATACACCAGCACAAATGCGGCAATCAGAACAAAAACGAGATTTTTGAGCTTTTTCATTTTTAGTATAAATATTTACTTGTTGGAGCTGTAAAGATACAGGTTATTTCTGAAAGATTCTTCTTGTAAATAATGCCCGGATAATACCAACAAAAAAGAGGAACGATATATTCCTCTTTCTGTTATTGATAAACTGTAATTAGCATATCATGCCTTTGTCATGCCTATCATAATCATGACCGGAATGGCAACAATGTACAAAGAAACAATTACAATAGTCAAAATGCCGAAGAACACAAATAACCGTTTCAAATTTTTTAGTCCCTCATCCAACGCTGCCTGATCATTATTTTCGAATGCAAATTTGATTTTATTTCCAAATTTCATCAGATTAAATGATGGGAAGAAATAAAGTATTGCCATTATTAAATACATAATACCAACCATTACAAATGGGAAATGGAATGGGAGGTTTTGAAAGTCCGAATATTCATTCTTTATGGTTGATATTACAAAAAGTACAATGCCAATAACCACCAGTATAAAGATGAAGATATAACCCATTACGGCTAAAAAGAAGCCCCATTTGGCCGATGTTTTTAAATACGATTCTGTTTCCGCCGAAATGTCTAACCGCGGACTTGCTGTTTGGTCTTTGTCAATAGCTTCGTTTATCATGATAAATATTAATAATGTGGTTAATATTGACTAATCGTTTGTGCAAAGATAAAAAATATATTCGCTAACAATATGTTTTTCTGCAAGAATTGAACTTTTTTAGAGATAAAAATATTCGATTACCGAAATTTTTCTTTAATTCATTCGTAAAAAATTCGTCTAACTCAAATGAATGTCGTAATTTTGCACTCGCTTAGAAATTTCGATAATCAAACTATATTATGGCAGAAAAAAAATTGAATTTATTGGCTGATTTTCCACCCGTTAGTACTGAAAAATGGATGGAAAAAGTCACAGTCGACCTCAAGGGAGCTGACTTCAACAAAAAGCTTGTTTGGAAAACTAATGAAGGTTTCAACGTGATGCCTTTCTATCGTGCTGAGGACATTACATCCCTCGAAACAAAAGATTCAGCACCTGGTGTTTTTCCTTATGTTCGTGGAACTAAGGCCGACAACGAATGGCTTATCCGTCAGGACATCGTGGTAGAATCAGCAAAGGATGCCAATGCCAAAGCATTGGACATTCTGTATAAAGGTGTCAACTCACTCGGTTTCAAATTGAAAAAAGATGAGTTGAGTGCAGGTTATATCGCTACTTTGCTAGAAGGCATTGCTGCCGACTGCGTAGAACTTAACTTTGGTATTTGTGTTAGTGCAGCTGCTACTCTGGCAACTATCCTGACCGATTACTTCAAATCTAAAGGTTACGATCCAAAAGCACTGCAGGGTTCTATCAACTTCGATCCGTTGAACCGCATGTTGCAAACAGGTAAAGAGCTTACAAAAGAAGAAATTGTAACAAAAGCAAAAGCGACTATCGAAGCTGCTGCCGGTTTACCTTTTTACCGTGTAATTGGTGTTAATGCTACTACCTTAAACAATGCCGGTGCCTTTATTGCTCAGGAATTGGGTTATGCGTTAGCTTGGGGTAATGAATATCTGTCGATGATGGTGGAAGCCGGAGTAGATACTTCATTAGCTGCTAAAAAAATTAAATTCAACTTTGGTGTTGGTGGCAACTACTTTATGGAAATTGCCAAATTCCGTGCTGCACGTTTATTGTGGGCAAAGATTGTTGATGCTTACCAACCCGTTTGTAAAAAAGACGATTGTAAAAGCACAGTAAACGGTATTTGCAAATGTGCAGCCAAAATGCGCGTTCATGCCGAAACATCTACTTTCAACAAAACAGTTTTTGATGCGAACGTAAACATGCTTCGTACTCAAACTGAATCGATGAGTGCTACCTTGGGTGGTGTGAATTCATTGACTGTTCTTGGTTATGACGTTATTTACAAACAAGCCGATGATTTTTCGGAACGTATTGCCCGTAACCAACAATTATTATTAAAAGAAGAATCTCATTTCGATAAAGTGACCGACCCTGCTGCCGGTTCATATTATATTGAAACATTGACTAACGAAATTGCTGCTCAAGCATGGAAATTATTCCTTGAAGTGGAAGATAAAGGTGGTTTCTTTACTGCTGTTGCTTCCGGTTCTGTTCAGCAAGCTGTAAAAGCTACTGCTACCAGTCGCTTGAAATCAGTTTCTAGTCGTCGTGAAGTATTGTTAGGAACTAATCAGTTCCCTAACTTCAACGAAGCTGCTGCTGCCAAAGTACAAGTAACAGAAACTGCAGATTGTGGTTGCTCGCACAGTGGAACCGAAAAGTTATTGCCGGTTCGTGGTGCTGCTGAATTTGAAGCATTACGTTTTGCTACCGAAGGTGCTGCTAAACGTCCAAAAGCGTTTATGTTGACAATTGGTAGTTTGGCTATGCGTTTGGCTCGTGCTCAGTTCTCTTGTAACTTCTTTGCATGTGCAGGTTACGAAGTTGTTGATAATCTTGGTTTCGCTACAGTAGAAGAAGGCGTAAAAGCGGCTTTGGATGCTAAAGCGGATATTATTGTTCTTTGTTCGAGCGACGATGAATATGCTGAACTTGCACCAGCTGCTTATGCACTGGCTAAGGGTAAAGCCGAATTTGTTGTTGCAGGAGCTCCTGCTTGTACAGATGACTTGAAAGCAATTGGAATTGAATATTTCGTAAATGTAAAAACCAATGTGCTTGATATGCTGAAAACGTTTAA
>DAIQOQ010000364.1:0-1961 GCA_036787795.1 Paludibacter sp. | reverse complement strand
CTGTTTGAAATTAAATGAATTATTCCGAAAGTTATATATATGATTTCTGTAGAACAACTTACTGTTGAATTTGGTGGTTCGCCACTTTTTGATGAAATTAGTTTTTTGGTCAATCCAAAAGATAAAATTGCGTTAGTTGGGAAAAATGGGGCCGGTAAAACTACTTTGCTTCGTATTTTCTCAGGCAAACAGCTCCCTACTAAAGGAAAGATAACTATTCCAAAGGATCTTACAATTGGTTATTTGCCTCAGCACATGATTCACAATGAAGGTACGACGGTGATGCAGGAAGCTGAAAAAGCTTTTGAACATATCACCGATTTGCAACTTGACATTGAACGAATGAATGTGGAGCTGGTTGAGCGAACCGATTATGAGAGCAATGCATACCAGGAACTTCTGGAACGACTTACACAGGCCAACGAACGTTTGCAAATAATAGGCAACGGTAATTTTTATGCGGAAATAGAAAAGACATTATTAGGTCTGGGTTTTCTGCGTACCGATTTCGACCGTCAATGTTCCGAGTTTAGTGGCGGTTGGCGTATGCGTATAGAGCTTGCCAAGATATTGCTGCAACGTCCGGATGTATTGTTGCTCGATGAACCTACCAATCACCTGGATATTGAATCTATTCAGTGGCTCGAAAACTTCCTGACTACGTCGAATGGTGCAATTGTTCTTGTTTCGCACGATAGGGCATTTATTGATGCAGTTACTACCCGCACTATTGAAATATCGTTGGGTAAAATATATGATTATAATGTAAATTACTCCAAATATGTTCAGTTGCGTTTGGAACGACATGAACAACAGGTGCGGGCGTATGAAAATCAACAAAAGCTTATTGCCGATACCGAAGAGTTTATAGCTCGTTATCGTTATCAGGCCACTAAAGCAGTTCAGGTGCAGTCGCGCATTAAGCAGTTGGATAAACTGGAGCGCCTGGAAGTGGATATGGAGGATAATTCGAAACTAAGTCTGAAGTTTCCGCCGGCTCCCCGGTCAGGGAGTATTCCTGTTGAGATAGAACATCTGTCTAAAGCGTACGGTGATTATTTGATTCTGGATAATATCGGCATGATTATTAACCGGGGCGAAAAAGTAGCTTTTGTAGGTAAAAACGGTGAAGGAAAGAGTACGCTGGTGAAGTGTATTATGGATGAAATAGAATATTCAGGCACATTAAAACTGGGGCATAACGTCAAGATCGGTTACTTTGCCCAAAATCAGGCTTCGTTATTGGATGAAAATCGTACTGTTTTCGAAACCATCGATTATGTAGCTGTGGGCGACATTCGGACAAAGATCCGTGATATTCTGGGAGCATTTATGTTTGGTGGCGAGGCGTCGGATAAGAAAGTAAAAGTATTGTCGGGAGGGGAGCGAAGCCGGTTGGCTATGATTCGTTTGCTGCTGGAACCTGTCAATCTGCTTATTCTTGATGAGCCGACCAATCACCTGGATATGCGCTCTAAAGATGTATTGAAAGAAGCTATCAAAGCTTTCGACGGAACGGTTATAGTGGTGTCGCACGACCGTGAGTTCCTGAACGGACTGGTAACCAAAGTGTATGAATTCGGAAATAAAAAGGTCCGAGAACATTTGGGTGGCATTTACGAGTTTTTGAAATATAAGAAAATGGATACCTTGCGCGAGCTGGAAATGTCAGCCTCCGCAAAATCGGTTTCCGATCAGGCTGAAAAGCCGGTGTCTGAAAATAAGCTGAGTTACGAAGCCCGAAAGGAGTTCAGTAAAAAAATAAAGAAGGCCGAAAGAGCAGTAGAAGAAGCCGAAAAAGTAGTTTCTAACTTAGAAGCCGAAATAGCTGATATGGATAAGTTGTTGGAGTTGCCCGAGAATGCTTCCAACAATGACTTTATACAGAATTATCAGAAAAAACAGCGGGAAATGGAACAGAAAATATACGAATGGGAAATTTTGAGCGAAGAAGTAGATCG
>DAIQOQ010000175.1:3468-6096 GCA_036787795.1 Paludibacter sp. | reverse complement strand
TCCAGACATTCTACCTTTTTGATGTTCTGCTGAGCCAGAATAGCTGCCGGACCACCGATAGAGCCGAGGTAGAAACCTCCGTGCTTTTTACAGGCATCGGTTACTTGCTGGCTACGGTTTCCTTTGGCAATCATAATCATGCTGCCACCGTTGTCTTGCAACAGGTCAACGTATGAATCCATACGACCTGCTGTGGTAGGACCAAACGATCCCGAAGGCATGCCTTTTGGTGTTTTGGCCGGACCGGCATAGTAGATAGGGTGATCTTTTACGTATTGAGGAAGCGGTTTGCCGGCATCAAGCAGTTCTTTGAGCTTGGCATGTGCAATGTCGCGACCTACCACGATAGTTCCTGTAAGCGACAGGCGGGTAGATACCGGATACTTGGTCAAAATAGCCAGAATATCTTTCATTGGCATATTCAGGTCAATTTTTACAGCATTGCCTTCGCCTTCGTTGCGTAGTTCTTCGGGAATCAATGCGCCCGGATTATCTTCCATGCGTTCAACCCAGATACCGTCTTTGTTGACCAGACCTTTGATGTTGCGATCGGCCGAGCACGAAACAGCCATGCCTACAAAACACGAAGCTCCGTGGCGCGACAGGCGCACGATGCGTACGTCGTGTGCATAATATTTACCACCGAACTGAGCTCCGAAACCCGAAGCCTGTGCTTGTTTCAGTATTTTTTGTTCCATTTCCACGTCGCGGAAAGCTTGTCCAAGTTCGTTGCCTACGGTTGGAAGTTCGTCGTAATATTTGGTAGAAGCCAACTTTACGGTTTTCATACAAGCATCGGCCGAAGTTCCACCGATAACAAAAGCAATGTGGTAAGGAGGACAAGCCGCAGTACCCAGTGTTTTCATTTTTTCGGTCAGGAATTTTTCCAACGAAGCAGGGTTCAACAAGGCTTTGGTTTCCTGAAAAAGGTATGATTTGTTGGCCGATCCACCCCCTTTGGCAATGAACAGGAATTTATATTCGTTGCCATGTCCGGCTACGAGGTCAATCTGAGCAGGTAGGTTGGTGCCGGTGTTCACCTCGTCGTACATGTTCAGAGGAGCATTTTGCGAGTAACGCAGGTTTTCTTCGGTGTATGTTTCGTAAATACCTTTCGACAAAGCTTCTTCGTCGGTTCCGTTGGTCCACACATTATTGCCTTTTTTGGCGTAAACGGTGGCTGTACCTGTATCCTGGCAGAAAGGAAGGATGCCTTTAGCGGCAATTTCGGCATTGCGGAGCATAGTGAGCGCTACATATTTGTCGTTTTCGCTGGCTTCGGGGTCAGAGAGAATAGCTGCTACCTGACGTTGGTGCGCAGGGCGAAGCAAAAAAGAACAGTCGCGCATGGCAGCACGAGCTAGTTTGGTGAGACCTTCGGGTTCAACTTTAAGGATTTCCTGTCCGTCAAATTCCGATACCGACACATGCTCTTTGGTAAGCAGGTAGTATTCGGTTTTTTCTTTTCCTAGTGGAAAAGGTTCCTGGTACTTAAATTCTTTAGCCATTATTCAATTTATTATTTAGTTAGATATGATTTCGCATTTAGAAAAAGCTGTTGCAAAATTACGGAAATTTTTCTGTAATACATCGGGAAATGACTTCGCAAACAACAAACATTTATGCGAAAAAAAAGTTGGGTGCACTTAAGTCATTCGACTCGTTAGAGGCTAGTTGAGTATTGCTAAGATTTGTTTTATCTATACTGAATTTTTTGTTTGTTTTATTTTGTTTTTTATAAACTAATTTTTATTTTTGTAGCGATAAAAGAATAAAGAGCGAACTTTCTTTAATTTACTTTCCGCCCGGGGCGGAAAGATCTTGATGACTGTTTTTGTATTTCCGCCCGGGGCGTAAGTCTCTCGTAAGCCTAATTTAGCTTTCCGCCCCGGGCGGAAATACTGCGCATCCTTTTTTTATGATTCCGCCCCGGGCGGAATGGCTGCGATGATTGTTATTGCTTTTCCGCCCCGGGCGGAAGCCAAATGAAACGTTTTTCCTTAAAATAATCATAAATTAAAATCAAAAAATCATGAAAAAAACATCATTTTCCGGCTTGCGAGTTAGTCATTTGTCTAACAACAATGCAAATTCTCTTTTTCAATCAACTACTCAGGTAGTCACTCCGGTGCGGACTCAATTGGGCGATGTGGGTAATGCCATATTAGATCGGTTTACCTCCAATGCTCAAAAATTTGGCGATCAAGTGAATGCTCAGCTCAGGAGCAAACTTACGGATCCGCTAAAGGCGTTAGATAACAAGGATGATAACCTGCTCAGCGAAATTAAACGAACAGTGGTTTTTATGACAAAATCGCGCGATGTGAGTGAGAAAGCGGCTGCACAGGATCTGGAGTTTTTCCTTGAACCCTATTGGGATGTAAGCCGCCGTCCGGTGAAAACGCAGGCTGAGGATACCGCCGACATGCTTGCTAAATACCATGCCAGTCCGACTTTACAAGCTGCGGCTCTGAAGCTGGGAATAGTTGGGTTGTTTACAGAACTCGAAGCTTCCAATAAAGACCTAACATCTACTTACCTCGCGCGCAACAGTGAGATAGGGAATCGTGCCGACTCGGGGAGTGATCTTCGTCCGGATGCCGAAACAGATTATACCGACCTCTGCAA
>DAIQOQ010000175.1:0-3368 GCA_036787795.1 Paludibacter sp. | reverse complement strand
TCGTCGATAATTTTGCCATTATCCACTATTTCATCGGGTAGTACCGAATCATTTTTTACCGTTTCAGTGCTATTTGCTTTTGACTCTTTCTCCGTTTTTTCTTTGTGAGTTTTGTGAGTTTTTTGTTCCGGAGTTTCAGCTTTCGTAGGTGCCGGATCGGTAGGAGGCGTATCGTTGTCTACGGACAGCTCTTCACCATCTTCTTCGTCGTTTCCACCTCCGTTTCCATCTTCAGTAGGTGTTTCCTCTTTCTTTTTGAATCTTACCGGGTCCAACTCGTTGATAGTTTCCACTTCGAATGTTGTCAGACGTTTTCCTTTTGCCTTGTAGCTTTTCACGCCAATAAATTCGTCAGCATCCACCACCAGTGCTTCGCGGTAAGCATCGTTGCCACCCATCACCACTTCAAAGCGTGGATAATCAGCATCGCTCATCAGCATCAGGCGCGAGTCGGCATGATCGCCCAAAAAGCTTTGCGGTTTAGCCGATGCCTCCAACTGAAAACGTTTCAGGTAGTAGAACTTCTGCTCGGCATCCCACAGCGCCACCGACCAGGTTTTGTGCGGATCGAATTTTTCGATTACCAATATGTCTTTGTCGTAATGGTTGTTCAGATCGAAATTGCTGGTGTAGAAATTTCCTTTACTCGATACCAACAAAATTAAATCGTCGCTTTGAAACTCGCCCAGATGCTCACCGCGGTTGTCGTAGTTCAGACGGAGTACATCGCGGTCGAACCAAACCTGACGTCCGCCCAGCGTAGAACCTCCTTTTTGCTTCAATGCAATTTTATGAATATCATTTTTGGTCAGAATATTACCCATCGACTGGCGGCCTTTGATGGCAATGTCGCTAAAGTCTTTTTCGAAAACCAACTTAAACAAGCGGGCTTTTGGTTTCAATGTTACGCGTATTACTTCGGCTTCGGCATTCGGGTTCGAGGTGAAATAAACGACCTTTGAGCCGGCAGTACCTTGCGTAATGTCATATTCTTTGTCGCGCGTAATACCGTTTACGGCAAAACGTTTAATGTAATATGGTCCGGTTTTTCCGTCGCGGTACACAGCGTTATAAATGGTTCGTTTATCGTTTTTCTTGAATACGTCCAGGTGCAGGATATTTTTCCCTGCAAAAATCTTGTCGGCTACCTTGACGATCTTATATTTTCCGTCTTTGAAGAATATAATAATATCGTCGATATCCGAACAGTTGCATACAAATTCATCTTTGCGCAGTGATGTACCTATAAATCCTTCTTCGTAATTCACGTAGAGCTTTTCGTTGGCTTCCACCACCTTCGATGCCACGATGGTTTCGAAGTTGCGTATCTCGGTGCGACGAGGGTAATCTTTACCATATTTGGCTTTTAGTCCTTCGTACCAGGCAATGGTAAAGTCGACCAGATGAGCCAGGTTAAAGTCTATTTCGTCTATCTTTTTCTGGATGGCAATCAGCGTGTCGTTGGCTTTGTCCGAGTCAAACTTAGTGATGCGCATCATCTTTATATCAAGCAATTTCAAAAAGTCTTCGCGGGTAATTTCGCGGATGAAATCTTTCTTGAACGGCTCCAGTCGTTGGTCTATGTGTGCAATAACCTGATCTTGCGATGTACTGTCTTCGAAACCTTTGTCTTTGTAAATGCGGTTTTCGATAAATATTTTTTCGAGCGAAGTGAAGAACAGTTGTTCCTGCAATTCGGCTTTTTGAATCTCAAGTTCGGCCTGCAGCAGGTCCATGGTATGCTTACAACTGATTCGCAACATTTCACTCACGCCCAAAAAGCGTGGCTTGTTGTCGTGAATCACACAACAGTTGGGCGAAATGCTCAGCTCGCAATCGGTAAAAGCATACAGGGCATCAATCGTTTTGTCGGACGATGATCCGGCCAACAGGTGTACCAGAATTTCTACGTTAGCAGAAGTATTATCGTCTACTTTCCGGATCTTTATTTTGCCTTTATCGCTAGCGCGGATAATGGACTCAATGAGCTTGGTTGTATTTGTTCCAAATGGAATTTCGGTTATGGACAGCGTTTTGTTATCTAGCTTACCTATTTTAGCGCGAATCTTTACGGCACCGCCACGTTCACCGTCGTTGTAGCGACTGACGTCGATGGAACCTCCGGTCTGGAAGTCGGGAAACAAGACAAATCCTTCGCCACGCAAGTGCGCAATACAAGCATCTGCCAGTTCGTTGAAATTGTGAGGAAGAATCTTTGAGTTCAATCCTACAGCAATACCTTCAACACCCTGTACCAGTAGCAATGGAAATTTTACAGGCAAAGTAACCGGTTCTTTGTTTCTACCATCGTAGGACGACCGCCATTCGGTTGTTTTAGGATTAAAAACCGTTTCGAGTGCAAACTTTGACAGGCGTGCTTCGATGTAACGGGGAGCAGCGGCACCGTCACCGGTAAGTATGTTTCCCCAGTTTCCCTGGCAGTCGATCAGTAAATCTTTTTGTCCCAATTGTACCAATGCATCGCCAATGGAGGCATCACCGTGTGGGTGAAACTGCATGGTATGTCCTACAATGTTCGCTACTTTGTTGTATCGACCATCATCCAGTCGTTTCATCGAATGGAGAATACGACGTTGCACCGGTTTAAGTCCGTCGTAAATATCGGGTACGGCACGTTCCAGAATTACGTACGAAGCATAATCCAGAAACCAGTTCTGATACATACCCGAAAGGTGGTGCTTAACCGCATCGGCACTAATTTTTGGAACTTTATAGTTTGAATGCACAGCAGATTCAGCATCGTTCACGATTTCTTCGGCTGCGCTTGTCATTTCGTTTTCTTCGCTTTCCGCGTCAATTATTTCGTCTGTGCTCATATAGTTAGTTACAAGAAATTAGTTACAAGTTACAAGGTTCTCGAAGCAGGCTCTCGATTAGTGGAATACATAGAGGTTATATTCTCTAAAACTGCCTGTTTCAATAGTATTTTTCTATTTCAATCCACAAAAATACAAAAAAAATAGTAACTTTGCAGCTCTTTTTTACCGGCAATTTCAAACGAAATTTGTCTTTCTTATTAAAACTTGTAACTCGTAACTCGTAACTAAATAGTATGGCTTCACAAGAAGATGTTTTTAAAAAACTGATTGCGCACTGCAAGGAATACGGTTTTGTATTTCCTTCGAGCGAAATTTATGATGGACTGAGTGCTGTCTATGACTATGGTCAGAATGGTGTTGAACTGAAAAATAACATCAAAAAATATTGGTGGGACAGTATGGTGCTGCTTCACGAAAATGTGGTAGGACTTGATGCTGCCATTTTTATGCACCCCACAACCTGGAAAGCTTCCGGTCACGTAGATGCGTTCAACGATCCGTTGATTGACAACAAGGACAGTAAAAAAC
>DAIQOQ010000363.1:0-1965 GCA_036787795.1 Paludibacter sp. | reverse complement strand
TTGTGGTGTTTTCTTTTGCTTAGGTAAAATAAGGGATAACCGTATTAAACTATTATTCCTTGCTGAATTCAGCATCAGCCACAATATTAATAAGGTCGCTAACCATAGCTTCGGGGAATTTTGGTCCGATACCAAAGTCTGAGCGTTTCACCGATCCGGTAATGTGAAATCCAAAGGTACCCTTCTTGTTCATGGGGTTTACAACGGTACCATAGTAAGTCACATGCAGCGTTACAACTTTGGTTACACCGTGTAAGCTCAGGTTACCGGTCAAAGCGAACTGTTTTTCAGAAATCTTTTTCAACGAAGTGCTTTCGAATGTCAGCTCAGGATATTTTTCAACATCAAAGAAGTCGGCTGTTTTCAGGTGGGTATCGCGCATTTCAACTCCGGTGGAGATGCTGGCTGTTTTGGCAACTACGCTTACCTTCATATCTGTAAAATCAGGCTTAGAAGTCTTTACCTTTATTGTAAAACTGCTAAACTGTCCGTTAATTTCTGAAATGGTAAGATGTTTTACCACAAAACCTAAACGTGAATGCATAGGGTCGTTCGACCACGATTGTTGAGCCGAAGCTACCAATGACAATGATAATACTAAAATGCTAAAAATAACTTTTTTCATACGATTTGTTTTTTATTTGTTTTGACTAAATATGATTATTAATTCGATAGTGCAAAATTACAAGCTTCAAACAGCGTTGGAAGTATGAAAATACGGAGAATGAATGCAAAAATCCGATCTAAGCATTTTATTGGGCGATATTCTCAGGCTTTTTACTGCCCGGCGAGGCTGTGTCAACAGTCTTTTTAGAACGCAGATAACAATTATCACAAACAAGCTCTTGCCTTAATTCGCTAATTTTGCGAAATTGCGTTCAAAATACCTTGTAAACTAAACACAGACAACAAGAACAGGGCGCTCCTACGGAGCTACGGAAATTTTGGATCTGTATATACTACAAACAGAATGCTCCTACAGAGCTAATCTTTCATTTCAAGAAAAGAAATCAACAAAACTCCGGAGGAGTGCCCCGTTTATAGAACAAAACCACACAAAAACAATAAGCTCCGGAGGAGCGACCTGTTACAAAAGCACGCAAAACCACATCCGTCCGGAGCAACAGCTGCCTCAGGCAGTTAAGTATTTTATTCCGGTTTGTAACTGAACGTCACCGGACGGGGTTTTATTTCGGGATGATCTTTTACCCACCCGGCAAAAGCTTTCCGAAGTGTTTCCAGAAAAAACGAACTATCCTGTGCACCGTTCACAGCCAGTTGTCGGTTAAACACAAAATACGGTACACTATGAATTCCCAGAGTATTGGCTTCAGCCACGTCAGCCTGTACCTGCGCAGCATATTCGTCGTTTTCAAATGCTTCGTCTGCAGCATCCACACCTACTTCAGCAGCCAGTTGGATAAGGGTAGGCAGATCGTCTACATTTTTTCCTTCCGTAAAAAAGGCCTCAAACAACCGTTCTTCCATCTCATTTTGCTTACCTTGCGTGTGAGCGAACTTAATCAATTTCTGCGCATTAAATGTATTGGCCACTACCACTTTGTCGAAATTATATTCCAGCCCTACAGCCTGCCCGGCCTGGGTAAGCTGACCATTCATCTGGCGGGCTTGTTCGGCAGCTATTCCTTTGTGTTCCGACAGATATTGAGCCATGCCGATGGCGGGATTGGTAACCAAATCGGGATTCAGCTGAAAGCTTTTCCATTCCACTTCAATGTGCTCTTTATCGGCAAACTGTTTGAGCGCTGTTTCAAACTTCCGCTTGCCCATATAGCAAAACGGACACATCACGTCGCTCCATATTTCTATTTTCATTTTCATCTGTTCCTGTTTATTATTTAGTCGGTCATCGCACGGTTTACCTCTTTGCATCGGAAAGACCTGAAAGTAAACCATCTTAGACTCAGTTTATCTAACAAAATACAGCGCGCTAAGTTCATTGAA
>DAIQOQ010000174.1:1597-6121 GCA_036787795.1 Paludibacter sp. | reverse complement strand
GAACACTTTCTGCTGCGTAACGAAAAGCAGAACAAATCTGTGGCACACGACAAGATGGTTCCAAATGCAAAAGCGGCAGCGTTAAGCTATAAACTTATTGCACATTCCGATACTTATTATTTACTGGAAGTACATCTGGAAACAGGGCGGCATCATCAGATCCGTTGTCAACTGGCTAAAATGGGTTGTCCTATAAAAGGCGACCTGAAGTATGGTTTTGCCCGTTCAAATCCTAACGGAGGAATCAGCTTGCATGCTCGTAATGTGGAATTTATTCATCCGGTATCAAAACAACTGATCCAAATTACAGCTCCGGTACCTCCGGATGATAAATTGTGGTTGACTATGGAGAAGCTGGTATAATATAAGTAGTTACAAGTAAATGGTTACAAGTTGTAAGATTGTAAATCTACACTTTGTTTTCTGAAAACAGATCATTAAATATTGTTTCTTACTTATATGTAATAATTTCGATTAAAATAGGCGATCATTCAATTTGAACGTCTATTTTTTTGCATACAGAGCAATTGAATTTTTGCTTACCCCTTATTGTAATCGTCTCTTCGAAGCTTTCATTTCCTATGAAAGCTTCAATTGTTTTATATACGCTAATTTAGCAAATTCGGATCTAAATGACTTATTGTATATAATACAGTAAATACGTTGTTGATATTGTAATAAATACAGTATTCAAATTCTTGATAATGTGTTTTATAACATGGTTTTTGTATGATAATAATATAAAACTATATGCTATTTTTGTGTCGTAAAACAAAACAGAGAGAATAAATGTCGAGTGAAAATATATACAATCCACATGTTTCGGTAGACTGTGTAGTGTTTGGTTTTGATGGAGATCAGCTTAAGGTTCTGCTGATCGAACGAAGCATTACAGAACGGAATGAATTGTATAATGATAAAAAGCTTCCCGGAAGTATTATTTTGAATGATGAAGATCTCGATGATGCCGCTTCGCGAGTATTGACAGAACTTACCGGTTTGAAGAATATTTATCTGAGTCAGTTCCGTAGTTTCGGAGGACCCAACAGGACTAAGAATCCACGCGATATTTTGTGGCTTGAAAACACAATGCAGATGAAGATTCGTCGCATTGTTACAGTGGCCTATGTGGCGTTGATCAAGATAGATCGTAAAATTCAGGTTAAATCAGATAACACACAGGCTAATTGGTATGATTTGAACGAAGTTGCGGAAATGAATCTGGCTTTTGACCATGCCGAAATTATTAATAAAGGATTAGAGCATGTCCGGCATAATCTGGATATAGAGCCGCATTTGCTTTTTGAACTGTTACCGCGTAAGTTTACGGTTTCACAACTTCGGTCTTTGTACAACACAGTTCATCAAACAAACTCCGATGTTCGTAATTTTCAGAAAAAGGTGGCTCAAATGCCTTATGTGATTCCGCTTGATGAAATGGAAGAGGGTGTACCGCATCGGGCGGCAAGACTTTATAAGTTTGATAAGAAGAAAAAATGACCCCTAACCCCTAAAGGGGAATTAATTGAATATAGTCATTTTTAATCTATTGGAATGATTCATTTATTGAATAAAAATATAATAATACTAATTGTTCTTCCTTCCCTTTAGGGGCTGGGGGTTGTTTAATCCTTTTATATATGTACTTATTAGGTTATGACTTAGGTAGCTCGTCGGTAAAGGCGAGTTTGGTAAATGCAGAGACGGGAGAATGCGTTTCGAGTGCATTTTTTCCAAAAAAAGAAATGGAAATAAAATCGGTGAAATCCGGTTGGGCTGAGCAGGACACTGAAACCTGGTGGACTAACCTGAAGCTGGCTACAGAAGCTGTTCTATCCGAATTTGGTACCGACTCATCGGCCATTAAAGCCATTGGTATTTCTTATCAAATGCACGGTCTGGTACTTGTTGATGAAAATCAAAAAGCAATTCGTGATTCTATTATCTGGTGCGATAGCCGTGCCGTACCTTATGGTGAAAAAGCTTTTAATGAAATCGGGAGTGAAACCTGTCTGTCGCATTTGTTGAACTCACCTGGAAACTTTACTCTGTCTAAGTTAGCCTGGGTAAAAGAGAACGAACCTGAAAACTTTGCCAAAGCAAAATATTATATGTTGCCGGGCGATTATCTGGCCATGCGTATGACCGGAAAAGCCTGCACTACGGCTTCGGGGCTATCCGAAGGTATTGCCTGGAATTTCAAAGATGAATCGCCTGCTAAGTTCCTGTATGATTATTATGGTTTCAATACAGCTTTGATACCTGAAATAGTACCTACATTTGGTCAACAGGGAACTCTGAAAGCCGATATTGCTGCTGAACTTGGTTTGGCTGTTGGAACTCCGGTAACGTACCGTGCCGGCGATCAACCAAACAACGCTTTATCATTAAATGTATTGAATCCGGGTGAAATAGCTGCTACAGGTGGTACATCGGGTGTGGTTTACGGTGTTAATGATGATGCCAAATACGATCCGCAGTCGCGCGTAAACTCTTTTGCACATGTCAATCATACCAAAGAGGCAACTCGCGTAGGTGTATTGCTATGCATCAACGGAACAGCCATTCTGAATACCTGGATTAAAAATAACGTGGCTCCCGAAGGAATGAGTTATGGCGAGATGAACGAACTGGCAGCTCAGATTCCGGTTGGAAGCGAAGGAGTAAGCATTATTCCTTTTGGAAATGGTGCGGAACGCGTGCTCGGCAATAGGGAACCAAATTGCTCTATCCATGGTATCAATTTCAACCGCCATACTAAAGCGCATTTGGCACGTGCAGCTCACGAAGGAATTGCTTTTTCGTTTAAATACGGTATGGACATTATGAATCAAATGGGTATTGAAACCAAAACCATTCGTGCCGGACATGCCAACTTATTTTTGAGTCCTATTTTCCGTCAGACTTTGGCTAATATAACCGGAGCTACTATCGAATTGTACAATACCGACGGTTCGGTGGGCGCAGCGCGTGGTGCAGGGATAGGAGCGGGGATATACAAAAATGCCGAAGAAGCATTTGCTACCTTGAAAAAAATCATTGTGGTAACTCCGGAACCCGAGAACATAGCTGTAAGCATGGAAGCTTATAACCGATGGGTCAAATTCATTTGATGTGATAATATACTAATGTGATAGTTAGTTGTACAACAATAACAATCAATGACGCCGGAAGGCAAATAACATATAATAAATAACTAAAAAAAACTATTATGAGTACAAAACAGTATTTCCCATCTGTGGAAAAAATTAAATTTGAAGGAAAAGACAGTAAGAATCCGATGGCATTTCATCATTATGATGCCGAAAAAGTAGTTTATGGTAAACCCATGAAAGAATGGTTTAAATTCTGTATGGCCTGGTGGCATTCATTGTGTGCCGAAGGTGGTGATCCATTTGGAAGCGGAACACAAAACCACCCATGGGTAGGAGCTGCTGATGCATTGCAAGCTGCTAAAAACAAAATGGATGCAGGATTTGAATTTATGCAAAAAGTGGGTATCGAATATTACTGTTTTCACGATATCGATTTGATTAGCGAAGGTAGCAGCATTGAAGAATATGAAGCTAATCTGAAAGCTATTGTGGCTTATGCAAAAGAAAAACAAGCTGCAACAGGTATTAAACTGATGTGGGGTACTGCCAATGTATTTTCGCATGCACGCTATATGAACGGAGCCAGCACAAATCCTGATTTTGATGCAGCAGCCCGTGCAATGGTTCAGATTAAAAATGCTATGGATGCAACTATCGAACTGGGTGGTAAAGCTTATGTTTTCTGGGGAGGACGCGAAGGTTATATGTCGTTGTTGAATACTGATATGAAACGTGAAAAACAACACATGGGTACCATGTTGACCAAAGCCCGCGATTATGCCCGTGCAAAAGGTTTCAAAGGCGTATTCCTGATTGAACCAAAACCAATGGAACCAATGAAACATCAATATGATGTGGATACCGAAACAGTTATCGGCTTCCTGAAAGAATTTGGTTTGGAAAAAGATTTCAAAGTGAACATTGAAGTAAACCACGCTACGTTGGCCGGTCATACTTTCGAACACGAACTTCAATGTGCTGTGGATGCAGGTATGCTTGGTGCTATTGATGCTAACCGCGGTGATGTTCAAAACGGTTGGGATACCGATCAGTTCCCTATCGATATTTATGAATTGACTCAGGCTATGCTGGTTATTCTTCAAGGTGGTGGAATGCAAGGTGGCGGTACTAACTTCGATGCTAAGATTCGTCGTAACTCTACCGATTTGGATGACTTGTTCATTGCTCATATCTCGGGTATGGATGTAATGGCTCGCTCATTGGAAGCTGCAGCAGCTATTTTGGAAAAATCTCCTTACAAAAAAATGGTTTCGGACCGTTATGCATCTTATGATTCAGGTAAAGGTAAAGAATTCGAAGAAGGAAAATTGTCTTTCGAAGAAGTAGTTGCTTATGCCAAATCGAAAGCTGAACCAAAACAGATCAGCGGAAAACAAGAGCTTTACGAAGCAATTGTGAATATGTATAT
>DAIQOQ010000174.1:0-1497 GCA_036787795.1 Paludibacter sp. | reverse complement strand
ATGAACACTCAAAGCGGAAGTAAATTATATATTTTCGGCATTACCCTGGTGGCTACGCTGGGTGGATTGCTATTCGGATATGATACGGCTGTTATATCGGGAGCTGTCGATTCATTGAAAACGGTTTTTCATCTGAATGAAGCGACTTTCGGTAGTATGGCTACATTCTACCACGGAGCAACGGTTTCCAGTGCATTGATCGGTTGTATTATCGGTAGTGCCATGTCGGGAGTTTTTGCCGAAAAACTGGGACGCAGAAACTCTTTATTGTTAGCTGCCATTCTGTTTTTCATTTCGGCTTGCGGCGCTGCTTATCCCGAAATATTTTTCTTTCAGAAAGGCGACGGCTCGGTTCCGGTGCTTATAGCTTTTAATATCTATCGCGTTATCGGTGGGATAGGCGTGGGGCTGGCTTCTGCCATTTGCCCAATGTATATTGCCGAAATTGCACCAGCCGAAATTCGGGGTAAACTGGTTTCGTGGAATCAATTTGCCATTATCTTTGGTATGCTGGTGGTTTATTTTGTTAACTATTTTATTACCAAAGGTCAATCAATAGAATGGATTGACTCTCACGGATGGCGTTATATGTTTGCTTCCAACGCTGTTCCGGCAGCTTTGTTTGGATTTTTGCTGATTTTTGTTCCCGAAACTCCCCGCCATCTGGCTTTGATCGGACAAGAAGACAAAGCCTTGCATATTCTGGGTAAAATAAACGGAACAAACAAAGCCAGCGAGATTTTAAAAGACATTAAAGGCAGTGCCCACGAAAAAGTGGAAAAAGTGCTGGCTTACGGTTGGAAGGTATTGATCATTGGCGTGCTGCTTTCGGTTTTTCAACAAGTGGTAGGTATCAATGTGGTGCTATATTATGCACCTACTATCTTTAAAGGTCTTGGATTCGGAAACGATGCTGCTATGTATCAAACCGTCATTATGGGCTTTATAAACATCGTCTTTACACTGGTGGCAATCTTTACGGTAGACAAATTCGGACGTAAACCTTTGCTTATTATCGGTTCTACCGGTATGGCAGTAGGTATGTTTGCCATCGGTTTGCTGGCTTATCTGCACATTATCGGTGTAAGTACCCTGATCTTTATCGTTATCTACTCGGCTTCGTTTATGATGTCGTGGGGACCAATTTGTTGGGTGTTGATTTCGGAAATTTTTCCGAACACCGTACGTGGAAAAGCAGTGGCTATTGCTGTTGCGGCACAGTGGATTGCCAACTTTGTGGTTTCATCCACCTTTCCAAGCCTCGAAGCATTCAGCATTACCTTTACCTATTGTTTGTATGGGGTAATGTCGGTTCTTTCGGCCTTGTTTGTTTGGAAAATGGTTCCCGAAACCAAAGGAAAAACACTGGAAGATATGAGTAAATTGTGGAGAAAATAAAAATTTTATTTTAGTCCACCGACTATAGACTATGGTCTATGGACTTTGGCAACAGTTTTCTGAAAGTCCCTAAGTTATGCAAATAACTTAGGGACTTTT
>DAIQOQ010000173.1:0-6135 GCA_036787795.1 Paludibacter sp. | reverse complement strand
AATCTTCTTTTTTATCCTTGTTCTGCTGAGCGTATTCTTTGGGTGACATACCATAGAACTCATGGAAACAGTTCGAAAAATGGGACAGATTAGAGAATCCCAATGCATAGGCAAGTTCAGAGATACCGGTTTTTTGAGTGGAAAGCAATTCGGCGGCCTGTTTGAGGCGAATTGACTTAATAAAATCGCGGGCAGACTGATTGGTCAGTTCTTTTAGTTTCCGGTGCATATGCACACGGCTCATTCCAACTCCACTTGCCAGAAATTCGACATTCAGGTCGGGATCGGCTATATTGTCGTTAATAATTTTCATTATTTTTTCCAATAATACCTGGTCAGACGAACGCATCACCACTGGTTTTATGAGTTGCTTATTTTCGTCCGTATCCGAAGCTTTCATTTCCAACCGTTCACGGTTTCCCAGCAAGTTGGCTATTCGCTTCTTCAATAACTCCACATTAAACGGTTTTACTACATAAGCATCGGCTCCTATATCAAACCCTTCAGCTTTATCTTCGTCTCCTGATTTAGCAGTGAGCAGTATAATGGGAATATGATTCACATTAATATTCGATTTCATTTTTTTGCACAAAGTAATTCCGTCCATCTCCGGCATCATCACATCACTTATCACCAAATTAGGTTTTTCTTTCAGAATAAAATCCAACGCCTCTTTTCCATTCCGACATTCGGATATCTTATACATATCTGATAGTTCGGTACGAATATATTGCCGGATTTCATCTTCATCGTCCACCACCAAAATGCGGTACTTTGTTTTTGATTTTACCTTGGTGGAATTTTCTGTTTCTTTTCCATCGTAAAGAACCACATCAGGCATACGAAGAGCCGCTTTTTGACTTGGTTCCACACTATAGTTTTCTATTTCCTCATCCTTCAGGTGCGAACGCCCCAACGGCAAGCGAACAACAAACTCACTACCCTGCCCATCTTGTTTGTTCCGGGCACGAATAGCCCCATGTTGCAATTCCACCAGCGAACGAGCCAAGTGAAGTCCGATTCCCGTCCCGAAATTTGATTTTGTCTGGTCGTTATCAATCTGATAAAAACGTTCGAATATTCGTTCAATTTTTTCTTCTTCGATACCTATACCCGTATCGGAAATAGTAATTTCAAAATAATTCCGTAAAGCTCCTTCCTCATTCTCATCCGTTCCGGTATGAAGCGAAACAATAATTTCACCATTTTCAGGCGTGTATTTAAAGGCGTTAGATAGAATATTCAGTAATATTTTATCGAAATTATTTAAATCTATCCACACATTTAGTTTTGGTTCCGCGTGCTGGAATTCAAAACGAATATTTCGTTTGTTGGCCTGATATTCGAATGTTTGCATCAGATCATCGATAAAGCCAACGATGTCGGTTTCTCTCATTTTTACAAACATCAATCCCTTGTCTATTTTTCGGATATCCATTAACTGATTAATCAAACGCAAGATGCGTTGCCCGTTTCGGTACATCATCTGATATACCTTTTGCTTTTCTATATCTGCATTCTCTGAAATCAGTTTTTCGAGAGGACTGATAATAAGCGTCATTGGCGTACGAATTTCGTGCGAAATATTGATAAAAAACTGCAACTTGGCTTCATTAATCTGTTCGGCATGCTCCCGACGCATCAACTCTTGCTTATGGTTTATCTGACTCAGTATATATTTAGTTATGCCGTATCCTAATAGCAGTACTAATATAAAATAAAAGGTCTTAGCCCACCAAGACAAGTACCAGGGCGGAGAAATAATAATTATAAACTCTTTTTCCGGAGACATATTATCATGAATGCAAGCCATCACCTTTAATTTATAAGTACCATAACTTATATTGGTAAAGCTAATACGGCTTACACCTTGTGGGGTATTCATCCATTCGGAATTCAATCCTTCCATTTTATAACGATAATACACACGTCCCGGACTGGCAAAGTCAAAAGTGGAAAATTCCAGACTAAACATATTATCTTTATAACTCAGGTGTATTTTATTTACATCAGAGATAAAGCCGTTAATGATCTCACGTCCCCCTGATTTTTGACTTTCGATAACTGGTTTATCCTGAATATACAAATCGGTGAGATATAGTTGAAGTGGTGTGCGCTGGTCGTTGATTTTGGAAGGATAAAAGAAAGTTATACCTCCCACTCCACCGAAACTCATCTCACCATCCCGCGATTTAAAAGCTGTTCCCATCGAAAACTCATTCCCCTGCAAGCCATCGAATGCATAATGATTGATAAATTTGCTTTCAGCTACTATCAGTTTAGAGATTCCCATATGTGTACTCAACCAGATATTTCCTTTTTCATCTTCCAATATACCACAAATCACATTGCTTGGTAAGCCATCAGCCATAGTATACAGTTTCGATTTATGGGTCTTCTTATCGAAACAAGCCAAACCTTCGGTCGTACCTATCCACAGTTTTCCCCGATGATCCTCGCTAATAGTATAAACTATATTTCCGGGTAATACTTTGTCTTTGACAGTATAACTAGCCGACTTGTTCGTTCGCGGATCGTAACTGCAAATACCATCGTAGCTACCAAACCACATCACCCCATCTCGATCGCACAATATACTATTAACCCAATCGCCCAATAATTTATATTTGCCTGTTCCGACTTGCGAGTAATGCTCGGTGTAGGCTTGCCTAGTAATATCAAACACATAGGCACCTGCACCGTTGGTTCCAACCCAAAGATGATTCTGCTTATCCTTTGCCAGGCAAATCACCCGGTTACTTGAAGTATTATTACTTTCTGATTTATTATTGAAATAGGTACATCTACCGGTTGCTTTATCGAAACGGGCCAGTCCGTCAAGATAAGAACCCAGCCATATAGTTCCATGATTATCCTCTATCATAGCCATAACAGTACTAGACACTGAAGATCCTTGGTTAGTATGCAGATAGTGGATAGAATGTCCATTTTTGTTTACGCCATAAATGCCATCGTTATCGGTTCCAACCCAAAGTGTATTATTTTCGTCCTTTAACACAGACATCACACAACTGGATCCGATTACATTCCGGTCGTAAGATTTAAAACCCCAGTAATTAAATCTATTCGGATTATTCGGAGAGATAAAAATACCTTTCTGAAAAAGTCCGGTCCAGATATTACCGGTTTTATCCTGAAAAATAGCATGAATTTTCGTTTTAGAGAAATCGACCGGTGCCGAAGGCATTTGAAAATTTTCTAACAAATTTGTCTTGGAATTGTATATTTTCATTCCGCGTCCATCAGTACCCACCAATAGTCTCTTTTGCCTGTCGAAAAGTAAACTTTTCACAGCTAAAGCACCTGAAGTACTTCCATCGCGAACCGGATCAAACCGAAATGCACCCGCATTGAAACGAAACAGACCACCCGTAAGCGTTCCCACAAATATAGCACCCTTATCGTCTTCGCATATTGATGAAATCTGATTACTACCAATTGTTTCGGGGGCTTTAAACACCATGAGTTTACCTGTTTTAGGCGAATACATGTTTAATCCCTGATTCTCGGAAGCTATCCAAAAGTTTTGTTTACTATCCTGAAAAACGCAAATGAGAAAACGACTGCACAGTTTGGACGATAGCTGATTATCTACTTTATGGTCTTTTGAGTTTTTTTTGATACGGATAATACCATATCCTGACGTGGTAATCCAGATTTCGCCCGACTTACTTTCGACAATGGACGTGATGTGAGGTTGTATTTTTTGTGCCCCATTGTAAAGCTCCACTTCGGAAAATGAATCTTTCGCTCTGTTATATAAATTTAAACCATTGACACAACCTACCCAGAAGTTACCACGGGTATCTTCATAAAGTGTTCGTACATAGTTATTCTTAATGGTCGTTTTATCTCCTTGTTTATTTCTATAAATGCTGAATTTAACGCCATCGAATTTATTCAGTCCATCCTCGGTAGCTACCCAGATATAGTTTCGCTTATCCTGATAGATACAATTAATTAAACTATTTGATAAATCTTTGTCGGTTGTATAGAAAGTTCCTATCTGAGAGAAAGCAGGAAAAAACTGTCCTAGTATAAAGAACAGAAATAAGGCGGAATTGCACTTTTTCATGAATAAAAAGAAATAGAAGGTTGTTGTTTTCGAAGGGCAAAGTTAGCAATATCTAAGAATAATTTCAAAACAAATGTATTTTTTTTATAGCTCCTTCGAAACGCCGTACTTTAACTTAAAATAATAAAAAGCGTTAAATTGTTAAAAATGTAACGGATAGAAAAATTATTGTACACTAGAAATCAGTAAATATTAAATTAAAATTGTATTTTTGGTGTTTAAATAAAAGTTCTGTTTATGCAAACAAAATTCTATCTGATCACAGCTGCACTCCTCCTGTCGGGATATGCGCAATACGCCCGGGCTCAACAAAATACAGCTGGGTTCAATTATTTCGAATACAAGGGTAAGGATGCTCTTTTTGAGCAAAAAATAAATCCGAAAAAAGAGTACTACAACCCTATTCTTGCCGGCTTTTATCCCGATCCGAGCATCTGCCGCAAAGGTGATACCTTTTATCTCGTTAACTCCAGCTTCGCTTTTTATCCAGGAATACCCATTAGTACCAGTAAAGATTTGGTGCACTGGACACAGCTGGGGTATGTGCTTAACCGGCCGAGCCAACTGAAACTGGACGGTATACGTATTTCCGGAGGCATTTATGCACCCGTCATCCGCTACAATAAATATAACGATACTTTTTACATGATTACTACTTGCGTGGATGGAATCGGCAACTTTATTGTCAAAACAAAAGATCCGGCTCAAGGCTGGTCGGATCCTATCGTGTTACCTAAGGTAGGGGGCATTGATCCATCTTTGTTTTTCGATGAAGACGGTAAAGCTTATATTGTAAACAATGATGCTCCGGCGGTCACTCCGAAGTGGGACGGACACCGCGCCATTTGGATTCATGAATTCGACACCAATACCGATAAAACCATAGGAACTGCCAAAGTAATTGTGGATGGAGGCGTAGATCCATCGCAAAAACCGGTATGGATTGAAGGTCCGCATATTTACAAACGAAACGGTAAATACCTGCTGATGGCTGCCGAGGGTGGAACGAGTACGAATCATTCGGAAGTAGCTTTTATCAGTGATAAGGTATTGGGTAATTATGTTCCGTGCGCCACAAACCCCATACTGACGCAACGTGACTTAGACGAAAACCGCAGCCCCCGCATAACCAGTGTAGGACATGCCGACCTGATAGAAGACCTGGACGGAAAAACCTGGGCAGTATTTCTGGGATGCCGTCCTTACGAAGGGAATTATTACAACACCGGACGGGAGACTTTTTTACTCCCCGTTACATGGAAAGATGATGCCCCCATTATTTTGCCCAAAGGCGAAGCCCTACCTACCATTGTAAAAAAGAAAAAACTGGAAAATGCCCCGACTCTGATGAGTGGAAACTTCAGCTGGCGCGATGATTTTGATAAAGATAGTCTGAACAACGAATGGCTTATGATTCGGACACCCCGATCGAGCTGGTACAGCTTTAAAGATGGAAAACTCATACTGAAAGCACTTCCACAGAGTATAAACAAAACCGTGCAGCCCGCCTTTCTGGGTCATCGGCAACAACACCGCAGCTTTGAAGCTGTTACCGAACTAACTTTCAAACCCAAAACTATTCAGGACATTGCCGGACTGGTTTGTTTTCAGAATGAGCAGTACAACTTCGTATTCGGTAAAACTTTGGTAAAAGCCAAAGAATCCATTGTTTTATATCGATCGGACGGCAAAAGAACGCGTCTGGCATGCAAAGCCATTCCAACCGAATACAAAGATGCGAATATACAGCTAAAGATTGCTGGGAAAGGTTCTAATTACAGCTTTTATGTATCTTACAATGGTACAGACTGGGTAACCATAGCCGAGGATGCCGACGCTCATAACCTAAGTACGCAGAATGCCGGAGGTTTTACCGGCACACTTATCGGACTCTATGCTTCTTCGACACTGCAACCGGATAAAGAGAAATAAATTTTTGCCTGAAAAAACCGATGCTTGTACCATACAAACATCGGTTTTTAGAAAGAATACGATTTAAAGCAACTACCCGAAGGTCGTCAATCAAACCGTTTACAGAA
>DAIQOQ010000172.1:0-6151 GCA_036787795.1 Paludibacter sp. | reverse complement strand
GAAAACCCATTGTTTTATTACTAAATGCTGGTCGCCCTTTAATTTTTAACTGGGCAGCCGATCATATTCCAAGTATATTATATACATGGTGGTTAGGTACAGAAGCTGGCAATTCAATAGCCGACGTTATCTTTGGGAAATATAATCCAGCCGGCAAATTACCGATGTCATTCCCCCGAACAGAAGGCCAAATCCCTGTTTATTATAGCCACTTGAATACCGGACGACCGGCAAAAGATGAGAACGATAAGAACTATGTATCAGCATATATAGATCTACAAAATAGCCCACGTTTTCCTTTCGGATACGGGCTCAGTTACACAGATTTTAATATCAGCAATTTGATATTATCATCCGATCAGTTATCAATAAATGGAGGTAAACTCACTGCAACTATCGACATTAAAAATACAGGAAACTACGATGGAGAAGAAGTTGTGCAACTATACATTCGCGATTTAGTTGGCTGCGTGGTTCGACCTGTAAAAGAATTAAAAGCATTCCAAAAAGTATTTCTGAAAAAAGGTGAAAACCAATCATTGACTTTTACCATTACACCAAACGATTTGAAGTTTTACAATGATCAAATTGAGTACATAAATGAAGCGGGTGATTACGAGATATTTATTGGTAATTCTTCAAATCCAAATTTAAAAGGAACTTTCAAACTAACTCTATAATTTAAACACTTAAATATTACTATCATGAATAATTCAACTTAACTCAAGCAAAAAAATCAGCAATGTTATTTATTTTTCAAATCACAATCTAATTATTAAATTAAATCTATGAACAAAAAATCAAGTCAAAGATGTAAATTTCAGAATATACATCTCAGCAAACTACTTATTAGTTTGGCCAGTACATTTATCTTTATGATAATTGGTACTCTATCGGTATCAGCCGCAAACTATCCTGTTAAAGGGACTGTCATCGACGAGAAAACAAATACTCCACTAATTGGAGTAAGCGTACTCGTTGAAGGAACCTCTGTAGGTACAATAACTGATGTGAATGGTAGTTTTTCTATCGAGGCTCCATCATCAAACTCTGTTCTTATATTCTCCTATATTGGGTATACAGCCCAGAAGATAAAATTAAATGGACAAAGTAATTTTAAAATTATTTTATCTGAAGATGCCAAAAATCTGGATGAAATAATTGTCGTCGGTTATGGTGTACAAAAGAAAAGTGTAGTTACAGCAGCAATTAGCCGTGTAACTGCAGAAGATTTGAGCAAGACTACCCCTTCACGTATTGAAGATGCCTTAAAAGGAAAAATATCCGGAGTTCAGATCACACAAAGTTCTGGTCAACCCGGTTCTGACTCTAAGGTTCGTATTCGTGGAATTGGCACCATCAACAATAGTGATCCACTTTACATTGTAGACGGGATGCCTGTAGATGGTGGAATTAGCTATTTGAATCCCGCAGATATTGAATCAGTAGAAGTTCTTAAAGATGCCGCTTCTGCAGCAATTTATGGAACACGTGGTGCCAATGGTGTTATTCTTGTTTCGACCAAATCAGGTGTTAAAGGTAAAGCTGTAATTAACTATAATGTTACTTATGGCATTCAAAATCCATGGAAACATGAATCTGTATTAGATGCTACGCAGTATATGAACTTGATGAATGAAGCTCAAACTAATGATGGACAAGCTCCAACATATACGAATGCTCAAGTTGCTGCTGCAGGAAAAGGAACAAATTGGCAGAACGAAACATTTAATAAAAACGCTCCTGTCGTAAGTCATCAAATAAGTGCCAGTGGAGGAAATGACAAACTTATTTATAATTTATCTTTTGGATATTTTAATCAAGAAGGTATTATAGGAGGAAATTATGATAAGTCAAATTATAAACGTTATAGCCTTCGGACCAATAGTACTTATAACCTTTATGAAACAAAGACTCGTTCATTTTTGAATAGAATCAAAGTGGGAGTTAACGCAAGTTATTCAAGAGCGATCTCTTCTGGTATAACTACAAATTCAGAATATGGTTCTATTTTAGGAAGTGCTATTGCATTTGCTCCTAATGTTCCGGTATACGCTACCGATCCAGCTGCTGTTTTGGCACTACACCCTTATGCAGTTACAGATAAAAATGGTAATGTATTATCTACACCTCCAAGTAATTTTCAGGAAATAGCAAACCCCCTTGCTATACTAAATTCACCTACAAATTCAACATTGAATGAAGACAAATTTATAGGCAATTTTTGGGGAGAATTAGATGTAATTGATGGGGTTAAGTTCAGAACCAGTTACGGTACAGATCTTGCTTTCTGGGGTAATGACGGATACACTTTCCCTTATTTCACAGCAGTCCAGGGTGGTGATATCAAACAAAGCTCAGTACGTTCAGATATGCAAAGAGGGCAAAATTGGCAAGTAGAGAATACATTGACTTATTCAAAGACATTTAACAGCAAACATAATTTAACTATTTTATTGGGTCAATCAGCGAAGAAAAATACTTATCGCGAGTTGAAAGGACAAGCGTATGATCTATTAGAAACAGATCCAAGCAAAGCCAATATCAACTCAGCAACCGCAGCTTTAACAACTCAACGAACACAAGGTGGAACTGGAGGTTATACAGCTCAAACACTAGCTTCTTATTTTGGCCGATTAAGCTATAATTATGATGAACGCTACATGGTTCAGGCTACAGTACGCCGTGATGGTTCATCTAGATTCGGTCCTGATAATAAATGGGCAACATTTCCCGCTGTCTCGTTAGGATGGAACGCAACAAACGAACAATTTATGGCCGGGCGTCCAGATTGGTTTAATACATTGAAAATCAGAGGAAGTTGGGGTAAGAACGGTAATGAAAATATTGGTAATTTTACCTACACCAGTTTAATGCAAGGCGGTCAAAACTATTATTTTGGTTCTGGGGCAGAAGGCTCACCCTCAGCCTCAACCATGCAATACGGAAGTAGTCCGAAAAACATATCGAACCCAAGTGTTAAGTGGGAACAATCCAAACAGCTCGACTTAGGTTTTGATTCACGTTTTTTCAACAATGCAGTTACTTTCAGTTTCGATTACTTTGATAAAAAAACCAATGGTATGCTGATGGAGCAACCGATTCCAGAATACGCAGGACTAGGAGCTCCGACAGCTAATGTTGGTGATATGCAAAACTGGGGCCTTGAGTTCGAAGCGTCATACAAATTTAAAGTTAAAGATTTTTCATTTGGCGTCGGAGCAAACGCATCATACTTACGGAACAAACTGATAAAGTTTGGAAATGCATCCGGTGAAAATGTATATGTAAGTAACGGAACTGCAGGTGTTGGAGATTACGTAAAAGCCAAAAACGGTGAAGTTTTCCCCTACTTCTATGGTTTCAAAACAGATGGTATTCTACAAAATCAAGCACAAGCCGATGCATATAATACGAAATATGGTATAACAGGAGCCAGTATGGCTAAGCCCGGTGATGTGATTTTCAGGGATATTGCTGGAGCAAAGGATGCAAATGGTAATGATATTCCAGATGGAAAAATAACAGATGCGGATAGAACTAAGATTGGTAAAGGTATGCCCGATTGGACATTTGGATTAAATTTAAATGCAGAATGGAAAGGATTTGATTTATCATTGTTCTTCCAGGGTACTCAGGGAAATGATATTTTTGATTTTTCTCAACGTGCTGATATTCCTACAATGAACAAACAATCATGGATCATGGACCGTTGGCATGGTGAAGGAACATCAAACAGTATACCGCGAATGACATTTCTAAATCCAAATCAAAACTGGCGCTCATCCGATTTATATATTAAAGACGGTTCTTATATTCGATTGAAAACAATTCAACTTGGTTATACATTACCAGAAAAGATTATGCAGAAAATTGCCATACAAAAACTACGTCTATTTGTTTCAGCTGATAATTTGTTGACATTTACAAAATATACTGGATTTGATCCTGAAATCGCATCAAATGAGTATTTTAATATTGGCGTTGACAAAGGTAATTATCCGCAAGCCAGAGTTTTTTCTATAGGAGCTAACATTACGTTCTAATTTTTTAAAATAAAATACATATGAAAAAATATAAATTAATTGTAGCAATAGCGGCAGTAATCGGGCTAGGGTCTTGCAGCAATGACTTTTTAACCGTGCAGCCAACTGATTCGCAAGCAACTGGTGGCCCGGCTACTGAGGGTGCCATTTTATCAAATTTGGCCTCTTGTTATCAAATCCTAACAATGGATAGCTATGCAAATTACAACTATAACAGCATTCCATTTATGTCGGATTTACGATCGGATGATATTTACAAAGGTGGATCAAGTGCAGCTGACCAACCTCAGCTTTATCTACTCTCACAACTGAATGCAAACTCCAATCAATTACCTTCCGGTATTTGGAATATCTATTATAAAGGAATAAGCCGTTGCAATAATGCTATACTTGCTTGTGATCATGCTGTGAATGTATCTCCAGCCAACTTGGCTCAATACCAAGCAGAAGCACATTTTCTTCGAGCTTACTATACACACTGGCTCTGGAAATTCTGGGGTAATATTCCCTATTTTGAAGCTGATCTTCCGGCCCCATACATGGCTAAACAGCTCACTGCAGATGAAATATACGCCAAAATTATTGCCGATGTCGATTTTGCCATTGATGGAGACAAATTACCTATGCGCGTAACTGCAGGGAATGATGGTAGAGTCAGTAAAGCTGCAGCAATTATGCTAAAATCAAGAGTAGTTATGTACCAGAAAGATGCAACGCGCTATCCTGAAGTCTTAACTCAATTAAATAGTATCATTGCTAGCAAGGCATATAAACTTGTAAACTATGCTGGCATTTGGTTACAGTCTGGTGAGTTTTGTGATGAGTCTATCTTTGAATCAAATCAATTACCAACAGGTAGAGACTGGGGAAGTGCATTTGATGGATATGGAACTAATCTCCCAGCATTTATTTCTCCAAGTGAATTAAAATCGTCTCAGTTGCCTTTTACAGGTGGTTGGGGATTTGGTCCGGTTCGGCAAGCAACCTGGGATTTATTTGAAGCAAACGATGTTAGAAAGGTTGCATCTATAAATTCATTCCCGGCAGGAAGTTATAATCCTCGATTCCAAGATACGGGTTTCTGGATGGCAAAATATGCATCACGTGATGGATATAATCCTCCTCCAGCAAATACTTCTTTAAACTATAGTAATAATTTCCGTATTTTCCGTTACTCAGAAGTATTATTAAACATTGCTGATTTGATTTCCATTGAAGGAACTCCTCAAGGTACAGGTATCTCTGCTCAAGATTGTCTTGATCAGATTCGTACTCGTGCAGGCCTTACTTCAATTGCAGCAACGAAAGACAATGTAAAACTTGAACGTCGTCGTGAATTTGTAGGTGAAGGACTTCGTTTTTGGGATTTGGTTCGTTGGGGAGACACTGCATTGTTGAATGAAAATGACCCTGCACACGTAACAAATAGGACATGGACTGATTATAAAAAGTACTTGCCTATTCCTCAATCTGAGATTAATAAGACCAAAGGGTATGGTGATTTAGAATTACACCAAAATACGGGTTACTAATTTAAGTTCAGATATAAATAACAGAAGTGAATAGAATCTATAAGGAGTCTGTGATAAGTACAGACTCCTTATTAAGAGGCTAGCTGAAGTAAAGATGAATGTATATATAAAGTTTTAAGGAATAAAGAAGGTTGTTGTTTATAATAAAAAGTTTTATTGGTTGAAACGATGAAATAACCGGAGATCTGATTTGTTAGACTCCGGTTATTTTTTTATGACTAAAGAAAAATATTTATGAGAAAAATTATTGGTTTAATAAATTTGATTTTATGCATTAATTCTTGCAGCGGTTCAAATAATCCTTCGGACAATGTTACGTCAAAGCTTTCTGTGATTGATGTCACGCATGAAAGAAGTAGTGTTCAAAGTACAACTTACACATTTCCCATTAACGTTACACCTATAAGTTCAAAAACAATCACTGTAGATTATAAAACTGTTGACGAAACGGCATTCGCGGGTAAAGATTATACCGCACAGACAGGAACACTCATTATCCAGCCAAATCAATCAAGTGCAAACGTAGAGGTTACTGTTTTGAAAGATAGTCTACGTCAATCCGATCAGACATTT
>DAIQOQ010000171.1:0-6186 GCA_036787795.1 Paludibacter sp. | reverse complement strand
GTAATATCAACTGTTCCGGATTTAATAAGCGTTACAATACTGTCCTTTATAGTTGCGATAGTGGTGTCGCTACTCAAAAAAGTGACTGATAATCCCGATGTTGCTGTAGCTTTTAGGATAAAAGAACCCTCGCTCAGATTATGAGGAGCTAAATAGTCAAAGCTTACAGTTTGATTGAGTTTAACGTCACTACTCCCGCAAGAAAGTAGTAGAACCAACAATCCACACAATGTGAAACCAACATTAATCTTTTTCATTCCCAAATTATTTATTTTGCTAAAGTTTGATTTCTATTTTAATTTTCCAATTCTGATTCGGGCACCAACATATACCTTACGCCCCAAAATAGGTCCCCAAATAAAGGATGACTCGAATCCCTGATCAAAAGGATTCGTTGCATTAATTATCGGGTTCTTCTGAGTGTATCCCAATATATTTTCAGCACCCAGATATACATCAATGCGTTTTGTGTTCCTGGTTACCTGAGCAAAGAATATCGGAAAGACCGGAGATTCTTTTATCTCTGAATTATACCCATTTAACCATGGTATTCGGGAAGGTCCATTAAGTTGAGTTGTGAAATCAAAAACCCACTTCTTAAACTTTGTAGCATATGAAAGGTTCAACACCCCCCGATAGCGGGAAGTAAGTGGTTTCTCAACCAAATACTGTTGCGTACCATCTGAATAAGTAATTTGCGTTTTGTTGTAGCGAAAAGCCGCAAAGATATCGAAACCGGTGAAAGGCGTAACTGATAAATCGGCTTGCAAAGCGTCTGCAAACGAACGTCCCTTTAAATTGTAGAAATAAACACTGTTACTATTTCGCTCAAAGTCTACAATCGCCTGATTTTGAAACTCAGTATGAAAATAATCCAGACTTAAGGTCACTTTTCGTTTATCCCAGATTGGGATATAGAAAGTCAGATTACCACCATAGTTCCAGGCGCTTTCTATGTTCAGACCGGCAATGCCATCTAAATACAATTTTCGGGAAGATGCCAGAATACCTATATTATCGGCAATAACATTGGGTGCTCTATAGCCTTTGCCTACAGAACCACGAAGGATAATATTATCACTTATGTTGTATTTTGCATTAGCCCGTGGAGTGTACAACCAACCATATTTACTATTATAATCAACACGTGCACCAACCACCAATGTAAAATTCTCATGGTGTGAATAGGTATATTCTCCAAAAAGTCCGGGTACGACTTCTGTTCGGTTTAACGGCGTAAGCGGAACCAGGTTAAAGGGCAATAAATCCTGATATTGTGTCTTGAAATTATCGTATGTAAAACTTCCGCCAACAGTATATTTGTTAGCTAAATTGTCACTCTGAGACGAAAACAAGATATTGCTGTAGTATGAGTTTTGAGTCCCGTCGAAGGTCTTTTGTCCAAATGCCGAGTTTTGCTCGTAATGAGTGAAACTATTTATGATTCCTATGCTTTGACCGCCTTTATCTCCTACAGGAATTCCGGTTTTATTTTCAACTGTAAAATCCTTATTCTCAACATTAGTCAGGTAATGTCCACCCGAACCGCTCGAAGTAGTATGTTGGTTATGATGCCCCCCTTGCCTGTCTTCGTAAAGGAACTTGATGCCGGTACGTGACTGAATGCCATTGGGGTTTAAATAAAACCATCTGTTGTAAATGTTGATGAGTTCTGTTTTGGGCATATCCCGAAATCCATCGCCATTGTAATCGTGTGCATTTTTATCGAGTGTTCCGGACACAAGTAATCCAGTCCATAAGTCTTTTGCAACTTGGGCGGCAGCAGTTATATTACCTTCATAGCTTCCAAACTGATTGGCATATAGATTTACAAATAAAGGTTCTGTGTTGTTCGGCTTTTTATATTCCAAATTAATCTGCCCTGCAACCGACTCGTAGCCATTCACCACCGACGAAGCGCCTTTGGAAATCTGGATAGACTCCAACCAACTACCGGGGATGTAGCTCCAGCCATAGGTAGAAGCCAGGCCACGAAGAGTAGGTATGTTTTCGCTCTGCAACTGCGTATAGATGCCCGATAAACCCAGTAACTGAACTTGTTTGGCACCCGAAATAGCATCCGTAAACCCAACCGTCACCGTGGCACTATTTTCGAAACTCTCTGACAGATTACAGCAGGCGAGTTTTGCAAGACCGGTTTTATTAATTGTTTCGGTTTTAAGCACAGAGACTTTCGACAGAATCGGATTTTGTTTGTTTGCTGTTACGGTTATATGTCCTAAATTCCGACCCTGTTTCAATACAAATTCAGGTACATCGGCACGAGGATTACTTATCAGAATGGTATCGGAGCCATAACCTGTAAAAGTGGCAATCAAGTTGAATTCAACTTCATTGTCAATATTCAGGATGAATTTACCATGCTCATCCGATTGGGTAATTGCCTTGTTGTTTGCACAATATACATTCGCTTCCGGCAATGGTATTTTGTGTCCGTTTTCGTTCAACGTATAAACATGCCCAACAATATTAGTGGCATATATAGTCTGAGCGCAAAAAAGAGTAATCAAAAGGTATAAATAATGGTATCTCTTAGAACCATTATTTACCTTTAGCAAATTGCCCAAACCAAAAGAATATCTATCGTTGAAACAGCACCAAATCATTATTTAAATTTTTAATTACAAACCTATAGCTACAAATTAATCTTTAGATTAATATATACATTTCGCCCTTTACGTGGAATATTATTCCAATCTGCATAAGTAGAATATTTCCTGTCCAGTACATTTTCAATTCCTATTTTTACTGTAGGTGCAACATGACCGAAGATGAAGTCATACCCTACCGACGTATTCACAATGAAATATGCCGGAGTAAGGTCTTCTCCATATTCAGCGCTATAATTAACTTGTTTGGTCGCACCTTGTAAATCGACACCAGCAGAGAACTTTTTATTTACATAGTCCAACGAAGTTGAATATGAAAATGGAGCTATCAGTGGTAACGGGTTGTTATTATTGTCTTGTCCTTGACTGTAACCTAAATGGTTCAGCCAGTGGAAATATTTCAGAAATATATATTTTGTATTGAGATTTGCATTAAAAATCGTAGCATGATTTAGATTCTGATACACTTTTACTCCGGAAGCTCCAATAGTCATCGTTGACAGACTGGTATTGGGTTTTCCAATAATGTAATTCGAAAAATAAAAATACGATCCATCAAGGCTTATACTGTATGTTGGTTTAGTTAATGCGAAGGCTATATTTCCTTCGACCGACGATTCGTTCTTTAATTGCGGATCACCGATATATTCATAATTATCGAAACTGTTATACAAATAAAAACCATACGCTTCAGTAGGCGATGGTGCACGTGTGCCATATCCTACTCCGGCTTTAAGTTGAATGTCTTGCAGGTAATGGGTATATTTTCCACTTACACTCCACAGACCACGGTTTTGATACTGAGACATATCCGGGTAATACATTTGCAAGGTATTATACCCAAAGGTACTTTCCACGCCATCTCGTTGAAAAGACGCTTTGGTTGTAACTTGCAAGGTATTTTTCAGATCGATTATATATCTGTCATCCAATGTTAAGCCCGCATTAAAAGTCCGTATATCCGGCCAGGTATACATAAACATCGGCTTATTAGCTGCATCTTTCGGATACATAGTCATTTCTGCCGATGACTGATTGTAATAAGAATCGTGACTGATTACAAAGTTATGTTTGCCTACCCGTCCGTTTAGCGAAGAATAATATCCACCCGTACGGCTTTTACCCGGCATATCCATGTGCATAGCTACATTGGGGCGTTTAGTATCATCCATTATATGGATAATATTATTAAAGTACAGCTTTGTTTCCCAGCTGAAGAAAACCTCCGAAATGTTCTCTTGCCGATAACTCAGCGATGTAATTAATCCCTTTGCCGACTTTACATCCATGGTCAATGCCGGATAACCCACATTGGAAGCCACATCGTATATCACGGTTCCCTCTATGCTCTTTTGTGCCGACAAACGATATCCAAAGTTGGTAAACAGGTTCAGTTTCTCGAATTGAGAGAAATTCACCGTACTATTGTCGCCTGCTTTGTAATCGTCGCTCTTCCGGTAAAAAATACCAGCATTGGTATAAAACTTCAGACTGGAATAAGCCAGACCCGAACCGATTATCCGATAATTTCCATTTGTTTCGTAGGCTGAATTCAAGGTCACATTCAGTTTCTGTGCATGAAAACCTGCTTTTTGGAGTTTTAAATCCAGACCTCCACCTATACTGTTAGTACTATGCAGATTTCCCGCCAGACCCGAACCGACATGTATATTATCCAGATTTAGAATTTCCACATAGGATGTAACCGGATCCATTCTGTCGGTACAAGCGCAAAAAATCTTCATACCATCGATAGTAACAGAGATTCTCTCGGTTGCCATATTATTGATAGTTGGTTCCCAGGCATATCCTCCCCGCTTTATCAAATTCACGTTCGATAACTTTTGTAAGTGTTCATCAATAGAGGATAGGGGTTTGGATTCATTGATAGAATCCAAACCCGTTTTCCCGGTCACAACCACTTCTTTTAATTCTCGACTCTTTATTGAATCAGCTTTATTTTGTGCAATTGCAAGGAAATTTAATCCAAAACAGCATCCGGTACACAGAGCTGTTTTTATCACGACTATTTTAAAATTCCAATTCAAAATAAATACTGCTAGCTGTTGTTGTACTGGTTATTGATTCGCCCTTTTGTATTGTATTACTGGCATCACGAACAATCAGATTTATTTTCCAGTAACCGGTCATAGTCAGGTTCAATTTTCCTTTATATAGACCGGTAGTCGAATCATAAGTCAGATTTACATTGCTTGGCGAAGTATGATTTTCCATATCCGGCATTCTCGGGTCAATCTCAACAGTATAATTTTGAACAGGATTAAATGTCAGCATGTCTACCTTTTTGTATAGGTAAGCCGTTATATCATTTGTTCCCACTTTGGGAGTAGTTGGCTCCACCAATGCCAGAAAATAACTGGTATTGTCAGCTCCTTTGAAACTCTTGTAACGAACCCTGCCCGTGGCACTATTTACTGTTACTTTTCCTGCAGCTTCAGCAAGAGTATCCTTACCACTAGTATAATCATAGGTTATTTCCCAGTATTCCATATCGTCGCTTGCCATAATGAAAATAAAATACCCTTTATATAAGGTTTTTGTATCAGCCACTTTACTTATAGAGGAGTAAGGGCAAGCATGACTCATAGAAGTCATGTGCATCAAGGGTTTCCACGACAATGTGGCATCTTCTACATATTTACCTGTTACATTGTTTTTCAACTGAATATATACCTCGTTGTAACCTACTACCAGATTCCCGGTATCTTTTTTATAAATATAAAAGGTATAATTGCCTTTTATCAAAGTATCTACCTTTTGTAGTCCGACCACTTCATCTGCCGCGGTTACTTCCTTTACATCATCCTTATTGCAGGAAGTCAATAGGATCGTTAATCCCAGTATAGCAAAAAATATAGATTTGTATTTTTTTATCAATTTCATTTTAAATAATTGTTTGAAAGAACGCTATATGTTTTATTCATATTTGTTCCAGTTATTTTTAGCGTAATACCTATTAAAAATAGAATGATTTACATCCATTCAGGATGTAAAAACCCAATCCGTAAAAAGAATAAACTATCTTACGGGTTATAAAACCGGCTAATGAACTATGCCTATCTTGTAACTAATAAATTAAAAAGCAATCAAGACAATCGTTTCGGTGGAACAAACACATCGGAAGCAGCCTTTGCAGTAATGACTGACTCCGAACTAAAAAAGAGAAGCTTAGTTATTTCAATATTATTTAATTCTGTTATATCGAACACCACAAACTCATTAATTTCAAATGTTTGAGCTTTTTTATTGTTCGTATTCGTATTGTTTCCATTGGTATTTTCATTTTCGTCAGCCAGCTTTATTTGCTTCTTCAAAAAACACTTTCCCTGACAACAGTTCCCCTTTATTTCTTTTTTTACACACAGATTCTTTGCAATATAACCTTTGAATAGGTGATATTCAATGTATGGCATTTGGTATCTACCGATACAAAACACCATAACAAAGAGGAGTATTATTGCAAAAAAGCGGTCTTTAAATCTCATTTTACATATATTTTATCTAAAACAGCAGTATTTAGAAACAGTGTAAACTC
>DAIQOQ010000170.1:3531-6197 GCA_036787795.1 Paludibacter sp. | reverse complement strand
GGCATATGCACCACGTCGCCCCCGGCAAAAACTCCCTTGCGGGTAGTCATTCCATACGGTCTTTCTTTGGTGACCACATATCCTGTGTCGCTCACGTCAATGCCCTCGGTGGTAGAAACAATCCGGTTGGCGGGGCGCGAACCGATGGCAAGTAATAGTACATCCAGTTCTATATCAACTTGTTTCTCGTCTACAGAGATCGTTGCTCCTTTGAGTTTGTTTTTTTCTCCTTTCAGTTCTGTGAGCGAAGTTTTCCACGAGAATTTCACGCCTTCTTCCAGCGCTTCGTTGTATTCGGTTTGCAATGCCGAAATGTCCTGTTCTGTTTTGTGGTAAAAAACGGTTACACTTTTTGCGCCAATTCGCAGCGCGGTTCGTGCTGCATCCATAGCCACATTTCCGGCTCCGATAATACCTACGTTGTCGCCTGTTTTTACGGGAACTTCTCTTTTGCCTAAACTTTTATTGTTGTACAAACTCACTGTTCGCAGAAAATAAGAAGACTGAATTACACCAATCAAATGCGAACCGGGTATTTCGAGCGATTTTGGGACAGCTGTTCCGGTACCTATAAATACAGCATCAAATCCTCTGGCAAACATATCGTCCACTGTAAGATCTTTGCCTATCATGCAGTTGGTAATAAAAGTTACTCCCAATCCGGCAATTTTATCTATTTCGCGTTTTACAATATCTTTAGGCAAGCGGTAGTGGGGGATACCAAACATCAACACACCACCCAGTTCCTGTTCGCTTTCGTATATCACCACGTTGAATCCTTCGCGCGCCAAATCACCTGCAACCGTCAGGCCGGCAGGTCCCGATCCTATTATGGCTACTTTCCCGCGGGTTTTAGGTGTCAGCTTTTCGTGAATCAATCCCATTTCGCTGTCGAAATCGGCAATGAAACGTTCCAGTTTTCCCACCCGGATGGGATTGTCTTTTTTATTGAGAATGCAATGGCCTTCGCATTGTTTTTCGTGCGGACATACTCTGCCGCAGATGGCAGGCAGGTTACTTTTTTCGCTGATAATCTGCATGGCATTGCCCACATTTCCGGTCGAAAGCTCAAACAGAAAACCGGGGATGTTGTGCTCAATGGGACATCCGGTAACACACAATGGCTTTTTACAATTCAGGCATCGCTTTGCCTCATCAATAGCCTCTTTGGGACTAAAGCCCTCATTTATTTCTTTGAATTTTAATTCTGCCATTTCATTCAGTTTTTATTGAAACTGCTCGTTTTATTTGGCTGCAAAGGTAATTTAAATTGGTCGACCAAACAATGATGTGCCGAACAATAGTGGTAGTATACCAATGTGACAATACTTCTTTCACCTTTTTTATGATAGAAGAAGCATTGAGAACATGATAGTTATTACGGAACGGCTACAGAACCGGATTAGCTAATCTGTTTACTGGTGGTATCTGTATTTTACAGTTTAGTAATAGGAATAGAAATGCCGAGAGCAAAAAATACAGATCTTGGAATAGTGGGATTGAGATGCATAGAATTGTAGAATTTATCGGTAGGAGAAGTCATTCCTGAATATCCGAACGGCAACCCGCGTGTTGAATTGTAGGCTATATCAAATAAACCAATTCTCAAAGAAGTATAGGTAGCCAAATACCAATACCATTTTTTTTTATCATAGTCCAGTAAAAATGGAGAAGAAATAAGTGCTCCAATGGATAAACCATTTAAAAGATGACCGACTGTTTTATGATTGTTATCGTTAAGACCATCTCCTATTCCGTTTAGCAGAATTGAAGCTGTGTAAATACCAATTAGTTTCAGATTGTTCAGTTTCTTAGCGCTATGATAGTTTTTAGGGGGTTGATAGTTTATCTGAACATTAACCGAATCTGTCTGCGAATAACAATTAATGGACGAGAAGAGTAATACTAAAAAGATTAGCCTTTTCATAGTTCTTATATTTAATCGCGTACTTAATTAAAGTTTCTATTGTACATTGAAACAATTAGCTGGAATTCCTGTTTGCTGTCTGTTTGAACTAGACTACAAAGCGACTGATTTTAGAATTTAGGTTTTTATATTCTATAACAACGTTAGGATATAAAAGTTATTTTAGAAAAATCATTTTTTGCCACATCTATACTATTCATAACAAAAAAGAGATGCAAATAACTTGCATCTCTTTCTGTCTGTTTTAAAATAACAGTCTATTTTATTCAACCACGTTTGGTTTTTCCAGTCCGTATCCTTTTTTCTTGTCTTCGGCTTTCAGCAAGAAGGCAAAAAGAATAGCCACCACGCCAAAGCAGGCGAAAATCAGCATCGGGATGGTGTAATTATATTGAGTCAGGTGTTGTTCTTTTCCGTCAATAACTTTAGTAATGCTACCGATGATGCAGTATTTATCCAATACCCAACCAATCAGCAACGGAACCAACATTAATCCCCAGTTTTGTACCCAAAAGGTCATGGCATAAGCTGTTCCCAGTTTGCTTTCGGGAATAATTTTGGCAATGGCAGGCCACATAGCCGAAGGAACCAATGAAAATGCAATACCCAGCACTACTACCAGCCCAATGGCAATAGGAAAACTGTTGAGCGATGGAATAGCAAACAATAAGTGTACGCATACCAATATAATAGAACCGATAATCATGATAGAAGCTCCTTTTCCTTTTTTATCGGATAT
>DAIQOQ010000170.1:0-3431 GCA_036787795.1 Paludibacter sp. | reverse complement strand
TCCAGTCGTTTGTCTAACACATTGAAGAATATAAATACCAGTAAACCGATACATAATAACACGATGGATAATAAAACCGGAGCACTTACATCTTTTGTCAGGTTGTACAAGGGTAGGGGAGTAAACATGGCCAATGCTGTACCGATACGTCCGGTAGAAGTGTTCAGCCCGATGGCCAGAGCCATTTCTTTTCCTCTGAACCAACGTACAACCGCTTTATTTGCAGCAATACCAAACATCTCGCATCCTACACCGAAAACTGCAAAACCCAATCCGGCTATCACAGCCGATTTGGCTGTTTCGCCAAGAACCTGCCACGAACCGATACTTAGTGCATATGTTCCTGTGACATGTCCCGAAATAGCCCAATATTTAATTCCTGCACCAATCAGCATGATTCCGATAGCTAAAACTCCGGTAAAGCGTGTGCCCAGTTTGTCGAGTATCATGCCGCTGAAAACCAACATTAGCAAAAATACGTTGAACCAGCCATAACCACTCGTAAATAAACCATAATCTGTTGCCGACCAGTGTAGATTGCTTTGCAGATTTTGTTGCAAAGGAGCCATTGCGTCGGTCAGATAATACATACACATCATGGTAAACGATACCAGAATTAATACTACCCAACGTGCCGACTTAGACTCGCGGAGTGAAGAAATTTTCTCAGTCATAAACTATTTGTTTGATATATTTGTTTTTGCTTAAAATGGAATTCAAAATTTTAGCGTGCAAATCTACTCAAAAAAATCTTTTCTTTTTTGCAAAACTGCCAAAATTACCGAATAAATATGTATTTCTTACCTCGGTACTATTTTTGACTAACAGATTTGAGAAAATTGAATAAATCATTTTAAATTCTAAATCAGGTATTGATCAATAATTACTATATTTGTCAAACTTAAAACATAGGAGACCCAATATATGTCAGTAAACTATTCGGAACAATTGCACAATGTGCTTTTATACAGCTCGCAAGAAGCTGAGCGTCTTGGAAATAATTATGTAGGTCCGGAGCATTTGCTTTTGGGTATCTTACGTAATGGAAACGGAAAGGCTATTGACATACTGAATGTATCGCACGTCAACATCCTGAAAGTAAAGGAAACTATCGAAAGTCAGATCCGTACCGATCTGGAACCTACAGGCGGAGAAATTCCGAACCTGAAAAGTACCGAGCGGATTAAAAAAATCATGGAACTGGAGACCCGTTCGCTGTCGGCCGAAACAGCTGACACGGAACATTTGTTATTGGCCATATTAAAAGAAAAAAATAATCTGGCGGGCGACATATTGCTTGCCGAACATTTGACTTACGAGCAGGCTAAAGGCTTTATCGAAGCTCCGAAAGACGTGCCTATGATGGGCTCGAGCTTTCAGGACGAAGATGATGAGGATGATGATATGCACCAGAAAAAGAAAAGTGCCGGTGCTTCGTCGGCTTCAAAACAAAGCGACACTCCGGCTCTTGATACCTTCGGAACAGACATAACCAAAGCTGCTTTGGAAAACAGACTCGATCCGATTGTGGGTCGTGTAAAAGAAATTGAACGTCTGGCTCAGATTCTGAGTCGCCGTAAGAAAAACAATCCGGTGCTGATTGGTGATCCGGGTGTGGGTAAATCGGCTATTGTGGAAGGACTGGCTTTGCGTATTATTCAACGTCGGGTTTCACGCGTGCTGTTCGACAAACGGGTAGTTTCGCTGGATATGGCCTCTATTGTGGCGGGAACAAAATACCGCGGACAGTTTGAAGAACGTATCAAAGCTATTCTGAACGAACTGTCGAAAAATCCCGATGTTATTTTGTTTATCGACGAAATTCATACCATTGTTGGTGCCGGTGGTGCTCCGGGCTCGCTGGATGCTGCCAATATGCTGAAACCGGCTCTGGCTCGTGGCGAAATTCAATGTGTGGGTGCCACAACGCTTGATGAATACCGTCAAAGTATTGAAAAAGACGGCGCATTGGAACGTCGTTTCCAGAAAGTGATGGTTGATCCTACTACAGCAGATGAAACCTTGCAAATTCTGGAGAACATTCAGGATAAATACGAATATCACCACAATGTGCGCTATACGCCCGAAGCCATTAAAGCTTGTGTGCGTCTGACCGACCGTTATATCACCGATCGTTGTTTCCCCGATAAAGCTATTGATGCGTTGGATGAAGCAGGCTCGCGGGTTCATATCGGTACCGTTTCTGTGCCTGCAGAAATAGAGGAGTTGGAAAAGAAAATAGAAGAATTAAAGAAAGATAAGCTGAAAGTCCTTTCAGAACAAAAATATGAACTTGCCGGACCTATCCGCGATCAGGAAAAACAATTGCAATATCAGCTCGAAGATGCTGTAAAACGCTGGGAAGAAGATGCTCAAAAACATCCCGAAACGGTGGACGAAGAACAGGTTGCCGAAGTAGTTGCCATGATGTCCGGTATTCCGGTACAACGGATTGCACAAGCCGAAGGACTTAAACTTCGTCAGATGAAAGAGGCGTTGCAAGGTAAAGTAATTGGTCAGGACGAAGCGGTTAATAAAATAGTGAAAGCTATTCAACGTAACCGTATCGGGTTAAAAGACCCGAGCAAACCGATTGGTTCGTTTATCTTTATCGGCCCTACGGGTGTTGGTAAAACTCACCTGGCAAAGATCTTAGCAGAATTTATGTTCGACAGTTCCGATGCGTTGATTCGGGTGGATATGAGTGAATACATGGAGAAATTCAGCGTTTCGCGCCTTATCGGAGCACCTCCGGGATACGTTGGTTACGAAGAAGGTGGACAGCTGACCGAGAAAGTGCGTCGCAAACCGTATTCCATCATTTTGCTCGACGAAATTGAAAAAGCGCATCCCGATGTATTCAATCTGTTGCTGCAAGTGATGGATGAAGGTCGGTTGACCGATAGTTTGGGTCGCCGCATTGACTTTAAAAACACGATTATCATTATGACTTCCAATGTGGGAACACGTCAGTTGAAGGACTTTGGTAAAGGTGTTGGGTTTAATACACCTGCCGAAACGGCAATGGATGCAGAATTTTCGCGTGGCGTTATTCAAAAAGCGTTGAACAGAACTTTTGCTCCCGAGTTTCTCAACCGTGTGGACGATGTGATTATGTTTGATCAGCTGAGCCGCGATTCTATCAAATCGATTATCGATCTGGAACTGAAAGGTATCTTCGGACGTGTGATGGCGCTCGGTTACAAACTGGAACTGACTCCCGAAACGAAAGACTACATTGCAGACAAAGGCTACGATGTTCAGTTTGGTGCCCGTCCGCTGAAACGTGCTATTCAGAAATACCTGGAAGATGAATTGGCCGACGTGGTGTTGGCCGGTGAGTTAGAACCCGGTGATACTATTTTGATGGAACTGGAACCGGAAACAAAAATTATTAAGGCTCGGATTGTAAAACCTACAGTGGCATTGCC
>DAIQOQ010000362.1:0-1993 GCA_036787795.1 Paludibacter sp. | reverse complement strand
CGTCCGTCCGGACTGGCATGCATCACACTGCCAAAGTAAACGTGGCAAGTGGTAGGCAACAGGTTGATCCGGTACTCGGCACCCCGCGGACTCCGGTGTCCTTTTACTGCATCGTAATAAATATTGAACACATCCACCAGTTGCGCATCGGCTTCGTCGTCATCGTTCCCGTATTTCGGAGTTTTGTAAAGCAACTTGTACAGCAATTCGTCCCTGTTTTCAAAATTGCTTTCGAGTGCACCCACAAAGTCGGGCAAAGTTATGGATTTATCTTCAAAAATATGTTTTCTCAGCGCAGTAAGTGAATCGGTAATTGTTCCCATACCCACTCCCTGAATGTAATTGGAGTTGTAACGTGCTCCTCCCTGAATATAATCCATGCCACGCGCCACGCAGTCGTCGATAATCAGCGACAGGAAAGGCGTGGGGATATGCGTCATGAAAATCTTTTCGATCGTATTGTTACCTATAACTTTTATGCGCAAAAAATGTTCAACCTGCGCTTTGAAAGCTTGCAGCAATTGCGCATAAGTGCTAAAGTCCGAAGCTTCTCCGGTTGGCAGTCCCAGTTGTTTCTGCGTACGGGTATCAAAACCGTTGTGCAAAGTGATTTCGAGAATCTTGGGTAGATTGAAATAGCCGCAAAGAATGTAACTTTCAGTTCCGAAAGCTCCGGTTTCAACACAACCGCTGCATCCTCCGTTGCGCGCATCCACCAAATCCTTACCCTGATTCAGCAATTCCTGAATGATGGAATCGGTATTAAATATGGAGGGTTGGCCGAAACCTGTTTTAGTGATTTTTACGGCCCGGTCAATAAAACTATCGGGATTCAGCTTGCTCAACTGCACCATGGAGCTGGGTTGCAACAGGCGCATTTCTTCAATCACATCCAACAGGATATAGGACATCTCGTTCACCGCATCGGTTCCGTCCGGCTTTACACCGCCCAGGTTAATCAAACAGAAATCGGTATAGGTACTGCTTTCCTGAGCTGTCACCCCAATTTTGGGAGGCGACGGGTGGTTGTTGAATTTCACCCAGAATGATTCGAGTACTTCCACAGCCTGGTCGCGTGTGAGCGTTCCGGCTTCGGTCTCGGCTTTGTAAAACGGATAAAGATGCTGATCCAGTCTGCCGGGGTTAAACGAATCCCAGGGATTGAGTTCCGTCACCACGCCCAGATGGATAAACCAGTAGTGCTGCAACACTTCGTGGAAAGTAGCCGGAGCATGAGCCGGTACACGTCTGCATATACGTGCCATTTCAGTCAGTTCGGCTTTGCGGGCACTGTCTTTTTCAACAGCAGCAAGCTCTTCCAGCTTATCGGCATGCCGGTTAGCAAACAGGATAATGGCTTCGGCTGTAATCTTCATTGCCTTGAGCTCCTCTTTCTTGTCGTAAGCCAGGGGGTCGGTTATAAAGTCAAGTGCTTTGATACTTTCCTCTATATCCTGCATAATATCGAGCATTCCCTTTTGGTAAATCTTGTATCCGGCCACCGTATGACCCGGTGCACGTTGCTCCATAAACTCGGTGAATATGCCGGCACCGTAAGCATCCTTCCATTCATCGGTCATAGCCTCCATCATGCGGTCGCGGTTGGACCGACCTGTCCAGAACGGAATAATTGTTTCGCCAAAAGCTTTGCGGGTTTCTTCATCTACCCGAAACCAAACCTTTTCGCGCGAGTTCAGAATCTCCAGATCCTCTAAAGAATGAACGGTGATTTCCGGATAAGTAGGTGTAGCCTTCGGCGCAGGACCACGTTCGCCCACGATCAGTTCCAGATCATTAATACAAATACTTTTATTCGCCAAAATATAGTGAAATGATTTGGCGCGCTGCACAGGGACGGAATCACCGAAAGCCAGGTGATTCTTATAAAATTCAGTAATCAATAAGCCTCGCTCTGCAGAAATACTGTTGATAGCATTGAGGCTTTGTTCGCGGAGTTGTTGAATTCTGGGAGTCATATTATTGTTGTTTTTAC
>DAIQOQ010000032.1:1704-18505 GCA_036787795.1 Paludibacter sp. | reverse complement strand
AACAGTACTTCCACAAGCGTGGAAGCTCCGTCAAGGAGAAAAACAGTACTTCCACGAGCGTGGAAGCCTTAAGTAACAAAGAGAACTTTCAAAACAATAATCAAACAATATCAAAATTATTTCCTGACTTATACTCTAGTTTTTGTTTCTATCTAATTCAAACAAATAAACATTTATCACAATGAAAAAAAGTTCAATTATTTTAATTTCAGTTATAGCTGTCGTAGCTTTGCTATTTTTATGGGGAACTTCCGGATATAACAGTTTAGTCACCTTACGAGAAGACGTAAACAGCCAATGGGCAAACGTTGAAAGCCAATACCAACGCCGCTCCGATTTAATTCCTAACTTAGTACAAACAGTAAAAGGTTATGCCACTCACGAAAGTTCAACACTGGAAGGTGTTGTAGCTGCCCGTGCCAAAGCCACTCAAGTAACCATAGACCCGAAAAATCTGACGCCCGAAAAACTTCAGGAGTATCAGGCTGCTCAGGGACAAGTAAGCGCAGCTTTAGGAAAGCTGATGATGATTACCGAAAACTATCCCGATCTAAAAGCTAATCAAAACTTTCTGGAGCTACAAGCCCAGTTGGAAGGTACTGAAAACCGCATTTCGGTAGAACGCAACAGATTCAATGATGTAGCTAAAAGCTATGACATCACGATACAGCACTTTCCAAGATCGATCATTGCCTCTCTGTTCGGATTCGAGAAAAAACCATATTTTGAAGCAGAAAAAGGTGCCGAAAAAGCTCCTGCTGTAAAATTTTAAAGGAACTTAAGCCTCAAAGACGATCGATCTTTGAAACTTCCATGTGATATAAATTGAAGGCATAAAACTCTTTTGGATTCTTTTATCTGAAAGAGTTTTAAAAAAAAACAAACGAAATTATGTCTAAAAGCACTTACGAACCCGCTGCTGACCGGTACACAAATACGGTTGGTTATGAACATTGTGGAAAAAGTGGACTACAGCTTCCTCGAATCTCATTAGGATTGTGGCATAACTTCGGAGATGTTGATGATCAGGACGAGGCTCTAAGAATGATTCAGTTTGCATTCGATCATGGCATTACGCATTTCGATCTGGCAAACAACTACGGTACACCTTACGGTAGTGCCGAAAAGAACTTTGGAAAAATACTGAAAGATAACTTTTCGTCGTATCGCGACGAAATGCTTATCAGCACTAAAGCCGGACACGATATGTGGCCGGGTCCTTATGGCGATTGGGGTTCGCGAAAATACCTCATAGCAAGTCTGAATCAGAGTTTGCAACGCATGCAACTGGATTATGTAGATATATTCTATTCGCACCGCTATGACCCCAATACTCCTTTGGAAGAAACAATGGGCGCATTATCAGACATGGTAAAACAAGGCAAAGCGCTTTATGTCGGGATTTCTAAATATCCGGAAGATAAAGCTCGTGAGGCCTATCGAATTCTCCGGGAAAATGGTACACCTTGCCTTATTAATCAGGACAGGTATAATATTTTTACTCGTCACATTGAACAAAGTGTTCTCCCACTAGCCGAAGAGCATGGTGTAGGTGTGGTAGCCTTCTCGCCATTGGCTCAGGGTATGCTGAGTGACAAATATATAAATGGTATTCCTGAAAATTCACGAGCTGCACACAGCTACGGCTTTTTACAGAAAAGTCAGCTAACTCTTGAAGTCATTGATAAAATAACAAAACTGAATGACATTGCTGAGAAACGCGAACAATCATTGGCACAAATGGCTCTAGTCTGGTGTTTGCACCAACCACAGGTAAATTCGGTTATAGTAGGAACCAGCTCTGTAAAACAGTTACAGGACAACATCGATGCACTTAAAAATTCGACATTTACAGATGATGAATTGTGGAGAATAGGTGAGTTAGGATAAGTGAGTTTATACAAACAATCTACGTTGAATGAAATTAGTGATTAAACATTGTCTGGCCATTACGTTTCTTGCACTTACATTTGCGAGCTGTAGAGATACTGTTACATCGTCAATTCCCGATTACTCGGTTTATATGGAGCTCAACCTAACTACGGCTCCATACACCACTTTTATGAACTCATACCTTCATTACTTCTATTTTACATCATTAACCGGGTTACCAATCACAAACAGGATTGGTTATGGAGGAATTATAGTATGTACCGGATACGATGGAGCTTATTATGCCTTTGACATGAGTTGTCCCTATGAAGCTAGCCGAACAGTGTTGGTATATCCCAATGATTCAGGACAAGCTGTGTGCGAAAAATGCGGATCAATATTTACGTTAGGTTACGGAATTGGAGATCCTCAATCAGGTCCGGCTAAAGAAACGCTCAAAAGATATAAGGCAACATTGTCTGGTTATATTTTGTACATTACCAGATAATGGAAAATTAAGGAAACACTATTTTTCAAAGAAAGACAAAGTATCCAATCCAACAGAAAAAAAGAGTTACCAGGACTTAGGCTTAATAAGAAAAGAACTTAAAGCTACATAAACGATATAAAAGGGGTATACTAACGATAAGAGTAGAGAGTAGAGCCACACTTTCTGAAGCTGGAAAAACTTGCTTACGATATGAAGGAAAAAAGTATCGATTATATATTTAATTACAAATATAAAGAAGAGGAAGAAGAAATATCGGAAATTATAAAATGACAATCCTATTAAGATTACAAACCATAAACTTATTCCAAAAACAATACAGGCAGTTGCTATCATTTCCCAATCAGTATATGTCGGCGATTTTGCAGCCCACCGACGGCGCTGTCTGAAAAACACGTTTACCGACTCAACAGGTTCCACAAATACACAAGCATCCTCCGACTTTAAAAACTGAATAATACCGCCTTGTTTCTTTACACTTTCCAATAAAAAAATATCATCGCCCGATTGTTCCTCATCACGCAGCTTAGCTTGGTTCTCTTTCCAAACAGTCGGTGTAAATGCCAGATTAGCGCCATTACACAAAATTGGCTTCCCTACCCCAGCGGCACCAGCTCCAGAAGCAACTAAACTTGCAAATTCAAATTTCTGAAGCGTAGCAAGAAGAGAACTGCTCTCCGAAAATAACACAGGACAAATTATCAAATCACCCGGATAATTGTACTGAAAAGCTGCAATAGTATGCAGCCATTGCTTCGAATGAATACAGTCGGCGTCGGTCGTAACTATTAAATCGCCTGATGATTGTTGAATACCTTCTCTGAGGGCATTTTTCTTTCCGCAACCAACTGCATCAATAACCCGAATGTTTGAAAATCTCGCTTGCGCAGACAACATGTACTCAAGTGTTGCATCATCCGAATGATCATTGACCAAAATAAGCTCGTAATTTCTATAACTTTGTTCAGCCAAACTGAAGAGCAACGGTTGCATATTAATTGCTTCATTTCTGCATGGAACAATTACGGATATAAATATATCAGGCAATTCACAATCAGCAACAATAAATGTATCAGTTCTTTTCCAACCAATAATAAAATGCAGAACAAGTATCAGATAAAGTACTGCGAATAAAATAGAAATGACTGTAATTATCAACATGATTTAGAACCCAACTCACAAGACACTGATACTATCCTTTTCATCTAAACTATTTTATAACATTCAGACAAAGGTACAAAAAATAAGCACACTCAAAAAAGTGTGCTTAGAGTAATAATTCAATCGAAGTTTGAATTAATTATTCTGGCAATCGTTACAAACCCCAAAATAGGAAATCTCAACTGCATCTATCTTAAGCGCATCAACAGAGGGAACCTGAAAGTAACTGGGATCTAAATTAAAAATATCATGTACTGCCCCACAGTTCTTACACATAAAATGCGCGTGAGCCGAGATATCAACATCATATCGTGCATTCTTATCATCGATAGCCAATGCCCTTACAGCACCTCGTTCCACAAATAAATTAAGAGTATTATATACAGTTGTTTTCGATAAAGTAGGCATAACCGGACTTAGAGCCATATAAATTTGATCAATGGTAGGATGGATACGATTCTTCAGCAAAAAGTCCATTACAGCAGAACGTTGTACCGAAGGTTTAATAGAAAATTGTCGTAAATATTGGTGAGATTCTAACATAAATTTCATTGTACAATATATTAATTTGGAATGGCTACAAAGGTATATTATTATTCCTTTTCTTCCTAAGTAATCGAGTTAATAATCATCAACAAGCCTATTTTAAAGGCCTTTAGCATAACTGATACCGTTTCCAAATTACAAATGTGTATCTATTGCAATTAGTTGTGCAAAGATAATCAAGCATATAAAACAGAAAAAAGTCGTAATAATTACTATTACGACTTTTTTCTGTTTCACAAAAAGAGATTACAATGCTTTAATTTCTGTCAATACATTATTAGTAGTACGTACAGCAGCAGCACTTTTTTCAAATAATGCTTTTTCTTCTGCATTTAGTTTATAATCTACAATAGCTTCAACACCGGTCTTACCAATCAATACCGGAACACCGATACAAATATCTTTTTGTCCGTATTCACCTTCAAGGTATACACAGCAAGGAATAATTTTCTTTTGATCGTGAATAATTGATTCAACCAAGTAAGCAGCTGCAGCTCCCGGAGCATACCAGGCAGAAGTTCCCAGCAAACCGGTAAGAGTAGCACCACCAACCATCGTATCGGCAACAACTTTATCCAATGTAGCTTTATCAAGGATATCAGCAACCGGACGGCCTTTGTAAGAAGCAAAACGAGTCAACGGAATCATTGTAGTATCACCATGACCACCGATAACCAAACCTTCAACTTCTGTTGGGTTAGCGTTTAATGCCTTGCTTAAATAACATTTAAAGCGTGAACTATCTAATGTTCCACCCATACCAATTACTCTGTTCTTAGGAAGACCAAGTGATTTAAATGCCAAATAAGTCATCGTATCCATAGGATTACTTACCACCACAATGATTGCATTTGGAGAATACTTCAGAATACTTCCGGCAACAGCTTTTACAATTCCTGCATTCACCCCGATAAGCTCTTCGCGAGTCATACCCGGCTTGCGTGGAATACCTGAAGTGATAACAACAACATCGGAGTTGGCTGTTTGTGCATAATCGTTGGTACAACCAACTATTTTAGAATCAAAACCAAGTAAAGCGGCAGTTTGAAGCATATCCAACGCTTTTCCTTCCGATACGCCTTCTTTCACATCCAACATTACAACTTCGTCAGCGACTTCATTGAATGCAAGTACATTTGCACATGTGGCACCAACATTTCCGGCACCTACTACGGTTACTTTTGACATAATAAATTTATTTTTAAGTTCGAATATTTGTTTTTCAAGACGAAGGCAAAGATACAAATATATATTCATTAAAGAAAAATTTCTTTATTATTTTTAATACTAAAAATTCCTTGTTTTATAATAAATAGATTGTAAGAATCCACTGTAAATCTGTAACTTTTTTTGTACCTTTGCTTCCCGAAAGTAACATATCGAAAGCCCTGATTTGCAATACGTGATATTCGAAGAATAGAATTACTTATCCCGGCCTCTCCGATAATAGGATTTACAAATTATCAAACTATCAAATATATACGTTATGCAAACTATTGACAAATTTAATTTTGCCGGAAAGAAGGCAATCGTTCGTGTGGACTTCAACGTTCCGTTGAACAAAGAAACTGGTGCAGTTAGCGACGATACCCGTATTCGCGGTGCATTGTTGACCATCAAAAAGATCTTAGCCGATGGTGGTTCCGTAATTTTAATGTCACACATGGGTCGTCCGAAACAAAACCCGGATCCTAAATTTTCTTTGAAACAAATTATTCCAGCTATTGAAGGACTTGTTGGTCAGAAGATACAATTTGCCGAAGATTGTGCCAATGCCGACGCTCAGGCTGCCGCTTTGAAACCGGGTGAAATTCTATTGCTCGAAAACCTTCGTTTCTACGAAGAAGAAGAAGGCAAACCTCGTGGAGAATTTGCTACCGACGAAGAAAAGAAAGAAGCTAAAAAGGTATTGAAAGCAAAACAAAAAGAATTTGCTAAGAAACTGGCTTCGTATGCTGACGTTTATGTAAACGACGCTTTCGGAACAGCTCACCGTGCTCATGCTTCGACTGCTGTTATTGCCGATTACTTTACTACCGAAAACAAAATGTTCGGATTCCTGATCAACAGCGAACTAATTGCCATGGACAAAGTATTGAAAGATGCTAAAGCTCCATTTACAGCCATCATGGGTGGTGCTAAAGTCTCAGACAAGATTTTGATTATCGAAAACTTGCTTGACCGCGTTCAAAACCTGATTATCGGTGGAGGTATGACTTATACATTTATCAAAGCGTTGGGTGGTGAAATAGGAAACTCACTTTGCGAAGCCGACAAACTGGATCTGGCTCTTGAAATTCTGAACAAAGCCAAAGCTAAAGGTGTAAATGTTTACATCCCTACAGATGCCGTAAACGCTGATAAATTTGCAGCCGATGCAGCAACCTGCATCTCTAAAACCGATGCAACCCCCGAAGGTTGGATGGGACTGGACATTGCCGACGAAACTATCAAAACTTTCAGCGAAGTAATTGCCAATTCAAAAACAGTTCTTTGGAACGGACCTATGGGTGTATTTGAAATGGAAAAATTTGCCAAAGGAACTACCGCTATCGCACATGCTGTGGCTACCGCAACTGCCAACGGAGCTTTCTCTTTGATTGGTGGTGGTGACTCTGTAGCTGCTATCAACAAAAACAAACTGGCCGACAAGGTTAGTTATGTTTCTACTGGTGGTGGTGCTATGTTGGAATATATGGAAGGTAAATCTCTTCCGGGAATCGAAGCTATCCGCGGATTCTAATATCACACTTTTTTCCGTAAATACGGAAAAATCATTTAAACGTGCCAATCGAGAAACTTCGGTTGGCACGTTATTATTTACGAAACCTGCACTTGTAATAATCCTTACAAGTTCTTGTACCCAAAAGTAAAACTACAACTAATTACATTATTGAATTTTGAACAAGATTCAGTATATTTGTAGGGCAGAAAACAAGTTTCCTTTAAAAATTGTAAGAATGAACGGCTTTAACTCCAACACACAAATTCCGACTTCTACCCTATCGCAGCATCTCGGTTCAATATTACAATGTCTCCCCACTTCCACCTTAATTATCAGCACTAAAGGAAGTCTTCATTTTATCAACAAGCAGGCTGTTGAACTTTTTCGCTGCAGCTCACAAGAAGCATTTTTCGAAAAAGATAATATCAAGTCTTTGATTGTGAATCTGGAATATTATTCGGAAATGATAGATGAACTAAAAAGTTCAAATAAAGCAACAGTCCGGAATATTCTGATTCGCCGATTCGACAGCACTGTAGTCTGTGCCAACCTATTTGCAACTCTACTCCCCGAGGATCCGAATTACGTACTACTTCAGCTAACCGAAATTTCAGCAAAAACACGCATTCTACTTACCGAAATGATTCAGTCGTTGCGCCATGAAGCGATGACGCTAAATCCTTATCTGAATAAACCGGGCAAAGAACTGCTGGAAAAGATTCTAACCAAAACAGGTATAAATGACGCCTACAGCAAGCAATTTGGCAATCAAATTCAACAGGAGGTATTAAGAGAAAGCGTTGCAACACAGTTGATCGACACATTCCCCATGCTAACCAACAGCGAACTGACTCTTTGCGGCTTTTTATCATTGAAAATGACGATAGAAGAAATAGCCAGCCTAACGGGAAAAACAGGAAACAGTCTGCGCGTGGCATTCCACCGGATGCTCCTAAAAACCGGGTTCAGTACCGGTAAAGACTTTCTGCGCAAGCTGGAATCATTCAAATAAAAAAGTCAGGCATCTCTACGAACACCTGACTTCTTATTTCCGGGAAACCCCATTACATCATTACTTTTCCCACATATTTTCCAACGTATAATCGCCACCGGGAAGTATAAAAAAAGCACCGGTAGTAATCCGAAGATTACGCTCCAGGGTACTAATTTGCGCCATATCATCCGCATCCAGCTTCACATTGAGCGATCCGAAGTTTTCGGCAATCCGACCTTCGTTTACCGATTTAGGAATTACCACTACATCCCGTTCCATGTTCCAGGCCAGCAGCACCTGTGCCGGTGTGCAACCATGCTTGGCAGCGATATCCACAATTAGCTTTTCGCGTGTCAGCCCGGCTTCGCTCTGCATCAGATTACGGCTACCCAGCGGTGCATAAGCAGTCAACAAAACACCATTTTCCTGACAAAAAGCAAGCAAATCTGCTTGTTGTAAATATGGATGCAGTTCCACCTGATTTACTTCCGGCTTCAGCTCAGCGTCCTTCATCAAGCGGGTAAGCTTTGGAATATCAAAATTAGACACGCCAATATGTCTCGCCAGTCCGGCTTTTTTCAGTTGTTCCATCGCTTTCCAGGTGGTAGAAAGGGGCATTTCGGCACGGGTATATAAATCGGTAGATGACTTAACCTGATCGTGTCCGGTTTTAAAAGCCACCGGCCAGTGAATAAGATACAGATCGAGATAATCGAGTTGCAAATCGGCTAGCGATTTCTGGATGGCAAGTTCTACCCGCTCCGGCGCATGGTCGCTGTTCCAGAGTTTGGAAGTTATAAATAAGTCCTGACGCTTCACCAGCCCCAGCTTAAATGCTTCGTGCAAAGCCGCTCCTATTTCTTTTTCATTTCCGTAAATATAAGCACAATCAATATGCCGATAGCCAGCCTTAATGGCAGCCAACACGGCTTCATACACTTCGTTTTTCTTCGACAGCCAGGTACCGAGTCCTAAAGCCGGGAACTTATCTCCATTAAGGAATAAAAGATTCTTCATTTGTTTTTTTGTTTTATAAACGCAAAGATAGAAACGAATGTTTGGAAATAAGAGGATTTACGCTTGTTTTTTTAGCGCAAAGCATAAACAAGTAAGATATCGGAATTCCCTTTGTGATATGCCGAATATACTTTACTCATGAGACTTCCAAGCTGTAAACAGTGAAACTACAAGAGGCTGGCAGAGTGAACAAAATATAATTTTATTGGAAATAGTTATTGGAAATAAGATCAAAAGATTGTATATTTGCCGTGCAGTTTAGTCAATCAACATCCTATTAATCCGGTTTTTACGATATATGCACGTGCATATATCGTAAAACATGGTGATTGAAGCAAATGCGCATACGCATTATTGTCCCGCAGACGTCTTGGGACAAATGCGTGCACGCATTATCGCCCTGCTGTGGTCAGCAAGCAAATGCGCACGCGCATTTTCATCCCGCAGACGTCGGCACATAAATGCGCGTGCGCATTATCGTCCCGCAACCGTCGGCGCAAAAATGCGTGAAAATACGATCTTACAACTTACTTTATCACCGAAGATAAAGCAATTAAAATAGTGTTTAACTGTAGATTTAGATTTTATGAAACAAATCCCTTATTTTTTTCCACGTTACCTACACAACAATGAGCACGACCAACTGCATTCCGACATCGAAAACCTTATTGAATCGGAAACACCGGAGAAATTAAACATCGTTGAATTATTTCTTAGTTACAAACAAGCTCGTATCGCCGAAAAAACAGCCCTGCAGGCTGAAGAAGGTAGCGTGTACACAAAAACCATTGCCGAATCGGACGGGTATCGCGACGATTTGGACCTCGGATTTGAGTTACTAGTGGAAAGCCAGTTGCACCATTTCGATCCCGGGGTACGCGAAAAGGCAGGTCGCGTATGGCGTATTATCCAACAATACGGCAACATCCGCAAACTAAATTACAGCGCAGAGAGCTCCAGCATGACCAACCGCAACACGGAAATCAGATCAAGATATGAGGCCGATGTGGCATCACTCGGGAACGGACAGGGAGCCGAATGGCTCAACAAGTTGGACGAAGCTAACAGTCAGTTCAGCTCACATTTTAGCGACCGTGCCACCGAAGCCATTGCCCGTGTTAGTGGGAATGTACTTGATACCCGCATAGCGGTAGATAATATTTTTGCAGATATGACCACTCGCATTAATGCTCTGGTGGTGGTAAACGGCGAAGCTACTTATGGTACATTTATCGACAAAGTAAACTACTACATCAATTACCACAAAAACACCATTGCTACCCGAAAAGGACGGAAAAAAGGTGGGGATGCAACACCATCGGAAACAAAATAATAATTTAATAGCCTTGGGATTAATCCCAAGGCTATTAAATAAAATTGCAAAACGACCCGCTGCTTTGGAAGCAGCGGGTCGTTATTATATGAGTTCAATATTGCTTACGCCAGTTTACCCAACGCTTCTTTAAGTCGGGCAAAAGCTTTTACCAGATTCTCATCGGAAGTAGCATAGGACATACGGATGCAGGTAGGAGCACCAAATGCACCACCGCCCACACATGCCACATGACCTTCTTCGAGTAGGTACATAGCCAGATCGCCGGAATTATTGATCAGTCTGCCTTTGTATGATTTACCAAAGAAAGAGCTACAATCGGGGAAAATATAAAATGCACCCTGAGGGTCGTTGGTTTTCAAGCCGGGAATCTGACGGGCTAACCCTACTACCAGATTCTTGCGGCGCTCAAAAGCCACACGCATGGTTTCCACACAAGTCTGGTCACCGGTATAAGCAGCTTCGGCAGCCTTTTGGGTTACCGAGCAGGGACCCGAAGTGTACTGTCCTTGCAGTGTATTGCAGGCCGAAGCTATCCATTTGGGAGCAGCTATCCAACCCAGACGCCACCCGGTCATAGCATAACCTTTAGACACACCGTTGATAATCACTACGCGTTCGGACACGTTGGCAAACTGCGCAATACTTTCGTGCTTACCCAGATAGTTGATATGTTCGTAAATTTCGTCGGACAGAATAATAATATTCGGATACTTAGCCAACACATCGGCCAGTGCTTTAAGTTCCTCTTTGCTGTAAACGCTTCCGGTAGGATTGGAAGGTGAACACAATATAAGCGCTTTGGTTTTAGGCGTAATGGCAGCTTCGAGTTGATCGGCCGTAATTTTAAAATCCTGATCAATGCCGGCATACACTTCTACCGAGGTTCCGTCGGCCAGTTTTACCATTTCGGGGTAACTTACCCAGAAAGGTGCAGGTATGATTACTTCGTCGCCTTTGCTGATAATAGCCAGCAGCACATTACATACCGATTGTTTAGCTCCGTTGGAACAAACAATTTGTTCGGGTTTATATTCCAATCCGTTTTCGGATTTCAACTTGGCACAAATGGCATTTCGCAAGGCAGGATAACCCGGAACAGGCGAATAAAACGAAAAGTTATTGTCTACAGCTTCTTTAGCTGCTTGTTTTATGTGGTCGGGGGTATAAAAGTCGGGCTCACCAACACTAAGATTAATCACATCGATTCCCTGAGCTTTGAGCTCATTACTTTTTTGCGACATGGCAAGGGTTTCCGACGGAGACAATGCTGCCAAACGATCTGATACTGGAAACATATTCTTTTTAGTTTTTTGTTATTAATTGCGATGCAAAAGTAATAAAAAAAAATCAAACGAGTACTTTTCTGGTGTTTTTACAAGCGAGGAAGAGGCAATTAAACAAGTCTGACATCGACTTTGTTTTCGAGCAATTGTTTTGTGGAGCGATAGCCCAATTCGAATATTTCGCGGCCTTTAGCCACTCCAAATGTATCGTAATTTCCCATATCGCCGGGTTCAATCAGCAAATCGCAGAGTTCTTTATCATGCAGAATATTGGCTTTAAACATAAAATGATACGAACGGGCAGCTACATTCATGATGCTGGGCTTGTATTTATCGGCCACCATAGGGCTCGCGTTAATGCCTATCACTTTATCACAATCATCGCGAATGGTAGATACGGGGAAGTTTTTCAGCACGCCACCATCAACATAATGCACTCCACCAATAACCTTTGGAATAAACAATACAGGAACGCAACACGAAGCAATGACAGGATCAATGAGCCGACCACTGGAGAAAGTAACACTTACGCCTTTGTCCAGATTGGTAGCCACCACGCGCAAAGGGATCTTTAAATCTTCGAAGGTCTTAACTCGCAGATTTTTGGTCAGGAACTTCTGAAATGCATCTATTTTAAAGAGACCTCCATCTGGAATCTGAATTTTAGTCATGTGCCTGAAGCTGATATCTTCGAACAAGCGGGCAATTTCATCGGGCGAGTATCCATCGGCATACAAAGCTCCGACAACAGCTCCGGCGCTCACTCCTGAAAGGATATCGGGTTTTATGCCATATTCTTCGAGTGCTTTCAGTACGCCGGCATGGCATAACCCTTTTATGCCTCCGCCACTTAATGCAATGCCAATTCTATATGGCTTGCTACTGAGAAGATTTGCTAAGTCCATAATTGTGCAGTTTAGTTATCTAGCAGATTAACCGTGAAATGTAACTCCGATTAATCGAATTCAATATACGCGTTCAAACCAGAAGCTAGACCGAATATTGTGAGAATTTGGTCATCACCCGCTCATAATAGGTTTTCGAAACCGGAATATCCGGTGTATTAACCGCATCGAGCTCCAGGTAAATACCATCCTTGGTTTTTCTCAGGACCTTTACTTTATCCAGATTCACCACATACGACCGGTGGCAACGAACCAACGGACTATCTTTAGTCAGATTTTCTTCCATCCACTTCAGCGAGTTCCGTATCAGGAAGTGCGACAGCTTCGACTTATTCAGATAGTGAATTGTAGCATAATTATCGGCCGAATCGACATACAACAGATTTTCCAACATAATGGAAATCCGCAACTCTCCTTTTTCATCAGGGAAAGCAATCAGATTCTTTTTAGGAAGCTCAACAACCGGTTCCTCCTGCGACATTTTTTCCAACATAATATCCTTATCGCGCCACGAGAAATAAAGCCATAAAATGGAATATGGGAGCAAAAGCACCAGACTTGTATTGACCGTAGATTTATGGAAAATATCCAGGAAATCCCGATTAGCCCCTTCCTTGGGAATAAACTTCGAAAACATGGAATAAAAAAGCGACATGGACACAATCTCTGCCAACACCCAAATGGAATATTGCAAATAGGTTATCGCATGTTTCCGACCATAAGCCAGCATAATAAGCCTGCTGACCACCACTACCAACATTCCAGTCAGTATAATAAGACTGGAAAAAAAGAAGTACTTGAAATCCGAAATATAAGGATACCAACCACGTGAACCAAAAGGTTGAAAAATATTAATGAAAAGCAGGGCAAAAACTGCAGTCAGCAGTATCAGTCGGGTGATATTGCTCTTGTCGTACAAATAAGCAGGAATCTTGTTATTCATGGTCTTGTGCGGTATCAGAAAAATATGGACAAAGGTATATTTTTCTATGCAAACAAACAAACCACATTTCCACTGCCGGACGTTTTTTCATCCCGTTATTGATTTTTTCGTCCCACATTCTGTATTTTCGCCCCAATTGAGACATAAATACCCCAGATAATTGGAAATGGACAAGTAATATAGTTCTTTTGTTTCATCATTTATCCATTTAAGTATGAATTACTCTCAACGACAAACCGAACTCAATGCTCAATTCCGACTTGGAATTGACACACATCTGGACGAATCCAACATCGACATTCGTTTCTGCTCTTTTAAAAGCTCAGCGTATACTTATCCTAACGAAAAAGTAACCATAAGTTCTGAAGACAAAAAGATAGAGGAAAACCTGACGTTTACATACCCCGTGTTCATGCCAAGAGAAGCTAACAAGCCGAGCAAAGCTATCTTATTATTACACGGACTGAATGAGCGAAACTGGAGCAAGTATCTGACCTGGGCGGAATATCTGTGTAAAGAAACAGGCAAACCGGTTATTCTTTTTCCCATTGCTTTTCACATGAATCGTTCGCCGGTTTCATGGTCCAACCCACGAGCTTTGCAGAACCTTATGGACTTACGGCGGAAGAACAATGGACTCGACCGGAGTCTTAGCTTTGCCAACGTAGCTTTAAGCGAACGAATAAGCCAAAATCCGGCTCGCTTTTATAATTCAGGCAGACAAAGTTTGTGCGACTTAGCTCAACTGTTTCGGGACATAAAAGAAGGCAGACACCAACTGCTTGCAGAGAATACTCAAATAGATATTTTCTCATATTCCATCGGCTCGTTCCTGTCGCAAATAACCGTAATGACAAACCCTGATGGCTTATTTTCCGACTCGAAATTGTTTATGTTTTGTGGTGGAAGTATCTTCAGCTCTATGTTTGGTGAGTCGCGCAGCATTATGGACAAGCCTGCCTTTGCACGCTTACTTCATTATTACATGACAGACTTTGCCGAAGATGTAAAATCAAAATCATTGGTCGATAAAGGCTTTGAGTCTTTCTTTAGTATGATATCGCCGGATAAGAATAAGACAGAACGCGAAGAGTTCTTCAAAAAAATAGGAGCCAAAATCGAAGGCATTTCGCTGAAAAAAGATATGGTTATACCTTATCGTGGTGTAGTGGAAGCACTGGGAGAAGATAATGCCAAATCAAGAATCAGTTTGCTCGACTTTTCATTTCCCTACTCACACGAGAATCCTTTTCCTATTGGTAACCATGCTGAATCGTCTGAAGTAGACGCTTCATTCAATCGGGTATTCGAACGGGCTGCCCAATTCCTTGCTTAGTTGTTTTATTTTTTTGTACAATAAATGGTTCCGGTATACTATTTACCGGAACTATTTTTTTTTGAATCCAACACAAATAAAATTTTTAGGCTATATTTGCAAACGCTTACCATCATTAAATTTCACACAAACACGCTATCACCTGAATAAACATGGACCATTTTCTTATCATATTGGCAGGCTGTTTCTTAATTGCCGGATTGGTCGGATCTGTAGTTTCGAAGCTACCTGGAATACCACTCAGTTACCTTGGAATAATTATACTTCACTATAGCTCCATAGCCGAGTTTTCGGTTCATTTTTTTATTCGTTGGGGAGTAATTATTATTGCCATTCAGGGTTTGAGTTATCTGATACCCGAATGGGGAGAACGAAAGTTCGGAGGAAGCAAAAAAGGTGTCTGGGGTAGTTTAATAGGGATGTTTGCCGGGATGTATTTCGGAGCCTGGGGAATAGTTGCCGGAGCCGTTGCCGGGGCTTTTATTGGTGAACTTTTTAGCGGAAAAGAAAGTTACAAAGCCATTCGTGAAGCAATCAGTTCTTTTTCATTCTTTATGTTGGGAACCGTTTTCCAGTTCATTGCAGGAGGCATTCTTCTTTACCATTATCTGGACGATATGATCTCCATTTTATAAAACAAAAAATGTCCGAAAAAGCTAACTTTCAGACATTCTTTGTTTCTATGATTATGTTCAGATTATCTTTTCAATAACTTCTTCCAACGAAGCTAAACCCTGCTCGCCGGTTTTCATATTTTTCAGCATCACCTTACCATCATTCATTTCGGTCTCACCTACAATGGCGACAAAAGGAATTTTCTTGTTGTCGGCATAACTCATTTGCTTTTTCATCTTGGCCGGCTCAGGATAAATCTCGGCATTAATTCCTTTTGCCCGTAAAGCTCCCAGCCAGGGTAAACTGTACATTAATTCTTTCTCTCCAAAGCTTACAAACAAAATTTGCGTTTGTTCCACCGAAGTTTCAGGATATAAGTTCAGTTGGTTCAGCACATCGTAAATACGATCGGCACCAAACGATATACCCACACCCGATACACCTTCCATGCCGAAAACACCGGTCAGGTTATCGTAGCGTCCGCCACCGGTAATACTTCCCATTTCCACATCCAGAGCTTTCACTTCAAAAATAGCTCCGGTATAGTAGTTTAATCCGCGGGCCAGAGTCAAATCAAGTTCTATCTGTGTCTGAACCTTCATCATTTCACATAGTCCGAAAATAGTCTCAAGTTCCGCAACACCTTTCAATCCGACTTCCGAAGCCGACAAAACAGTTTTTAGCTGCTGCAGTTTTTCCGCATTGGTTCCACTGAGTTTCAGAATTGGTTGCAGTTTGGCAATAGCCTCGTTCGAAATACCTTTTGAAGCTATTTCTTCATTCACTTTCTCCAACCCAATCTTATCCATTTTATCAATGGCAACCGTTATATCGGTTATTTTTTCGGCTTCGCCAATGATCTCAGCAATACCCGAAAGTATCTTTCGATTATTTATCTTGATGCAAACATTTATTTTCAATCGGCGATACACCTCATCAACGATTTGAATCAATTCCAATTCATTGAGTAACGAATCACTCCCTACTACGTCCACATCACACTGGTAAAACTCACGATAACGTCCTTTTTGCGGGCGATCGGCACGCCAAACAGGTTGAATCTGATACCGTTTGAATGGAAACGATATTTCATTCTGATGCTGCACCACAAAACGGGCAAAAGGCACGGTCAAATCATATCGTAAACCTTTCTCCGAAATTTTATTAGTCAGTTTTACACTGTTTCGTCCAAGCAATTCCTCGTCGGGTAAGCCATTCAGGTAATCACCTGAGTTCAAAATTTTAAACAACAGTTTATCGCCCTCTTCACCATATTTTCCCATCAGGGTCGACAGGTTTTCCATAGCAGGAGTTTCAATCTGCTGGAATCCATAAAGACGAAAAACATCTTTAATAGTATTGAATATATAATTACGATTGGCCATTTCGATTGGCGTAAAATCGCGGGTTCCTTTTGGGATAGAGGGTTTTTGCATAATAACTGATATAGAATATACTTATATATTAACGTGCTATTTTTTTCAATATTAACCGGGTTGCTCCGGTATTGCTTTTTACATATTCACCGGCCATCTTCCCGGCAGAAGTATCTTTTAAAAG
>DAIQOQ010000032.1:0-1604 GCA_036787795.1 Paludibacter sp. | reverse complement strand
TATTGCTTTTTACATATTCACCGGCCATCTTCCCGGCAGAAGTATCTTTTAAAAGTTTATCCAACTGTGTTTCGAGTAATACATAATTAGAAACAGAAAAAGCTCCTCCAACAGCAATCAACTTACGTGCTTCGCGGAACCGATGATAATTCGGTCCAAACACAACCGACACACTCCACACGGCTGCTTCAAGCGTATTATGAATACCTACCCCAAAACCACCACCAATATAAGCCACATTAGCATAACGATAAATGGACGACAAAATACCGATAGTATCAACCACCAGACAACTGGCATCCGTCAGATTGGCCTCTGCAGCTTCCGAATATCGAACAAACCGACCGTCGAGTAGTTTGGATATCTCGAGTATATGCGCTTCATGGATTTCATGCGGCACTAAAATCAGTTTTACATCGGAATGCAGGTTAAGATAGCGAACCAGCAGTTCCTCATCTTTAGGCCAGGTACTTCCGGCCACAATCACCTGCTTACCATGTACAAACGACTCAATCAACGGCAACTCTTTGGCTTGTTGACAAAGATCATAAACACGATCAAAACGAGTATCACCAGCAACCGTTATTTTTGAGAAGCCATGCTTCGCCAGTAGTTCTAACGAACTCTGATCCTGCACAAAAATGTGTCTGAACGATTTCAATAGATTGAGATACCAACCACCATACCACTTGAAGAATATTTGTGTTGGCCGAAAAATAGCCGAGATAGAATAAACAGGCACTTTAGCCGATTGCAAAGCCATCAGATAATTAGGCCAGAACTCATATTTTATAAAAATGGCTTTGGAGGGTTTTACCAACTTCACAAAACTACTGGCTGCATAAGGTGTATCCAAAGGAAGATACGACACAATATCAGCTCCTGCATAATCTTTTCGGACTTCATAACCCGAAGGAGAGAAAAAAGTCAACAGAATTTTAGTACCCGGTTTTTCTTTTTTCAGTTGTTCAATGACCGGACGTCCTTGCTCAAACTCTCCCAACGAAGCAGCATGAAACCAAACATAACGTGAGCCCGGCACTATTTTTTCTTTCAAAAGAGCAAGAGCCTGATATTGTCCGTTGCGGAGCAAACGCGCTTTGCTGTTGAAAAGTGATGCAATAGAAATTGCAATTCCGTAAAAATAAATGCCTATTGAGTATATAAATTTCATCATTCCGAATCCCCGGAAAGGGATTTAATTACCATAATCTATTATAATCCTACAAGGATTGCTGTTCTTTATCCTTGCCAACGCTCTTTTTATGGATTTGGAGCAAAAGAAAAGGCATTTCAAATGGTTTTGAAACGCCTTTTTAAGGTTTTAAATTCAGAATTATTTTCTGATACCCAACTCTTTAATAATTGCACGGTAACGTGTAATATCAACATCTTTCAAATAATTGAGCAGACGACGACGTTTACCTACCAAAATTACAAGAGCGCGTTCTGTACTATAATCTTTTTTGTTTGACTTCAAATGTTCAGTCAAATGGTTAATACGGTATGAAAACAATGCTATCTGACCTTCAGATGAACCAGTATCAGCGTTAGACTTTCCGTATTGACCGAAGATTTCTTGCTTTTTCTCAGCTGTTAAATAC
>DAIQOQ010000031.1:6309-18508 GCA_036787795.1 Paludibacter sp. | reverse complement strand
TTGATTATGTGCTCACTATTTCCATCTCCATCTCCAGTGGTGCTGATGCTGTTTTCAGTTTTTTACCGATTCAGTTTCATGAATATAAGGTATTTGTTGCTCTTTTTGTCCTTATTGTTCTTACGGTTTTAAATCTGAGAGGTGTCAAAGAGTCTGTTGCTTTTCTAACCCCTATATTTGTTGTTTTTGTTTTGTCACACATATTCCTTATTGTGTATGCATTCACAACTCATGTGCCCGAAATGAAAACAGTGGCTACTCAAACCACTACCGAATTCTCAAAAACCGTCTCACAATTGGGAATTTTTGGAACCATATTCCTGATTATGAAAGCATACAGTATGGGGGCAGGAACGTATACAGGTATTGAGGCTGTAAGTAATGGTATTCCTAACTTAAGAGAACCACGTGTAAAAACAGCTATTAAAACCATGCGCTTGCTGGCTTTGTCGCTATCGTTGGCTGTTCTTGGACTTGTTATTTCGTACTTTCTCTTTAATGTTCACATTGTTCCCGGTAAGACATTAAATGCGGTTTTAATCGGTAATGCCATTTCGACCTGGAATCCGTTTGTTGGACAAACATTCCTGTACGTAACCTTGATTTCGGAAGCTGCGCTGCTTTTTGTTGCCGCTCAGACCGGTTATCTCGACGGGCCGAGAGTAATGGCCAATATGGCTCACGATTATTGGTTACCTCGCCGTTTTACTTTATTGAGCGACCGCCTGGTTTCGCAAAACGGTATTCTGCTTATGGGTGCCTCTGCATTTTTTGTTATTTTGTTATCAAAAGGTTCGGTAGCTTTTTTAGTGGTCTTGTATAGTATCAATGTGTTTATCACGTTCACCTTTTCGCAGTTCGGTATGGTGAAACATTGGTTCCAAGTGCGAAAAACAGATAAAAAATGGTTTGGCAAACTATTAATAAATGGAGTAGGACTGTTGCTTACGGTGTTTATTCTGATTACAGTTGTGGTAATTAAGTTTGAAGAAGGAGGCTGGATTACTATCATAATTACAAGTTTGCTGGTTACACTTTCGCTTTATATAAAGAAACATTATAATCAAATAGGGAAAGAAATAGGGAACATACAAGGTGTAATGAATTCGAAAATGCCCGAACTTGTTGCCGCATTGAAAAGTAAAATGAAGCTGGTAAAACTGGATAAGGAAATTGAAAACACCGATTCTACTGCAGTTATTTTAGTAAATGGTTATTCGGCCGTAGGGCTTTACTCTCTGTTTTATTTATTGAATACTTTCCACAATACTTACAAGAATTTTGTATTTCTTAGTGTTGGTGTGGTAGATTCCGGTAGCTTTAATAGTAGTGAAGAGCTCGAAAAGCTAAAAGAAAATATGGATGTCAACCTCACGAAATACACCGATCTGATTAAGGAATTAGGGTGTAATGCTGAATACAGATATAGCGTTGGAACTGACGTGTCGGAAGAAGTTGTAAAAATAGTACCGGAGATACTCGAAAAATATCCGAACTCAACTTTTATCGGGGGACAGCTTATCATTCGCGGAATGTATCGGATTTCACGCGTATTGCACAACTTTACGATTTTCTCTATCCAACGTAGATTGTACAAGCATGGGCTCACTACGGTTATTATCCCTATTTCATTGCAAAAAGTAAAAGAAGCAACAGCAATTTAATTCAATCGTTTTCGCAATTTGAAATGTGGATAAAACGGAACTGAAGTGAGGTAATACTCAATCTTATAAAATAAAACCCTTCCACATCTGGAAGGTTTTTGCTTTTAAACGCTGAATTTTGTATGTATACATTATATTGTATCAGTCATTTGAAATAATAGCGGAGCATCGGATTTCCATAAATTTAATTATCTTAGCTGTCAATAATAAAGTATTAAATCTGTGAGCATGTATACTAAAACAAAGCTTAATCTGGGTATCGGTATTCTTGTGTCGATGATCATTTTACTGGTTCTTCTATCGGTTGTCAACCTTCAGATTCTGACAGCTATGGAACCTGACAATCCGGCTGCTACCCTTGCGCTTCAGAGGGCTTTATTAATGATCTCTGTGGTGGGGATAGCTTGCATATTTGTAGGAATTTTATTATTTCTGAGACTTCCCGTTTCCATTAATCGTCCGATGCGTGAACTTACGAATAGTATTTTGGAAATTGCAAATCATAATTACGAAAAGCGACTGAATTTTAGCACCAACAAAGAGTTTATTCAGGTTTCACAAAGTTTTAATCAGATGGCCGAACGTTTGTCCGAATACCGTGCAAGCACACTGGCCGATATTCTTTCCGGTAAAAAATACCTCGAAGCTATCGTGAACAGTATTACTGAGCCCATTATCGGACTAAGTAATGAAATGGAAATTCTTTTTATAAACGACGAAGCACTAAGCATACTCAATTTGAAACGTGAGAATCTGATCCGTAAATCGGCATCGGAACTGGCATTGAAAAATGATTTAATGCGTCGGTTGATTCGGGAGTTGGTAACTCCGAACGAGAAAAATGTACCGTTGAAAATTTATGCAGACAATAAAGAAAGCTTTTTTCAGGCTAAATATATTCCTATCCGAATGGTTGAAACCGGCGAAACTGAATCACAAAACATCGGACATGTTATTCTGTTGAAAAATATTACCGAATTCAAAGAACTTGACTCTGCCAAGACAACCTTTATCTCAACTATTTCACACGAATTAAAAACGCCTATCTCAGCCATTCTGATGTGTCAGCAGTTGTTGGAAGACAAACGCGTTGGAATATTGAATAAAGAGCAGGAAGAGCTTTTACAAAGCATTAAAGACAATAGCGAACGTTTGTTGGGTATCACCAGCGAATTGCTGAATATGACTCAGGTGGAAGCCGGAAAACTGCAACTGATGCCTAAGATAACCAAGCCTATTGAGTTGATAAATTATGCTATTGGTGCTAATCGCGTACAAGCAGATAAATTTGGATGCCAGATTGAGGTAGAATATCCGGAAAAAATTGAAAAACTGTATGTGGATAGTGAAAAAATAGCCTGGGTATTGACCAATTTACTAAGTAATGCTATTCGTTATTCTAAAGAAAACGGACGGGTGATAATTGGCGCCAAACAGGACGAAAACATAATAGAACTTTTTGTTCAGGATTTTGGGAAAGGCATTGATCCGCGTTATCATCAAAGTATTTTCGATCGTTACTTTCGGGTTCCCGGCACTAAAACACAGGGTAGTGGGTTGGGACTCTCTATTTCAAAAGATTTTGTAGAAGCTCATAATGGAACGTTAACCGTAGAAAGCGAACTGAATAAAGGCAGTAAGTTTGTAATTCGGTTTGATATACGATAATCTTCTTCTGATTTTGCTATTGAAATTAACGTAGAGCCTTGCAAACAATGTTGTTTGTGGGGCTTTCTTTTGATAAGTTTATCACTAAAGGTGGTGGATTAAATCGAAATAGCACAACAAAAAATCTACAGATGGATAGAACTGGGAGGCATTTATTTCAAAAAATCTTGCGCATACAGCAGTAAAATCAGGATATTTACTTCTTCGACATAATACTTGTTCAGCTCGTTACGGAGAAATGAGTGCGTCCATTTTAACCGTCGGCGCACGGTTTCTTCGGTAATTGAGAGTCGCAGGGCAATATCTTTGGTGGTAAGATGCTCCTTTTCGCTCATCATATAAATGTCAAGCGCCAGTTGTGGCAATTTATCTAATGCTGCATTAAGTAGTTTATGTATTTCTTTTACCTGAAGTTCTTCCAATACGTGAGAATACCCTACTGGTTCTTGCGAATCGGACGAACTATTTTCATCTGACTGGAACACCAACAAATCTTTCTTCTTAAAGAAGTCCAGAATACGATACGAAACAAAACCCAATAGGATATTTTTGGCAGATCCTTTGTCATTGACTTTAATCATGCCCGGATTTTGCCAAATATCAGCCCACACGTTTTGCATCAAATCCTGTACAGCCTCCCGATTGTAAATACGATTTGATGACCAGCTATGTAACAATCGCCAGTATTTGTTATACAGCAGAGTAAATGCTTCCGAATCGCCACGTTGGATAGATTCTAAGAGTTCTTTATCCGACTTTGCCATAAATTGGATATTATTTGGTCTGCGCAAAAGTACGACATTCGTCTCGTCAAACAGGTTACAATCCTATTAAAATTGAGTCCGGATAATTGTAATAAGAATGAATTATTCTTGTAACATTCTTGCAACCACATTCCTCCCCCGAGAATCTATAATCTATATAGAGATTAGAAACGAATAATGTATCATCATCGGGAATCAAAAAATTGAATGACTAGAAAAGAAACCTCAAAATTCAACCTGCAACACGCATATCAGTTGTTCCAAAATTATTTCAGTGGTAACGCTACTGACAAAGAGCGTGAAATCGTAGAAACATGGAATGCCCCAAAGGAGCAAAAATCCAAATTGTCTAAATCTCAAATTGAAAAAGATAGGGTGCTTGTTTACAATAAACTCGCGGAACGTTTCGAGTTCAAGGAGTCACCTTATTCGGCACACCCTTCTTTTTCGCTGAAAACGATACACCGGCAAATAGCTGTAGCAGCTTCTATTCTGCTCATTGTGGGTTTGGGTACCTATGCTATAAAGAGTGGATCAAATTTACCATTCTTAGCTCATGAAGTAACCCAAGCCAAAACCCTGTTTCAAACCACAGATGATCAAATCCGGTTGGTGATACTTCCTGACGGCTCCCGCATACAAATGAACCGGGGCACTCAGTTCAGTTATACCACCAATGCGTTCAACCTCAAGCTTCGTGAGGTATGGCTTACCGGTGAAGCTTTTTTTGAAGTTGCAAAGAATCCTGAGAAACCTTTTATTATACATACCGGTGCTATGCAAACCACCGTACGCGGAACATCATTCAACGTAAAAGCCTATCCGCAGTTAAATGAAAATATTGTATCTGTGCGGAGTGGAAAAGTAGAGGTGAGTGATGCTACTCATACTTTTGGATTACTAACGCATAATAAACAGTTAACCTACAACACTGCAAACAAAAAAACTCAAATAGCAGAATCAAATTGGGAAGATGCTGCAGGCTGGCGAGAAGGACGTTTAGTACTCAACGGGGGTGCAGAAGAACTCCGCTTGCGTTTGAGGCAGCAGTTCGGCGTGGAAGTCAGCTTTGAAAAAAATGCGCTGGCAAATGAACGACTTACGGGAACATTCAATCCGAATAGTAAGCTCACAGACGTGCTGACTACTATTGGGGCAATTTATAATATCCGCTATACCATTAAAAACAATCATGTAACGATAACCTCTTTATCTTCCAACTGACGAGATAGACAATCATGTGCAAGTGGAATTATATATAAAGTGTTTACCAGTAAATAGAAAAAATTCTAAAAAAAGAAAAAGCAAGGGTGCTGTTCCCAGTTTGCCTGATAGGTAGAAAACAGATAATAAACTAATAATAAAGAAAAAACAGATTAAATGTTACAACAAAAACAAAAAGCAACGAAAAGTGTACAGCCCCGGCGTTTCGTAGTGCTATGGGTAGCCCTACTTACATTTTACTGTGTGACAGTCACAGCGGCCAAAACTTTCGACGCACAATTTCCAGAGGAATTACTCGCTACCCGTTTAAATAAAATTGCCGAAAAGGGATCTGTTACCATACTTTCCGACCTGAACCTAATCGGTAAAACTCGTGTTTCGGCTCTTAAAGTTACGAGCTTAACTGTGGAACAAGCTTTGGAACGCAGCCTTTCCGGTACAACATTTACATGGAAAAAAACGACGGAAACGTCTTACGCCGTATTAAAAAAAAAAAATGACCAGCAGCCACAAGTATCACAAGTCAAAAGCATAAAACTCCTTGGTAAAATTACTGACGAAAATGGTGGGGCACTACCTGGCGCAAACATATTAGTTGCAGATGTCAACAAAAGTTTTATTACCGATGTAGACGGAAATTTCAGTATCGACCTGCAACCTGGAACTCATAAAATTATTGTGAGTTATGTATCGTACCAAAAACAAATGACCAATATCGTAATTAAAAATGGAGTTCCCGCTCAACTCAACATTTCCTTAAAGCCAGACAATGCCAATCTAAGTGAAGTTGTTGTTATGGCAAGACGGAAAGAAAATACAGAAGCTGCGTTATTGCATAGTCGTTTAAAATCTTCAACGGTGCAAGATGGGATATCTGCAGCTCAGATCGAAAAAACGGGGAGCATTACCACTACTCAGGCACTTCAAAAAGTATCGGGGGTTACTATTACCGATGAAAAATATGTAGCTGTCAGGGGTCTTGGTGATAGAAGTGTAATTGGTCAATTAAATGGGGTAAGACTTTCGTCCTCAGATCCTGATAAAAGTAGTATTCCGTTGGATTTGATTCCGGCATCTTTACTCGACAATATCACGGTTTATAAAACTGTAACTCCCGACAAACCCGCAGATGCCTCTGCCGGACTCGTAGAACTGAAAACCAAATCAGTGCCTGACCATAAAATAATTGATATTAGTATACAGATCGGATTCAATACAAATGTAGGTATCGGAGGTAAGTACAACAGCTTTTGGAACAGCGATATGGGAACTTTCGGACAAAAAATCAATGATAAAAACCTGACTTCTGATTTTAAAAACCTGTCAACCCAATATCCCAATGGATTATCGGACATTCAACAGTTGATCGCCAACAGCGGTTACAGCACGGAAGCCAAACAGGAAGTAGCACGTATCAACTCGATCATGCAAAGTTTTGATCCTGTGATGACGACTCGCTACAAACAAGCTCCGCTAAACCAATCCTATTCTGCCACCTTTGGAAATAGTTATAAATTATTCGGTGGAAAGCACACCCTGGGTCTTATTGTCGGTGGAAACTATTATCGCAGGATAACCGATATCAAGGGTGGTGAGGTAACACAATACAGCATTTATCAGGGAGTTGTTACAGGGAATCCAGCCATTTACAGTCACCGGCAAATACCAAATTACATTACTCCGAACAGCTTGTATATGGGAAAATATCAGACCTATAAAGAAAATACCGGAGTTGAGACTTTAACGTATGGTGCATTACTTGGTTTAACCTATCAATTCAGCCCGCGGCACGAAATCAGTGCACAGTATATAGGCAGCTGGGGAGGTGAAACAAAATCAACCAACATGAACGGATCGTATGAATATACCGGTTTATCCGGCACGGTGTCCAATACTATTTATTCGCTGCGCCAAAGCTATCGCAATTTGAATACGTATAATCTTCAGGGAGAACATAAATTCTGGGACAGTAAATATTCCCCTCGCCTAAGCTATAATTTGTCCACTTCCCGTTCCGGACAGAACGATCCGGACTACCGTTATGTATCATTAGTGGATTATATGCCTGATGGTGGAACGTGGTATGATAAGCCCGTAGTTGGAACGAGTACTGGTGCAGTGGAACGTGTATATACCAAACATTTATATGCTCTGAGCTCAGGATATGTAAACGGATTCGGTTCGTATGGAACTATTCAGGCAGAACCAAACGGCAGACGTTGGCGTAATTTGAACGAAGTAAGCTATAATCACAAAGTGGACTTAACATTACCATTCCCATTGTTTGGCAAAGTACAGGAATTTAAAACAGGATTCAATTATTTGAACCGTGAGCGAAAGTTTACGGAAAATATTCTTTATCTGCCCGGATCAAACTTTAATTCGAATGGTAGCACCACTTTATTGAGTGTCGATGGCAATATAGATAGAATGGTCAGTTCCGAAGTAGTTGGGGTAAAAGTAGCTACAGGAAGTACAGGAGAGGGCGATATTCCCGTTGGAGGATTTTTATATAATAGCAAAAAATCGCCAAACAATTATACAGGTTTTTTTGAAACCTCTGCATTTTATGGCATGTTGGACTTACAACTTCCGGAGAATATTCGCTTAACAGGTGGAGTCCGTTTCGAGAAAACCAATATACAATCCACAGTGGACACAGAAAACGTATATATCGACCCCTCTTTGACAACGAAAGATGCGGATGGAAACGTTATATCTGCTTCGTTTGGTGATCCAAACTCTGTATATAAAACAAGATATGACCCCTATTATTCTGCAGGCTTAACATATGCTTTTAAAGAGAATATGAATTTCAGGTTTGCATATAACACTACGCTGGCGCGTCCGGAACTACGTGAGCGAACCAACGTATTCGAATTCGATCCTTATCAGATGGGGTTAGTTGCAGGTAATTCTGATTTGAAGAACCAACACACCGAAAATCTGGACTTTCGCTGGGAATGGTTTCCTGCATCGGGAGAAGTGATTTCAGTATCGGCGTTCGGTAAAAGGATAAAAAATCAGTTAGTTAAGGTGTACTCATTGAAAACGGATGGGTTAGCCGCCACTTATCCTGAGTTTCCGGTTATACAGTTTCAAAATGACAAAAATACAGGTAAGGTTTGGGGGATGGAATTTGAGGTAGTCAAAGACATCAGCAAACTATGGGGACAGCAACGGACATTTTTTATGGGTGTCAATTTAATGTTGGCGCAAAGTAAAATTAAAAAATCAGCTGAGCGATTAGCTGCCAGTCAGTTTCTCGACAGACATGCTCCCGAAAACAGCCCGCTGTTTGAACAAGCACCCTATTCCATTAATGTCTGGCTAAACTATAGCAACAGGCAAACCGGCACAGAGTTGACTACAACATTTAATATGGTTGGCGAACGATTGGTTCAAATCAACCTCACAGGTGAACCCGATTTGTATGCGCAACCTGCACCTACCCTGGATTTCGTATTTAGCCAGCGGTTGGCTAAGAAATTGACTTTCAAAGGATTTGCCAAAAACATCCTGGATCCGGCTATCAAAACAGTATATGCCAACCCGAATACAGGTGGTAAATGGTATGGCAATGAGTATATTAACAGGAGCTACAAGCGTGGTTGTGAAATCATGGTAGGATTAACTTACAATTTATTTTAAATTATGAAACGAGCCTTAAGAATTTTTATAAACGAGAAAATGAGTGTTTTGGCGGGTTTTATACGGTCTTTAGAAAACAAGTATTTAAGAATGAAACATATAACCATATATAAAATAGTACCTGTATTTAGTTTATTCTATTTTCTGCTGATGCTAAGCGGATGCAGTGAGGATAAATTAGACTACGTTGTAGATAACCGGGCTAGTACCGCAGCAATTGAGAACTCTAAGTTCAGGATTGTCAACCTGCGTGGAGCGAATCAGGTAATAGCTAATGGAGACAGTCTTACCGGCTTTATTTTAAAAGACCCTCTGGCTGCAGATGCTTCAGACTACCCGGGTACGAAATACTTCACTAAGAATGGGAAGATGGGTAAATTGTGGCAAATACCACAAGACCTTTTTAATGCTTCTGACAGCCTAAAATTAAAGATAGAGATTTTTTCCTACAACTTTTATGGATCCCCGGTTGAATTCAGTATACAGAAGAAAACAACTCCAACCGACTATTATTTGGTTCAAACCAATGAGTACTATTTAAGTGGGCAGCCGGATATGCTGGCAATACCCAGAGATACTAAGAGTCCGGCGCGACCGGATTATTTTAAGGTTCGCTTACTGAATCTTTCTTCTCAGCTGCTTAACAACTCTGCCGGAATGGAGAATTTAAACGGACCTTTGCAATTAACCTGGGCAGATGGAACTCCGGTGAGCGATAAGCTGAACAATATCAAGCCGGGTGAATATTCCGAATATATAGAAGTGCCTTATGGTACCTATCAATTCAAGGTGCTAACACCTGATGGACGACAAATTCCGGGTCAGGAACCTGACGACTATTATATCATTGATCCTTCAACGTCTTCCATCTGCACCTATAACAGTGCGAATCAACCGCAGCCCACTTATCAGACCTATGCGCCGATCCATGCCTATAAGCCGGGCGGAATTTATACCATTGTAGTTTCGGCCCAATCGTTTAAATATCCATACCCTGGCTCTACAACTAATGAACAACTTGCTGCATATCAGAATGGCTTTGAAATAATTGCAGATGTGGATGAACCGGTGAACACCACGTATGCACGGGCGCAATTTATAAATGCTTTGCCCAAAGACGGCGCCGTTACTTTAAAGTTGAATGGAAAAGAAATCTCGGAAGCGGGAGTAACATTTGGCAGTGTTACTGACTATACAACGTTGATTAATGGAAATTACACGCTTGAAGCCATGGATTCCGGTGGAAATGTACTCGCATCTACTACTTATCCCATGTCTGCCGGTCAAAACTATTCGGTTTGGTTAAGCAATGCTAATACTGGAAACGACTCACTGATAGTAGTTGCCAATAATTTAAGTGGCTCAATGTATAGCGATACAGGTGACGGACAAGATGCTTCCTATGATCGGTTTAACAGGCCCTATTTTCTAAAGCTACGCTTTTTAAACTTCGATACTGATTTTGAGTACCTGTCTTTTACCACAGACAACGGACAAGCTTTTAGTTCTACTATTGGACTGCAACTAAAACCGAACTATGTACCCAAAGAGGAACCCTATGTCTCGTTAAAATACGAAACGTTGAATAGCTTTCAGATCATGGCTTATCGCTCTACGGCAACTACTGCGCCGGGGGTTTGGGCCGACGAAATACCCGTTCTCACAAGTCAGGATCTCATTCCTCGTCGGGAACTATATTCAAAAGGTATTCCTGCTTTAAACACAGGTGTTTATACCATTGCATTGATTGGACGTAAAACGGATGATGATAGATACAAATCAAAAATGATAATAATAACGCATACAAAATGATGAAGGCTAAAAAATACATTCAAAAATGGAGTATTTCATTATTCCTTCTGTGTGGCCTTCTAAGCGCATGTACAGAAATTGAATACAAGGAAATTGAAAATCCTGCTTATATTCGGGTGTTTAACAACTTAAATTACGAAATACAATTAGATAACCGCTTCGAAAAAGCGCCCTTTCTTACGATGCTCATCGACCCTGTATTTGATGCCGACAGCATTCCGGTTAGTGCTGCAATTGTGGGCGATTTTTTAGACAAAAGGGACAAGTATGCTGCTCCTTATCCTGTTCATAGTGCAAGTAGTACTTCCAAAAAGAATCCTGAATATCCTGGAAAAGAAAATGTGCTTGTAGGACCTATCCTCAATGGGTTCGACCTGTCAAGCTGGGCCCAGATTACTGCCGGGAAGCACCGTGTGGTTTTTATGTACCGACCGCTTAATGACGTTCCTTTTTTTGAACTTGATGCCCGTAACAAAAAGAACATTGCTATTGACCAGCAAATAGAATTGACTCCAAAAGAGGTGTATACGATGCATGTTGTACAAAAAGATTATACAACCAAAGAGAATGTGCTGATTCTAAGGCAGGAGAATTTTACGAAACTACCGTTTGCCGATTCGTTGGTGTATGTCAACTTTTATAATATGAGTGCCAAAGGGTTTAGAGAGTCTGATGATCTGTTGAAACCGAATACAGACAACGACTATAGAACACTACGATACGGCATAGCCAATGAAATGAATGTATATCTATCCCTGTTTTCAGGACTCCCTATAAATGTTGATAAACCTATATCCGGTTATAAAGGATTGTATTTAACTACAATGGAACGAAATACGGAGAACAATAGTGTGAGTCCTTACGCCAGTTTTCCACTCTTTCCGGCGGCGGGTAGTACAGGAACTATTCATACAAACATGGTGGAAGTTATAAGTTTGATAGCTCCCGGTTTAGATTTTCAGGTGTCAGTTAATTCGTCTTACGACCCTCCGAAGGGACTTGCTGCATCTCTTACTTTCAGTGGTGACGGTACGGAAAATACAGGAGTTGCCTTTTTCCCCAATATGATTATAAATACCCATTCAGGCATTTATAATCCACGCTCATTTTCTTCCGTAAATACGGTTGAATTTGTAAACGGAGAAGCCTATCTCACAACCATTCAACGGAAATACGATCCGCCAATTTATAAATAGAAGTAGTTGTAAAATTTTTACTTACAAGCCCGGAGCAGGTAGGTTATAACAGTAATAAAAAAGAATAGAAAAATGAATAGAAATGGCATATATAGACGGATACTTACACTCTGTGCTGTAGTTATACCGGTCTTATATTTCTCGTCATGCGCACATGACAATTTACAGGTATATGAACAAAACTCAGAAAACCGAACAATCGGTAATTATATACACAACA
>DAIQOQ010000031.1:0-6209 GCA_036787795.1 Paludibacter sp. | reverse complement strand
CAGGTATATGAACAAAACTCAGAAAACCGAACAATCGGTAATTATATACACAACAATTTCGATTTGAGTCTGTTTTATGCCGCTTTAGAAAAAACAGAGTTAATTGATGATCTCAATTCGAAGGATGTTATCACTGTATTTGCCCCCAACGATAAGGCATTTAATGCCATGGGCATTTATCGGGAGTCCGATTTTGATGCTCTTAACCGTGATAGTTTAAAAAACATGCTTCTTTATTGCATGTTCGAATCGGCTTTGCTAAAGAGCGAAGTTCCGTTGAAATCAATAGATACAGAATATACCAATAAGGCAGGAAAAAACGTACTGCTTAGTGTTGGTTTAGATGATAATACTTTGTATTTTAATGGTATAAAGACAAGCTATGCGGATATTGTATTGGCCAATGGTGTGTTAAATATTTTGGACAACCTGCCTAAATACCGTGAAGGCACCGTACAGGATTTTTTAGCTCATCGGACCGAATACAGCTGCTTTGTAGCTGCTTTAAAGAAATTCGGGTACTGGGATAGACTATCCGAGCCGGGGCCCTGGACGGTAGTGGCTCCGGATGACCAATCGTTTAAAGCCAATAACATTACCCTGCAGAGCATAGAGGCCATGCAGCCGGATGCGTACAAAAAGCGACTTTTTGGAGGCTACATTTTTAAAACACGGGTATTTGTGTCGGATCTTCTGGTCATGTTTGGTGGCACCGGCTATCCCCGTTATGGAAGTTCGGTAAATAATTTAATAGTGCACATCGATGGAGATGAAGATATGAGTTCCGGAATATATTTAAAGGAGAGTGCACTTCAGCCCACATTCTTTTTGCTGAACCAGAGAACATCTGCTGTAATAGAATCGCCCTTATCATCAGCATACCAGATCAATTATATGACCGATAATGGAGTTGTTCACAATATAGATGCTCTTTTACTAACACCGACCGAAGCTTTAAAGTAAACACAAAATTCTAACAGAGATAAACAATGAAACGAGCCATGAGAGATAATCACACACAGGAGCATGATTATCGTTGGCGAGTTCCATCTGACAATTAAAAAAACAAATTATAAACAGATGAAAATAAATCATTCTATCGTAACGCTTTTAATTTTGCAATGCATGGCTTTATTTCAGTCATGTACCCAAAGTGAGTACATGATTGAGCCTGTAGGAGAAAAAGTTCCTTACACGGAAGAAAAAAAATCAATAACAGATGAGTTGTCGGCATCCGGAAAAACTCTTTTTCTGTCCGCTTTTGAAAAAAGCAATCTCCCCGATTCGTTGAAAAATTGGGAGAATGCACCGTTAACTATATTCGTTCCTTCCGATGATGCTTTTGAAAAGGTGGGTCTGAATAAGGAGGCAATCGACAAGATGTCGGCCAAACAACTGGATACTTTATTGCTGTATCATTGTGTTGCTACACGTTTTGATACAAGCGTGGTAAAATATACAGCCGGAAATATTAAGATTACGACTAAACTGAATAATCCTAATTTACGAACCGGTTGGAATACCCCATACAGCTATTTGCATTATGTGGCAATAAATAATAATAACCTGTGGATAAATGGTAAACTATCGGGCACCTACCATGTACAGAAAACAAAAGAAGCAGATATAATCTATATCAATCGGTTTTTAATAAAGCCTACTCAGGATATGTGGACTATATTAGATGCAGATGGCCGGTTTTCACTTTTTCTCAAAATAATTAAGGCGAATGATTTAGCTTACAGTACTAAAAGTTTTAACGATGCTAAGATGCAATTTACGTTGGCTGTTAATCCTACCGCCGAGTATTATCAGGCAAATATAAATCTCTTATCCTTATTTGCTCCTACCGACGAGGCATTCATTAAAGCCGGTTACGGTGATATTGAAAATTTGCGAAAGTTGAATGATAAAAATATTTCTAATGTGGGCAAATATCTATATTATAAGAATGGTGCCCCTTATGATTTTAGAGCATTCCTTAAGTCAGACTCTATATTATCTTACCACTCTTGGGCTGTGCGATATTATCCAACACAGAATTTGTCTAAACCAAATGCGACTATTTTTTTCTCAAATGAATTAAATAATGACCGTTTGGCAAATTATGTAATTTATCCATATCTAAGTACAAGTGTGCCTGAGTACGCATGCCCATTTGTTTTTTCACAACGGGAAGATGGAAAAACACAGATAAAACTGAAAAATGCGCGCGAAAGCGATGAAGCCGCCACTATTATTGAAACCGACATATTGACCCTTAACGGACCAATTCACGTGGTGGATCGGTTGTTTATACCCCAAGATTTTTAAACTGAAATAATAGAGAAATATGAAGTATTATAGTAACTATATCTTCCGGATAATTTGTCTTTGCATGGTTCTTACAGCCTGTAGCGAAGATACGTCAAGTACCTATTCGTACGATGCCAATCTGATCAGTATGATTGTGGCGGACAATGCCAATTTGTCTTTGCTGAATGTTGCCAATAAACGAACAGGAGCGTATGAGCTTTTATTAGAAAAAGGGCCTTATACCTTATTGGCACCTTCTGATGCCGCATTCAGCCTGGCAGGTTATACAGCATCGGCAGATGTAAATACCATTGGACTGTCTAAATTAACAAAAATAATGAGTTATCATGTGTTGGATGGCGTTTACGATCTGAATAAGTTGCCGTTTATATTCAATCAGGAAATACACGCTCACGATGGAGGAAAACTATTTGTTACCCGTTGGATAAAGGGGCAAGACACCATCATTACAGTAAACGGAGCCACGGTTAAACCAACGTTGAAAAAAGCAACTAACGGAAATTTGCAGGTCATCGACCATCTGCTGGAGCCTTATTTGTTTGATTATTTGAATGACGCATTGAGCAATGAATCGGACCTGACCTTATTTTATCAGGCTATTCATCGCACGAAATTTCAACAGCTACTTTCACAACCCGGGATTTATACGATTTATGCACCGGACAATGCGGCAATGGTCGCTTATGGTTTGTCCTCTTTACAGCTAATCAATGAAAAAAGTGTGGACGAATTGGAAGAATTAGTAAGCTATCACATTGTGCCCGATCGCCGCTTTGTGTATGATTATATCCTTACTACCACAGGAACACAGACATCCGAAACAATGCTCAACGGAGATAATGTTTCTGTTATACTCCTAAAAGATCAGACTACGTCCGGAAGCTATACCGGAATTAAGATTCAAGGCATCCGCAATACAAGTGCAAGCAATCTCACCAGGGAAAATATGCTCGCTGGAAATGGGGTATTGCACATTATAGATCAGGTACTATTAAATTAATCGAAAAAGAAATGAATATAAACAGTATTAATAAACAAGTAATTTCTGCTTTATTTGTTTTGTCAGTATCCGGTTTTACGCAAGCACAAGAGAAAACGGTTTTTGATATCCGGTCGGACAATACAGCACAAAAAGCCAGTCCTCAAGCTATTAAAGCGGATACAAATAATGTAGTTAAAGGAAATATCTATGGTTTGGCAGGTAACGCAGCTCTAACCGGGAAAGACCGTATCGGGTCTTTAGGAAACATGAGCAGCGATTATTACGACTACCAGACAGGGTTGCAAATTGGGTTCCCTATCATCAAAAATAAACTCTATTTTTTCGGTAATGAGGCATTGACTGAAGCTCGTAATCCCCAACAATACAAGGTGGGAACAGCTGAAACATCTCAGATTCTGAGCCAGGCTGATGCCGATGCAATTACCAGTTATCTGAGTTCACGTTACGGCGATGCATTTAAGGCCGGTACTGCCGGAGACTATCCGCTGAAGCGTCATTTCAAATCGTTTTTTAATGGAATGGAGTGGCTTGTCAACGGTCGAAACACATTGACACTTTCCAATAACATGACGCTGTCTGATAGTCAGGAGTTGGATCGGGATGCTCAGACTTTTCGGTTTAGCAGCATGTCTTATGAACAGTCAACAAAAAAAATCGAAACCGAATTAAAATGGGATACCCACTTCAGTGCCAATTTAGTCGCACACGTATCAGCCGGATACACAAGCTTGCATGAGAGTCGTGATCCGTCGGGTAACGCCAATATGCCTCAGGTGCAAATAGCCGGACGCACACCGGGCACGATTATTTACTTAGGAACCGATCGGGAGGCCAGCATTTTTGACAACAAGCAAAAAACGTGGAAGATGAAAGCTGAAATGAATTGGAAATTAAAAGAACACGATCTGTTGGTTGGAATCAACACCGAACTATCGGATATAGCTTATACTTATGTCAGTGGATGGAACGGACGTATCGATTACCTGAGTATCGAAGATTTTTTAAATGACAATCCGTATCGGATAAGGGGCAGTTACAACTATGCCGATAATAGCCGCGATTATATACTCAATAATCCTTCAGCTAAATTCAAAATGAATCGGTTTAAGGCCTATTTGCAAGACAAAATACAGGCTACTGATAAGCTGATAGTTACCATAGGACTTTGTGCCGATAAAGTGAGCTTACCCAACAAACCTCAGCGAAGCGATAAGCTGGACGATATTTGGACAGATCCTAACTTTGGAACTACCTATAGTTACACTCCGCTAAATAGGATAATGAATGATTTCCTCAATAAGATTGACTTATCACCCCGCCTGGATATGCATTATGACGTAGCTGGAAATAATAAGTTCATCCTGCGTGGAGGTATAGGCATGTTTACCGGAGACCTACCGGTGTCGTGGTTAGCCTATGCTTATCGTCATGCCGGAAATACGTATGGCGATTTCAGTATTCGTGCCGATGAAACGAAAGATCCGTTTCCGACGGGTCAGGATCCACTCAAGCCCGGACAAAACGGGATTGGAGATTATGTGGCACAAACGGGTGTGGTTCTTACCAACTCAAATAGTGGTAAAACCGAACTGCAATTAATCGACAATAATTTTGAGATGCCAAAATTTGCGAAACTGCTGCTTGGCATAGATTATAAGGTCGATGGCTGGGAGTTTAGTTTGGAAGGAATGTATCAAAAAACCATTAAAGACATTTTTTTCCAACAACTGAATACCAAAGATTCTCCTCACTGGTATGGTTATGATACGGAACATAAACAACCGGTTTACAGTGGCACTGTTGACCCGCGTTTCAGCAGTATCTATCTGATGACTAATACGAGCAAAGGATACAAATATTATATATCTGCTTCCATTAATAAAAAATTCGTTAATGGGATTCTGATCGACGCACATTATACGTATGGCGTTTCCAAAGACATCATGTCAGGTATCAACAGTTCAATGGAAGCCAACAGACAATTAACTCCGTCACTTACTCCTAATAATCCGGAGTTAGCTTACAGCAATTCGGATATCCGCCATCAAATATCGGCAAATGCAGGGTATGACATCCGTTGGAAAAGAGCGGGGAAAACGAATATAAGCCTTGTGTTGGATGCCAAATCCGGTAGTGCTTTCACATACGGTATCGTAAACCACAACATTCAGGGCAATTCGCAATACGTCTCTTTGGTTTATATACCACAGCGGGACGAAGCTGTTCGTTTCTTCAAAAATATAGAGGGTGAAACTGCCCAGCAACAGGCCGATGCTTTTAATCAGTTTATTGATGGAGATAACTACCTCAAGGGTCGAAGGGGGCAATTCACTGAACGTAATGCCGGAAGAACTCCCTGGAACGTAAAATTGGATTTGTGCGTTTCGCACGAAATAATTACGAATAAGAATAAAATGCAATCGCTGACTATTTCTGCCAATGTGATTAACCTGACCAATCTGCTGTCCGAAAATTGGGGTAAACAATACTTTGTTTCCAAAACATTCAATTCAACCGCATCCGTAGGTTTAGTGCCCGAGTTCCCGTTATCTCAACAAAACAAGGATAACTATCCGGCATTTACGTTCAACAATCCGGGAAAAGCCTATAGTGTAGATTATTTTGCTTCACGTGTACGTTTGCAAGTTGGATTGAAATACAATTTTTAATTCAGTAGGCAATGTCGTTTAATTAGGCACACAGAAAACACAGATTTTACAGAACATGTAAAGTTGATTTGAATATTCTGTTTTTGATAATATGCATTTTAAATACCTGAGTTCGGGATAAGCAATAAATGAAAAAGCATAATCAAATTAATAATACATCTTGGTTATCAAATATATCAGAAAATAATATGTGGGTGCGCTGCACCTTCGGTTTATTGTGT
>DAIQOQ010000169.1:3394-6243 GCA_036787795.1 Paludibacter sp. | reverse complement strand
AACCGTATATTATAAAGCAGTTCTACCAATTCATTTCCTGTTTCGGGATCCAGATTTCCGGTAGGTTCATCGGCCAGAATCATTTCAGGCGAATTGAGCAAAGCCCGGGCAATAACAATGCGCTGTTGCTCGCCACCCGATAACTGATGAGGCATTTTTAAAGCCTTGGATTCCATACCAACCTGAGCAAGTACATTTCCTATTTGTTCATCAATGCTTTGCTTATCAGTCCAGCCCGTTGCCTTAAGCACAAAGTGCAGGTTTTGATACACTGTTCGGTCAGTAAGCAGTTGAAAATCCTGAAAAACAATACCAATCTTTCTACGAAGAAATGGAATTTCTTTGGACTTGAGTGCACGCAGATTATAATCAAGTACAGTTGCCTCACCCGAAGGAATTGGAAGTTCATGATAAATAGACTTCAGCAACGAAGTTTTACCACTACCCACTTTTCCCAGCAGATAAACAAATTCACCGGCATGCACTTCGAGTTGAACATCCTTCAGTACGAGCAGTTCCTGTTGATAAATATCAACGTCAATATATTTGATTAATAATTTATTTTCCATGGAAATGTCACAGTTACGAGTTACAAGTTACGAGTTACAAGTTACGAACCAGAACCTCGTAACTTGCAACTTGTAACTATTTATGTCTTTTTTTTAATTCGCGAGCCAAATCATCCAATGCATATCCTTTCGAAGTAAGTAATACGATAAGGTGATACATTAAATCGGACGCTTCGTAAATAAATCCTTCTTCGGTTCCGTTGGTAGCTTCAATTACCGTTTCAACCGCTTCTTCACCTACTTTTTGAGCCATGCGGTTTATGCCTTTTTTGAAAAGCGACGTTGTATACGATCCTTCCGGCATTTCCTGATGACGAACCGTAATAAAATCTTGCAGATACTTCAGGAATGTGATATCAGTATCGTTTTTCTCACCCCAGCAGGTATCAGTTCCTGTATGGCAAACCGGTCCTACCGGATTCACTTTAATCAACAAAGTATCATTGTCGCAATCAGGAGCAATAGAAACTACATTCAGAAAGTTACCACTCTCCTCCCCTTTTGTCCACAAACGGTTTTTGGTACGACTAAAAAAGGTTACCTGCCCGCTTTCCTGAGTTTTGGTCAGGGCCTCCTGATTCATATATCCTAACATCAGTACTTTGGAAGTCAATTCATCTTGAATGATGGCAGGTACCAATCCACCCGCTTTTTGAAAATCTATATTCATTTTATTCGGAATTTGCTTATCTAACTAATTGTGTGCGAAATTACAAAAAATCACTCACACTTAAATAGAAAAGCCTGAAAAATTATGTATTTGATTTGATAACAAATAAGAAAAGACGCCATCCTCTATCAGAAAATGGCGTCTTGATTTATGAAAGAGTTATTTTTTTATTCTCTCGTATTTTACAAATGAATAAGAATAAAGGTTCTGTTCATCGGGATTATGATCTTCGCGATTCACTTCTTTCCATTCGTTGAAATCTATTTCCGGGAAATAGGTGTCAGCACTGAAATCATTGTGAATCCAGGTAATATACATCGTATCCACTTTATTAATACTTTGTTTATAAACCGTGGCACCACCAATTATAAATACTTTTTCTTCGTGTTCGCAAAGGTAAACAGCATCTTCCAACGAATCTGCTTCAAAATACCCTTCATTAACTCCCTCAGACATCACTGAAGTAAGCACTATGTTTTTACGATTGGGAAGTGGTCCTTTAGGCAGGCTTTCAAATGTACGCTTTCCCATCACAATGGCATGTCCGGTGGTAAGTTGTCTAAAATGCTTCAGGTCTGCCGGCAAGTGCCAAGGTAGATTGTTTGCTTTACCGATAGCATAATTATCAGCAACAGCGGCAATAATCGAAATTTTTGACATAATATTATATATTAAAAAGAAATCTTTTTCATCTCAATGATTTACATCCGTAACAGGAATGCAAAACTACTAAAAAACAACGAACAATCAATTTTGTCCTTTTGCTTTTTTAGCTAAGCATCGTTTTTACAAACAATATTCTATAAGCTTTATACAGCCACAATACCTTTAATATGAGGATGTGGATCGTAATTGATCAGTTCGAAGTCGGAATACTGAAAAGAGAAAATATCTTTGACATCCTTATTGATCGACATGGTTGGCAGCGGTCGCGGTTCGCGCGAAAGTTGCAGCTTTACCTGTTCCAAATGGTTGGTATAGATATGCGCATCACCCAGCGTATGAACAAAGTCACCGGCTTTTAAGCCTGTGACCTGCGCCATCATTTGCAAAAGCAATGCATACGAAGCAATATTAAACGGAACACCCAAAAAGACATCGGCACTACGTTGGTAGAGCTGCAAGCTGAGCTTACCGTCGGCCACATAGAACTGAAAAAAAGCATGGCAAGGAGGAAGATTCATATTCGGCACATCAGCCACATTCCAGGCACTTACAATAATCCGGCGTGAATCGGGGTTATGCTTAATGGTATTCACCGCTTCGGCAATCTGATCGATATTTCCACCCTTGTAATCGGGCCATGAGCGCCATTGGTAACCGTATATATGTCCCAGGTCACCCTTTTCGTCGGCCCACTCGTTCCATATCCGAACACCGTTATCATTGAGATATTTTACATTGGTATCTCCGTTGAGGAACCAAAGCAACTCGTAGATAATGGATTTGAGATGCAGTTTTTTAGTTGTCAGGCACGGAAAACCATCCTCCATATTAAAGCGCATCTGATGTCCAAACACGCTGATGGTTCCTGTTCCCGTACGGTCTTCTTTGTGTACGCCCTCGGCTAATACACGGTTTAATAGGTCTAGATATTGTTTCATTTTTTT
>DAIQOQ010000169.1:0-3294 GCA_036787795.1 Paludibacter sp. | reverse complement strand
ACTATTTCTTGTTGCTCGGGTTTTAGTTTAAGCACATAAGCTTCGTTCAACACATCATTCTCTTTCAGGAACGGGTATTTTTGAGCCAAAGCGGCATCAACCACCACCGGTTTTTCTTCTCCAAATCCAACCGAGGTTAATCTGTCAGCTACTATTCCTTTTGATATCAGGTAGGCTGTAATAGACTTAGCACGGCGTTCGGATAATAGTTTATTGTCAGCATTACTACCTACGCAATCTGTATTGGCACTGATCTCAATCGTTATATTCGGATTGTCTTTCAACATTTTTACCAACAGCTGTAAGCCTGCTTCCGACGATGCTGTGAGCTCCCACTTACCCGATTCGTAGAAAATATTTTCAACCGGAATAGGTTTTGAAATAGTAGCCAGCTTAAAGTCTACGGTAAATGATTTACTATCGGTGAGTCCCTGTGTAGAGACTGCATTTTGCTGATTCAGATAACCACGAGCCACAGCCAGCATAACACAATCAACATTTTTATCCAGTTTCAGTCGATAGCTTCCGTCTTTTTTGGTTTGTACACGGGCATTGGTACCGTTATTGCCCACCAGACGCACCGTGGCATCGGGAATTCCAACTCCTTTTTCATCCGCCACTTTTCCTTCTACTACGTAGGTTATTTCCGGAAGTTCAAAGCTCCAGATGGCATCATAGCCTTTTGTTTCTTTTCTGTTCGTAGAGAAAAATCCACGTTCGGCTTTTCCGGCAAAAGTCATCCCGAAATCGTCGGCCGAGGAATTAATCGGTGCTCCCATATTTTCAACATTCCAGTGCCCATCTTTAGTTTGTGTAGCCTTGAAAATATCCAATCCACCATATCCGGGCAATCCGTTGGAAGAAAAATACAGCGTTCCGTCGGCACGCACAGTGGGAAACATTTCATCGCCGGGGGTATTTATTTCCGGTCCCATGTTTTCTATAAACTTACATTCGCCATTTTCCAGTTTCGCTTTCCAGATGTCCTTACCACCCTGTCCACCTTTGGCATCGGACACAAAATAAAGCGTTTGTCCGTCGGGCGAAACAGCCGGATGGGCTACAGACACCGTGGTATCGCTGAATATCTTGAGCTTTTGCGGAACGCTCCAGTCGCCACCGGCTCTGTTTGACGTATATATTTCGGTACCATATTCGGCATTGGCCACCTGTTTTGCTTTGGTGTAATACATCACCTTACCGTCGAAACTGATGCAACAAACGCCTTCATCAAACTCCACCGTATTGACTTCGGAACTCAGGATAAAGGGTTTTTCCCATTTTCCATTGGCATTTTTTTTACACATAAACATGTTATTGTTGGGCATGCCTGTGATGGAGTTTCCTTTTAGAAAAACAGTTTTACTAAACTGGCGCGATGAAGTAAACAACAAATCGTCGGCATCGGGATAAATAAACGCCGGACTAAAATTGTCGGTATTGCGGGTATTAAACAAATCCATTTTGCGAACTACATAACGCGTTGGTTGCGTTTTCCACTGCGGCATTTGGCGGCAAGCCTTCAGGCCGTTTTTGGCAAGCAAAGAACTACTATCCGTGTCCAGATAAATGCTATAATTTTTTATTGCATCATCGTACTTGCCAATGCGCTGCAACACCTGTGCATAGTGCAGATACAACACCGGATCAGGATATTTATACCGAATGGCATTTACATAAGCCTGCTCGGCACGGTTGTAATTTATAAGCCGATAGCACTCGGCCTGTTGAAAATAGATGCGCGCACGCAGTGGTTTCTGATCATAGGGAATTCTGCCGGATATTTTTCGATAAAGCTCGGACGCAGCATAATACTCGCCATACGAAAAACGTTTATCTGCTCTTTTTATGCGGGCTTTTAAACTACAACCCTGCAAAATGAAAGCGGCAACTAACAGAATAACAAATGAAGAGACTTTAATACGCATATTATCTTGGTTAGCAATTTATAAATAGGTAGTCAGCAATTATCATCAAATCAGTTCATGAATAACCAGCCCCGAACGCAGTTTTGGTTCGAACCAGGTTGTTTTAGGCGGCATAATATTACCGCTGTCGGCAATGTCAATCAGTTGTTTCATTGAAACCGGATACAGAGCCAGTGCTACGCGCATCTCACCACTATCAACGCGCTTTTGTAATGCTGCCAAGCCACGAATTCCGCCCACAAAGTCAATGCGCTTATCGCTGCGAAGGTCTTTAATTCCAAGAACTTCGTCCAGAATAAGGTTAGACGAAATGGTAACATCCAGCACCCCTATCGGGTCGTTATCGTTGTAGGTTCCGGGCTTGGCCGTAAGCGAATACCAGCAGCCCGACAAATACAACGCAAAGTTATGCAATTTATTAGGTTTATAAACCTCTCGACCTTTTAATTCTACATCAAAATTTTCGGACACTTTAGCAAGAAATTCCTCATCGGTCATATTATTCAGGTCTTTCACCAGCCGGTTGTAATCAATAATGTTCAACTGGTTGTCGGGGAAACAAACCGCCATAAAGTAGTTATACTCTTCACCGCCTGTATGATTGGGGTTTTGGCTCCGTTTTTCGTCGCCCACCAACGCTGCCGCAGCACTCCGATGATGACCATCAGCAATATAAAGCGACGGGATAGCAGCAAATAATTCGGTGATACGGGCAATGGTTTTAGCATCATCAATAACCCAGAAATGATGACCGAAGCCATCGTCGGGAGCCACAAAATCATAAACAGGTACCTTTTTTACCGTTTCGGTAACGATGGCATCCAACTCCGACTGATGCGGATAGGCAAAAAACACCGGTTCAATATTGGCATTGTTTGCCCGCACGTGTTTCATGCGGTCTTCTTCCTTATCGCGACGGGTAAGCTCGTGTTTTTTTATATTTTCTTTCAAATAATCGTCCACACAGGCACACACTACCAGTCCATATTGCGTTTTACCCTTCATCGTCTGGGCATAAACATAATATTTTTCCAGCTCATCCTGCACCAGCCATCCTTCGGCACGAAAGCGGGCAAAGTTTTCGGCCCCTTTCCGGTACACTTCCTCCTGATGTTCGTCCACTTCGGGGCCAAAATCTATTTCGGGTTTAATAATATGGTACAGAGACATCGGATTGCCTTCGGCTTCGGTACGTGCTTCGTCGGAATTCAGCACATCGTAAGGGCGCGAAGCCACTTTTTCTACTAAATTCCGGGGAGGACGAATACCTTTAAACGGTTTGATAATAGCCATAATTGTGATTTTATTATGAGTAGAATTTCATTGGTTCTTTAAGAGTTACAAATGTACGGAAAATGTTTTAAAA
>DAIQOQ010000361.1:0-2005 GCA_036787795.1 Paludibacter sp. | reverse complement strand
GCCGGTTGTATGCCCAGCAAATAAGCGAGTAGGGGATAGATATGAATATTTTGGAAAGAGGGTTGTACGTAATTCTTTTTAAAGTCGGGGCCTACGGCGTAAAAGATGGCATGCATATCCGTGTTGCGGGGATCATAACCGTGGGTACCACCCGTTCCTTCTTTTTCGGGTTTTGAAAGACTAATACTCCAGGCTGAATCGGCCACAACAACAATGTCTCCGACGCGTTGGTTTTTGCCATAGTTCAGGTAAGCCGGAACTTCAGCCGATTTCCATACCTGAATGTGCGGGGCTTTTTTCAAAGCCGCGTAAGCCGAATCTTTCCAAACGCCGGAAGCATAAATATTGAAGTTAGGTGTTCCACCCTGTATCATTACAGGCCACGATTTTGGGATATAATCGCGCAAAACAATGTTTCGTTTCGACGAAATAGCCCCCATGCCATGATCGGCCACAATGATGAAGTTGATGCTATCGGCATTGGGCAGTTCTTTGATTTGTTTATATAGCTTACCCACCATCTGATCCATTTCGCGTACGGTTTTTAATGTCCGTTTGTCATCTGGTCCGTAGTTATGTCCTGCTTCGTCAGGCTCATGGTAATAAGCCATAATCAGTCGCGGACGCTCAGCCAGCGGAAGTTTCAACCATTTTACGATGGTGTCTATACGTTCTGGAAAAGGAGTCTGCTGATTGTATTTTTTCCAGATGTCGGGATGCATATCGTCTACATCCGTTCCTACCCAGTAAAAAGAAGCTGTTTTTACTCCCTGCTTTTGAGCTGTTATCCAAATGGGTTCACCTCCGTAGAAAACAGGATTAAACCGTGCATCTTTGTTGCTGAGCGAATAAGGTTTGTTCAGTTTCGGATCATAAAAAGAATTATTTACCAGTCCGTGATGATCGGGCACCAGTCCGGTGGCAATAGTATAATGGTTGGGGAAAGTTTTAGATGGAAATGAAGGTATCAACGATACGGCTTTTACACCATCGTGGGCTATTTGGTTCAGCTCCGGAGTAGCGGTCTTAGTCGGATAATCCCACCGGAAACCATCCAGCGAAAGAATGACGGTGGTATGATTTTTCTTATCCTGAGCGGAGCTGTTTGTTGCGTAGATACATGCAATAAAGCATAAGAGAGTGAGGCTAAGCAAACGGTAGTTGTAGCGAATCATTTTTTTTCAATTTTTATGCAAATGTAGGTAAGCTAAAACTATTATACAAGTTTTTCAGATGACAATTCCGTCAAACTGCCAAAACTTTTTGCATGATTTTATCAAACCTGCTGTCGGTACAAACGCTTATGTCGGTAGTGATAAACTTTCCGTTATAAAACAGACTGAAAATGGTTGCGGGACCTGGTGCTGATTGCGCTTGCTCTGCTGTTTCCAGTTTGATAATTGTCAAAGGTAGCTTTCTGTTGCGTGCTGTTGCGGTGAGTGATGTCTGTACGTGAAATTCGGCAAACGGACATCGATTGGAATAATATGCCACCAAACCGTTTTGCTCAGCAATTGTACCACTTAGGGCTGTTTCTTTAAATTGTGGATTGCCCACATCCGGATTTATCTTTCTGACAAGTAAACAGAATCCGGTAGCTGTTTTATCGCAGACTTCGAATCCTTGTTTTATAAGCCATTGCGTATCGCTCAGAAACGGAAGTTTATTTACTCCGGCTACGGTAACCAATCCCGCTTTACCAGCAGCTTTAGCATCGTCGAGTGCCAATTGTAATAAGGCTTTGGCATATCCCTGACCTTTGTACCGCCCCGAAACCCAGAAGCAGTTTATCAATAAATAATTCGGGGCATCAACTGGTGCCCAGCCTTTCTCTGCCGGTCCATATTCAATAAATACCTTTGCACGCGCATCAATTCGCCGAAACACATATCCATTTTCAAACTCCTTTCGCAGCCAGTCTTTCTTGGCTTCATAACCAACCTTGCAGTTTTTGTCGGCAAAAGCACAGCAGATATGTTCGGTATCAATATTGTTTTTGTCGAGT
>DAIQOQ010000168.1:0-6254 GCA_036787795.1 Paludibacter sp. | reverse complement strand
AAGTTGTTATTGATCCTATACCTTTTACATCGTTTAGGTTGTATACAGTGGTAGCTGTACCAAACGCCGTTGTAATAGATACTGGTCCGGTAGCCACTGATGACGGTAAAATAAAACCAATAGATCTTCCATTACTGGATAATTTGTAGGAAGTAATTGCTGCACCACCAAAAGAAAATGAGTGAATACCTTTAAGATATGTACCATAAACATAAACCGAATCACCCGAGCTGGCATTTTCATTGGAGACACCAGTAATGGTGGGCGTTGCCACTATTTTAAAATCAGCAGTACCGCTCTTTGTAACTACTGATACTTGATCGGTAGCCGTTTGTGTAGGCATAAGAAAACCAAGTGATGTTCCACCTAAGTTTGATTTAAATGATATGATGTTAGTTCCTCCATATGAAAAGCTTTGAACTAAAACAAGATCTGTACCATAAAGGAAAACCGAATCGCCAGGGTTTGCAAATACATCGGAAACAGCTGTAATAGTCGGTGCCGCAGGACCTAGTTTAAAAGAAAACTTTGCCGAGCCTCCGGTTGTAACATACTCTATAGTATAGAGTTTATTCACGTCTATTGTTGAAAACAAGATGGAGGGTATCTGCACTACGGCGCTATTGGGAGCAAATAAAGAATTATTGAAAGTCGTCGACACACCATCAAAAGTTATTTGAAGTGCATTTTGCAAATTCTGCCCTTCAATAACTACCCACTGCCCTTTCGCCACGGCACTATGCAAAATAGTATCGTTGGGGGAGGCAACATAATTTCTTACACCTGTGATGACAGGCGAACTTATATTATCATTTTTACAAGATGCTATCAGGATACAAATCGCAGTCAAGCAAAATATTAGTAGAAAGTGAATGTGTTTATTTAATGTTTTTTTCATGATTGTAGATTTTAATTTATTTGTAATAAGGTACCGCTGGATCTGCTAATTTGGGATCAGTTGACAACTCCGATGCCGGTATTTGCAAGGTGAATGAACTAATAGTTGCCGGAACCACATTTGCAGGTGCACCAGTAGTTCCATTGCCAGGTGTAGCCACACCCTTGCTGTAACTAAATGTAACCGACTGCTGGCTATTCACGAAATTTAGGGCTTTATCAGGATTATAATAAAAGAGCCGAACCAAGTCTGGCCATAACTGACCTTCAAAAGCCAGTTCAATTCTTCTTTCTTTATAAATCGAATCAATATTTATAATATTATCGGGGTCAACGCCGGCTCTTGTTCGTACTTTGTTAAAATACAATAACGCATCAGCATTGGCGGTTGTTGCGTTGTTACCTAAAATTGCTTCGGCATATATTAAATAAACATCAGCTAATCGAAGAAGGGCAGTATGCTCAATAGACGACCAAATATCCATTGTTGGCGAATTATTATCTTTTGCATTGCCAATAATGTGTTTTTTCAATGTTTGACCACCAGCCGTATAACCACCCGCAGCAGCATTCAATTCAGGATAATAATCTCCCTTAAGCATAAAAGTGGCTTTGCGCCTTACCGTATCTTTTGATGTATATAGCTGATATAAATCATAGCTTGGATTCATGCTCGACCAACCCTGAATATCACCCAAGTTAGGTGCCAAAGTTTGCAAAGCGTTGCCCTTACCCCAACCAACTCCGGGTGCCCATTGAAGGGCAAATAGATCTTCCGGCACATCGTTAAATTGTGCCTTAAATAAATCAGAATAACTGTGATATAGCTCTATCCCACTGTTTTTACACACGTTCCCTGCATATAGCTTAGCACTATCTAAGTATGCCTGATTGCGGGTTCCACCAGTCTGCACCAAACCTGCCATAGTTAAATATACTTTACCCAGCATACCTTGTGCCGACCATGTAGTTACTCTTCCTGCCACATCCGTGGTGGGGAGATTTTGCGCAGCATAAGTCAGGTCATTCGTAATAAATTTATAAACATCTGTAACTATATTACGTTTTAGCAATGGCTTTTGTATCAATGTGATGTTATCTTCAATAATAGGTACTGCTCCCCAATATATTGCCAGGTAATAATAAGCAACCCCACGTACAAACTTAGCTTCAGCAATAGCGGCATTCTTATCTGTAGCACTAATGCTGGATGCAGTATATTGGTTTATGCCGTTAATTGTTGAGTTACATTGAGCAATAACATTGTATAAACCCGCCCAGCCTGTAGACAAAATGCTATTTTGTGCAGAAATACTATGTGCATAAAGATCGCCACTCTGGTCATAATAGCCCACAAAGCCATTTCCACTTAATACATCGCCCAACTCCAACCAGGGATCAGTTTGCCCTTGCCAATTCCACCAAGCCGCACCGCCATAAAGGTTTGCAGTAGCCAATCGTAAATCGGAAGTGGTTTGGTAAAAATTATTAGAACTGATCTGCGACTCCGATGGACGGTCTAAAAAACTATCTTTACATCCGGCTATAGCTACAAGCAATAGTAAAGGGATGATTATTTTATTAATAGAATTCATAATTAATCTTTTTAATTTGTGAATATTTATTTAGAAAATGTTATGTTCGCCCCAATGGTAAACGTTCTTGATTGTGGGTAATAACCGTCATCCCAACCTGCTTGAAGCGGATTCCATGAGCCAATTTCAGGATCCATACCACTGTACTTTGTAATTAAAAAGGCATTAGTTACACTACCATATATACGAACGGAATATAAGTGTATTTTTGACAAAATATTTTCAGGCAAACGATATCCCAATGTAATATTTTTGCAGCGTAAAAATGAGCCATCTTCTATAAACAAATCGGACGAACGATTATTATCGTTGGCTGTGGCATTATTTCTTAATCCCACAATACTTGTATTAGGATTGGTAACATATACATTATTGACATCGGTTGCCGAACCATTTGGATTAACCAAGGCAAGTTTTGCATAATCTAACACCGATGTAAAATAGGATATATGATTTTGCGGATCGTTAAGGGTTATAGCAAGTCGATTGAGCACTTTGTTGCCCACATTGGCAGAAAAGAAGATATTTAAGTCAAACCCTTTGTAGGTGAATGAATTACTGAACCCAAACTGAAAAGTCGGACGAGGTGAACCCAAAAATGTTTGATCCTTACTATCAATAACGCCATCGCCATTCAAATCTTTAAACTTACGGTCGCCATACCAAATACCACCTGCGTTTGGAGAAATTGGATAAGGCTTACCGTTTTGATCAACCGGCAAAGCATGTGTTTTGAAATCGTTAGCAGTTGCAAATACACCATCATAAACATAGCCGTAAAATTCCCCGATAGGCTTCCCTACCACTGTTTTTTCGGCTACTTCGTTATTTGTGTAGTTTGTTTGACTTAAATTAGCATCACTGCCTCCTGCTCCCAAGCTGAGTACCTTGTTCTCATTATGCGAAATAGTAAGGTCTGTTTTCCATGTAAAATTCTTATTCCTTATATTCGTAGAACTAATTCTTAAATCAAATCCTTTGTTGCTCACAGAACCTACATTTTCATAAGGCGCTGCCATGTTTCCAGGTCCTGAAGTAGTACCTGAATATATTGGAAGTGGAACTTGTAATAAAAGCCCGTCTGTTTTGCGGTCATAAATATCGAATGAAAAATCTAACCGTGAATTTAAAAATGTGCCATCAAGCCCAATATTGTAATTTTTAGTTGTTTCCCAGGATACATTCGGGTTTGCCAAATTGCCTTGAAATTGTGCTGTACCAGATAAGCCATTGGCTGCTGAAGTAAGTTGAGTTACATAAGTATTACCCGGTATACCTTGGTTATTGGTAAGTCCGTAGCCGAGTCGCAACTTTAATTCATTAATAACTTTTACATTTTTCAAAAATTCTTCATTATTGATTTTCCAGGCAAATGCACCGGAGTAAGTATATACCCAACGATTACCCACGGCAAAATTAGAACAACCATCGTCACGTAAATTTCCAGTAACCAAATATTTATCATTCCATGAAAGATAAACACGACCGAAATAGGCTTCCAACGCCGGACCAGAACCTTTAGACCCATCGTTTGTTGCTGTAGTAGCATCACCACTGGAAATAGACGTCACATTGTTTGAAGGAAAATATTTTCGTGCAGCAGAAACATTTTGATAAGTATTCAACTGTGCCTCGTGCCCGACCATTGCATTCAAATTATATTGTTTGAACGAATGACTGTATGTTAAAAAATTTCGTACTGACGTATAAATGTTTTGTCCATAAGAATAAGAAGCATCATTATAGGTTCGAACAGCCAGACCCAATGTGTAGGAAGGGCTAAATTTATCTTCCGTATTAAAATCAAAATTGCCGGAGACTTCATTTCTTAATGATAAATCTTTAGTGAATTGTATCTCAGCATAAATATTGCCAAATAATTGATTTCTCAGTTTTTTGTCTTTATTAATAAGTGCTAGTGCAATTGGATTAGGAGTTGGTTCCACCACACCAGACGGGTTGGTAACACCACCATAAGTACCATCTGCATTTTTTATCGAAACATCCGGTGTAAGATCTAGAGCTGTTTTAATAACACTACTTTGCGTAGAATTCACATCTTCGTCAATATGTGCCAATTGAAGGCTGGTACCTACTTTCAACCAATCAGTAGTTTTATTATCTAAATTCAAACGCACAGAATATCGTTTAAAATCAGACCCAAGTGCTATTCCCTGTTGGTCAAAATAAGAGGTGGATAGCAAATATTGGGTTGTGTTATCGCCACCGCTTATGGTTAAGGAATGATTGGTCGTAGGTGCACTGCGGAACAATGCTCCTTGCCAGTCAGTACCGGTACCGAGATATTTAGGATTGGCAAATTGAGGTCTTGCATCCCAACTCCAGCCTCCATATATTTCATTTGCTCTAGCGTCAAGTAAAGTGGCAAACTGTTGTAAATTAACTACCGGAAGTTTCTTTGGCACCTCTTGATAACCGACATAAAAATCGTAGGTAATTTTCGGAGCTCCTGTTTTACCTCTCTTTGTAGTAATAACAACTACACCATTTGTTGCTTGCGAGCCATAAATAGCAGTGGCAGAAGCATCTTTCAATACATCGATTGATTCAATTTCGCTCGGATTAATACTGCTTAATGGATTGGATCCATTGCCCGGATCGCTTGACGGCGGAATGATAATACCATCAATTACATATAATGGAGAATTAGTACCATTGACAGAGGATACACCGTGTATTTGAATAGATACACCACCACCGGGTTGTCCTGATATTTGCTGTACTACGACACCCGCCACTTTTCCCTGCAAGGCCTGATCGAAAGTAGCCGGTTGCGTTTTGAGAAGATCTTTGCCCGTCACGGAAGATATAGAACCCGTAACGTCTTTTCGTTTTACTGTTCCATACCCAATTACCACCACTTCGTCCAGCGATTTTTCGCTTTCTTTTAAATGAATGATTAATTTGTTACTGCTCACTTTTACCTCTTGAGCTGCGTAACCAATATAACTTACCTTAAGCGTTTCACCTACTTTAGCACTGATGCTAAATGCACCATTTATGTCCGTCATAGTGCCTTGTTTTGACCCTTTTACTAAAATACTAACGCCAATAATGGGGTCACCACTTGATTGGTCCAATACAGTACCCGCAACTTTCCCATCGGAATTTTGAGCCGATGCCAGGCCAAACGAATACAGCATCATCGCGAAGATTACATACTTGTTCAAAAGGTTTTTTGTTACCCTTCGAACACATTGAATCACATGATTTTCATTCATAATTCATTTTAATTTAAAGTTAATAATTGTCTATTCTTAATTTAAAGCTAAATAATTGGTTTGCTTATTTAGGTGTTTAATCATTTATTGAGAAATGTATTTTCATGAAAAAATGTATTATTTCATCTGTTGTTTTTTTTATCTTATTTGTATTTTTTTACTTCTAAACTTAGGTTGAAAATATTCGGGAGTAAAAGTATCTTAAGTTCCATTATACTATGGTATCATTTTGTATCAGAAAATAGCCACATTTGTCACAATTGTCACATTTAAATAGGATAAGAGATGTTTTCTATTGATGTTTAATTATGTATAATTTCGATTGCTTTAACATTATTCAACAGGCTATCGTGCAGTCTGCTCAACGTATCGCTTTTACAACCAATTTAGCTAATAAACTATCTCCTTGAATAGTCGGATGAATACCGTCAAAAGACAAATTGTTTTTTTCTAGAAAACGACTTATAGATTGATGATTTTTGATCGTCTTAATTGTACATTTAGGACGGAGGAACCAATA
>DAIQOQ010000167.1:0-6255 GCA_036787795.1 Paludibacter sp. | reverse complement strand
CCACGCCATACATACGAGCTAACGATGTCGGCTCCGGTTGCGAACTGTGCTTTTGCACTTGAAACGGTTAAAGTCATAATTGCTGAAATTGCTACTAATCTAATAATTCTCATAATTGTAAATGTTTTGAATTCGTTTTCTTAAATTGAGACATGATGGATAATATCATTTTTATCATCACTATCATCATTGTTTTTTTTTCTTGCTATAAAATCGTCATCGTCGTCATATAATATCTTGTCGTAGTAATCATCGGACCCAATCACATGGCTAAGTGCTCGTCCGGCTGCAAAAAGGAGAATTACACCTCCTAAAAGCTCAAGAATCAACATTAAAGTAGTGTCCATTTTGTATCGGTTTTTATTCGATGCAAAAATACACCGGAAGTTATAAGGGTGTTGTAAGGTTTTGGAGCACTTATATAAAGATTTTATAAAGATTTTTTGTCGTTATTGAGAAGTAGAGTGTTTAGTTTTCAAAACGGAATATTTATTAAGAGCGTATAATATATTCAGGGCAAAAGGAATGAATACCTGTTCTTAAAAAAACAGAAAAATACCTGAAATTGTTTACCTTTGCATTATTCAACGATAAAATAATTTCGATAATGATAAAAAAAGGTGATAACGTGCGTTTTCTAAACGCAGTGGGTGGAGGAATAGTAAGCCGCGTGGATGAATTGAAGAAAATGGTGTTTGTGGAAGATGCCGATGGTTTTGAAATCCCGGTACTCGAACGTGAATGCGTGGTGATAGCCGCTATAAATGAAGAAACAAACTTTCCGATAAGAAATTTTAAAACAAAACCGGAACAAATAACTACAAAACCGACAGAAGTGATTGTGCCGGAGCAAAAACAAGAACCGATATTTGAAACCGCTGACGGGGATACGCTAAAAGCTTTGTTGGCCTTTTTCCCGATTGATATTAAACAGCTACAAACTACTTCTTACGAATGTTATCTGGTAAATGACAGTAATTATTATTTGTATTACAATGTGGTGACTGGTGAGAATGATGTATGGACAAGCGTTGCTGCCGGACTGATTGAACCGAATATGCAGGAACTGCTCTCCGAAATATCGAAAGAAGAATTAAGTGCGTGGGAAAAACTGCGTGTACAGTTGCTACCCTTTAAACAGGGAAAAACTTATACTCCACAGGCAACAGTGGATGTGAATCTGAAGATTAATGCGGTGAAATTCTACAAACTTCATAGCTTTACCGCTAATGAATACTTTGATGAACCTGCTTTGATGATTGATATAAGCTCTGAAAAAGAAAAGGAAGTTGAAAATAAAAAGATGGCTGATATTTCGCCCGAAGAAATAAAACAAGCCATGTTTCAAAAAGAGCAAACAGGCAGACCACGAATTGTGAGTCATCCGCAGACTTCGGAGATTATTGAAGTAGATTTACACATTAATGAGTTGCTGGATACTACAGCCGGTTTGTCGAATGCGGCTATGCTTCAGTGCCAGTTGGATAAATTCCATGAGGTGCTGGATGAAAACAAAAAGCATAAAGGACAAAAGATTGTTTTTATTCACGGTAAAGGCGAAGGCGTACTTCGCAAAGAGATAGAAAAGCTACTCAAAACCCGTTACAAATCTTACTACTTTCAGGATGCTTCATTCCGAGAATATGGATTTGGAGCAACGATGGTTACTATAAAATAAGAATGACCCCTAAAGGTACCCCTACCCCCTAAAGGGGAACTAAGCTACTTTCGTCTCACATGTTTTTATTTACAATATAAGCAAAAGAAAATTGTACTAACTTAGTTCCCCTTTAGGGGTTAGGGGTATTTTATTCCGTCAAAAACAAAATCCTGTCTTCTAAGGCTTTCAGGCAAACGGGGCAGAATCCTTTTGCTGTATTTGTACGCATCCGGCAGTCGAAATATGGACGATAAATGCCTTTAGACAGGTAACCACCACCTTCAAAAACGCCGATCTTAGCTTTGTTCTCATCTGTTAGTGGAGTGGGGATGGCAGTCCCTTCGGGTAAATCCTTTTTCCATTTAGCTCCAAATTTCACCAGCGTAGTTATGTTTGGTTCCCAAGGCTCATTCTTCAAATCGTACATACCGTTCAACGCATCGTTGTCATAGAAATATTCGTCGGCCAGGCCCGCGAATGAATGCCCGAATTCATGCACCGTCACTTCGGTTTGTGCCCGTTTGCTATCGGCCGAGGCCAGGGTGTAAAAGTTATAAATACCTCCGCCACCGTAGGTTTTAGTATTGGCCAAAATGTATATGGCATCGTATGGAACTAAGGATGCATAATCGCGAACAGCGAACACGTTGGGAGTGGTGAGATAACGATCAGAGTAGAACGTGTAGTAATGCGACCCGAGTGCCGAGTTTCTCCAGTTGCCATTCTGTGGTTTGGATACTCCGGTGTCGACCGATATGGCGGCTATTGCGTAAATATTGATTCTCGATTTGTATTTCAGAAATGGTTCGTGGGTAAAGAGATTATCTGCTAGTCGTTGTGCATCTTTGAAGAATTTAGCCCGTTGCTTAACAGTATAACCTTCGGCAATAACAGCAATGTCGATGGCTTTGTCGGGCGAAGCTGTTTTGCAAATAGTTTTTACCGGTACGTCTACCATTTTTGTTTTGCGTATTAGTTTATCGTCGGGTGAGAATCCAAACTGAATAAGCTTTTCCCATTTGTCGAAATCCAACCGACGTTCGATAATGACCTTAACGGATTTTTGCGGATAGGGGAACTGGATGGATTGCTCAAAGCTTTTGTTGACCAGTGCTGCTTCGGGTGTAGATTGCCATTCGAAATAGAGTGTACTAAAATCGTCTATGTAAATCAGTTTGCTGGTCAGACTATCCAATACCAGAAAACGGTATTCGCCCAGATTCATATCGTCGGACAGGCGCGCACGGCGTCCGCCCCAGAATGGTTCCTGTATAATTTTAGATAGATAAGCGTTAGTGGATTTAGTGTTGCCACTCAACTGGAAATCGATACGACAGGCTTTATTGGTGAAATAATCGGTATATTGTTGTGAGAAAAGGGTGAAACAATAAGTCAAAAAGAGGAAGAGGATAAATAATGGCTTTTGCATAAATCTTGTTGCTAAATTAATGATTTGCAAATTAAAGAAAACTTATAGATAAAACCTAACCAAAACGCTTTTTTGGATTATTTTGTCCTCTTTTTGTTCCTCTTTTTGATTTTAAAATGCTCTGGTAGCAAAAATAACTTACAAACTTTTACTTCCCACTTGCTACTAATTTGCCTTCAGGCTGAATGGAGTCCTGTTGATGGATATTCTTTACGGCGTAATTTCCATTTCCGTCAATGAAGATTCTTTTTGTTTTTCCTCTGAAACGACCATCTTTTTTTACCGTAAGTATGTATTCACCTTCCAGTACCGAATCAATGAAAAATTCGCCGTTCCGGTCACATCTCCCGTTGGCAACAGCCACCAATGAGTTCGGATCGCGCAATGTTACAATTGCACCTTTAATTGATTCTGTTTTTGTGTTTAGTACGTGGCCTTTGATTGAAAATGCCTCACGCGCATATAATTGAGATGCCAAAAGGATGAAAATTCCGAGTAAGAATGGTCTTACTAATTGATTTGTTTTCATAATTCCATATTTTAAATGTTAGTTTTTTGTGATTAAATGTAAACCAGAAAGATTAAAGTTGAGTTTTGGGTTGAAACTTATTTTGAACTGCGGCTCTGTTCTTCGCTGGAAGCGGTTGAGCGGTTGCTGCGGGTTTTAAATTCGGATTTTCCGAAATTATAGTTGAAAGAAATCTTCAAGCGACGTGAGTCGTTATGATTCTTTACATCAATGTCTACATTATCGTATTTAGCATATGCACCATTTTGACCTGTATTGAAAATATCACTGACGGCTACTTTTATGTTCCCTTTATCTTTGAAAATTTTTCGTTGTAAACCTAGATCAATCGTATAGCGAGGTCGAACAATGATATTACTTACTAATTGGTTAGAACTATAACGTCCGCTTAACTCCATTTCAACTTTGTATGGTAGCGAAAAATTATTGCTCATATTACCAGTGTAACTCCAACGGCTTATCGAGGATCCCGTACTTGAATTAAACTGAATTTTCTTATACATACCGGTTAGGGTTCCGTTGAGTCGCCACCACTTGGTCGGTTGCAACTGAACGGTTTCGGATGCATTGAAATCAAGAGAGTTATTTAGATTTTCATTGGTTTGATAAATGGACTTTGTAGCATCATCTTGTCTGATAACTTGTGTGAAAACACCGCTGGAATAATTATACCCCAGACTTGTAATTAAGATGTTTTTAAAACTATGGCTTAGTCCGAGTGAATGTGTAAACTGTGGTTTCAGGTTTGGATTTCCGACATTGTAGGTGTATGGATCTACCATCCATCTGAATGGATTGAGCATATCATAATCTGGTCGACCGATTCGGTAACTATATTTGAAGTTAATATTGTTGTCTTTGTTGAGCGTTTGTTGTACGAAAAAAGAGGGGAATATTTTCAAATAGCTGGTATCGTTCACTTGATTGGTGGTAACAGATGTCCCTTTCGAAATGGTATTTTCCAATCGTAAACCCAGTTGTAATGTGGTTTTGTCGAACTGTGCCCGTCCGTTTATGTAAGCAGCCTGAATATCTTCTTTATAAATAAAATGATCGTTTTGAATCAGGTAGCCAGTCATGTCTATTTTGCTGTCGTTGTTTACAAAACTGGCCTTTGCTCCGGCTTCAAAATTGAACTTTTTGCCGATAGGAAGCACATAGTCGAGTTTGGCAGTGTAAATACTGATGTCATTGCCTTGCAAGGTATTTACCAGAACATCATGATTCAGGTTATTACCTGCTGCATTGTAATAAATACCGTTTTGATTATTCGGACTTGTGTAGTTAAACCATGCATGATCAAAGTCGGCTGAAAGTGACTGGCCTGTGCTATCGATATCCCATTTATAATTGGCGTTGAATGTTTGATTTTTCCAATGTTCGTTGGAATTTGATTTGGAAATTAATGTTGAGTCAACCTGCAAGTTTTTATCGGTAAATGTAGTTGCATTTTGATCGGTATTGTTATTATGTCCATTGCTTCCGCGCAACATGACACTTACAACATGATTTTTACGAATGAAATAATCGGCTCCCACTTTGTAGTTATTGGATTGTCCGTCATAGGTTCCATTCGTGTTTATGAGCTGGTAAGCACCGTTCAAAGCTGTACTTGTAAACCTGCGGGTTGCATCCATACCGTTGGAACCCGCCCAGTTGTAGAGTGAGTAATTTCCATACAAATTGAGTTTCCCATAATTCATATTGAGATCCAGACCACCGTTCCAACCAAATTTACTGGCTGTTTCGGTACCGGCAAAAGCACTTCCGTTGAAGCCGGGTGCTTTATTATGCTTTGTTTTGATGTTGATGATTCCTGAGTTTCCTTCGGCATCGTAACGTGCTGAGGGGTTTTCAATAATTTCGATTCGGTCTACATTTTTTCCCTGCATGCCTTTTAGCATGGCTGCCAGTTGCGTGGCCGAAACATAGGTCGGTTTTTCGTCAATTAATACTTTTACGTTTTGTTTCCCTTTCAGGCTGATATTATCGCTATTGTCGACCGTAACACCGGGTAATTTTTTCAGAATTTCATAAACATTCTCGGATGCTGTTGTGATGGAAGCATCGGGGTTGACCACCATTTTGTCTACCGTTTGTTCTATAAATTGCTTTTTGGCAGTTACCACCACATTATCGAGCTGCTGTGACGATTCTTTGAGCACGACAGTTTTTTCGACTACCGGATTTTTTTTGTTGATGATGATTTTTTCCGATTCATGTTTGGCGTAGCCCACCATCGAAATGGAAAGAATATATTCTCCTGGATTTACTTTGCTGATTACAAATTCGCCTTTGTTGTCGCTAACTTCGCCTTTTTCCATTTTATTGGTTTTGGCATTTATAAGTGTGGCAGTGGCAAAGCCGATGGGTTGATTGTTGGCGTCGGTCACGCGACCTTTTATTACACACGCGGGCTCGGCCCAAAGCAGACTGGCGAAAAAAAACAGACAAACCAGCATAAGCAGGCGGTGGTGAAGATTGTTTTTAGAAGATTTCATATTGTTTTGATTTGTATTTTTACTGTGATTGCCGACAAAAATAAATTGTCCGATAAATTGAGCTTTTACTAGTATTGACTCAAAAACCGTAAATTCATTACATCGATTATCGATATTTTTTATAGTTAGACGCAAT
>DAIQOQ010000030.1:6066-18596 GCA_036787795.1 Paludibacter sp. | reverse complement strand
ACTGCAGCCCTGACATTCAAAAAAACAAAGACCACCCGTTTATGAGTAGCCTTGGTTGTAATTTTTTTATTTTATATTCGGGGCGCGACTTAAAGTCGCACTCCGAATACTTTTTGCTAAATCATTTTTTAATTACCACTTTGTCCCAGCTGGGCGGTGTAACCCCCATAAGGTTTTTCACAAAGAAATCAAAGCGTTTGTGCTCGCCATAGTCGCCACCCATGGTGTGCGGCATGCCGGGTAGCACTACCAACTCGAAGTCTTTATTGGCTTTTATCAGTTCGTTGCAGACCTTGTAGGTGGTCGAAGGATCTACATTGTCATCCATCTCGCCCACTACCAACATGAGCGGGCGGGTAAGCAGGTGTGCATTCTCCACATTGGAACTGGCGATGTAACTGGAGTCGACAGGATAGCTCATCCACTGCTCGTTCCACCAAATTTTGTCCATACGGTTGTCATGGCATCCGCACGAAGAATAAGCCGCTTTGTAGTGCTCGGGGTGAAACAGTACGGCTCCCATAGCTTCCTGTCCGCCTGCCGAGGCGCCGAAAATACCCATATGTTCTATGTCCATATACGGATATTTGGCAGCCGCAGCTTTTGCCCACAGGATGCGATCGGGAAATCCGGCATCTTTCAGGTTCTTGTAACAGATTTCTTCGAATGCTTTGGAACGGAACGAAGTTCCCATACCATCCAGCTGGATAAGAATAAAACCGAGCTCGGCAAGAGCGGACATATTCCGGTTGTACGAAATAAATGTTTTGGGAGTATACTGGCTGCCCGGTCCGGCATAGATATATTCAATGACGGGATATTTTTTAGTCGCATCAAAGTTGGTCGGACGGTAAATAATTCCCCAGATATCGGTTTTTCCATCGCGCCCTTTGGCTACAAAAGGTTCGGGCGCAATCCATCCGGCTTTGAGCAACTCGCTGATATCGGCTTTTTCGAGCGGCATAATGATTTTTCCATCCGCAGCACTGCGTAATACAGTCACCGGAGCTTTGTTGACCATCGAATAAACGTCTACCAGATACTTTTTATCGTCGGAGAACCAGGCCTGATGCATTCCTTCTTCGGGCGTAAGGCAAGTAAGCCCCGTGCCGTCAAAGCGGATACGGTAATAACGCACCAAATACGGATCTTCATTGGTTTTCATCCCGTTGGCCGAGAAAATGATTTCACGCTTTTTCTCATCCACATTCAGCACATCGCGTACATACCATGCCCCTTTGGTAATTTGGTTTTTCACCTCCCCCGTCAACCTGTCGTATAGGTATAAATGATTCCAGTTGTCACGTTCACTCATCCAAATCATTTCTTTGCCGTTGTTTACCGTCTGGCGGAAATAGCGTGTGTAGTTTACAAAGGTTTTGGCAGTTTCTTCTACCAAGGTTTTTATCTCGCTGGTCTCAGCCGACATCTCGAGGATGCGATAAACCTGATGTCCGCGCTGATTATATTCGAACATAACGGATTTACTATCGGGCAACCACTCGAAACCTTTCAAATCCATCTGACTTTTGAATAGATCGTTTGATGCAATTTTCTGATCGCCACTTACGATGTCAAAAATAACCGGCGTACGAACAGGTAATACATCGCCCGGTTTCACATAGTCGCGGGTTTGGAGTTTGGGCTGAAACTGATCGGCAGGCGATGACTCAATCAGATACAGTTGCCGGGTTTCAGCACCGTGAATGCGCATCACAGCCACTTTCTTTGAGTCCGGCGACCAATACGGATAAGCCGAATAATAATCTTCTTTGGTGCCATCGGTGCTCAGGGCTTTTTCGGTACCTGTTTTCAGGTCTTTCACGTACAAATTATTGTCTTTGACAAAAGCCGATAGCTTTTTATCGGGCGAAACAACCGGTTTTCCTTCCCTTTCCGTATCTACTTTTCCCCAGTATTCTTCTTTAACCGCAACCACTTTGTCGCCTTTTTTGAGTGAGTTCTGCTTAACGGCATACGTCCAGTTGTACGCATTATACACAAAGTGCAAACTGTCTAACGCTTCGGTTACTTTCAACGATTGAAGGGGCAGTTTCTTTGCATCAACAGGTTTATCGGTAGCCAATGCCAGTTCCACCGCCAGTTTATTGTGATCGAAAAGATCGGTACGGGTCTTTTTTTGTGCATCAACAAGTACATAGGTTTTTCCTTGTGGCGCATTTTGCACATACCAGAATCGACTGGATTTTCCAATCCACTGAGGAGTTACATTGGAGTAGAATACTTTTTCTTTAAATTTATCCTGAAGCGAAAAAGCACGGTTGTACGATTCCACCGTGCCCTGAGCTAAAAGAGACTGGCCCATAAGCCAAAGTCCGAATGAGAGAAGAGTAAGTTTTTTCATTGAAATATAGCTGAATTTTATTTTTGTGAGGAATTCCGGACATACTATCCGGCTTGCTTAAGTCCGTTAATCTTTTCCAGTACAAATATATTAATTTATCTTTTCTGATTCACCGCCCGTGCGACCGAATAGACAATAATGATACTTTTTTAGACGGGTTTGTCCTCCTCAGATAAAATGACCGCCACTCGCAAAAAAAAGCAGAGTCGTTTAAAACTCTGCTTTTCCTCATTAACTACAACTTTTTTATTCAATTACTAACAACTAAAGGCCAACCTTCCTTATTCCATTTTAGTTTTTCTATTCGTAATTTTGGTTTTCCATCATCATGAGCATCGTAAGCGTGAAAAACAAGATAATCAATTCCATCAAAAGTGGCTACTGCATTGTGTCCCACTCCATGCCAATTATCATCTCCTTGTAGAACAATGGTTCCCCCTCCTTTAATCATCGGAACTCCCGCCTGATCTACATACGGCCCGGTAACTTTTTCCGACCGACCGACAATCATTTTATACGTGCTATTTATTCCTTTGCAACAATAATCAATGGAAGCAAACAGATAATAATACGCTCCCTTCCGGAAAATAAACGGTGCTTCAATGGCATTTCCACCGGCATCGACAGGATTGCCTTCCACTGCCGGAGGGTTTTCCATATTCGGATCTGCTTTTCGGGAAGCAATAGTGGGAATAAATCTGAGATCTTCATCTATACTCTTGGCATCCGGCGAAAGCTTTACCATTTTAATGCCATCCCAAAAAGAGCCGAAACACAAATACGGAGTACCGGTTTCATCAATAACCAGATTAGGGTCAATAGCATTCCAGTTTGTTTTACCCGGAATAGATTGAATCACTTTCCCGTGATCTATCCAGCTAAATGCAGGGTCTTTCGGATCAAGTGTTTTGTTCGTTGCCAGGCCAATACAAGAAGTGTTTTTTCCAAAAGCCGAAACTGAATAATACAGGTAGTATTCTCCGTTGTAAAAAGAAATATCCGGTGCCCAGATATGCCCTGCGAAAGAAGGAATAGAATCCGTAGCCCATTGAGGCCCTTTTGCAAATACCGGTTGCTCATTCTTCCAGCTCTTCATGTCCTTCGACGAGAAAACAGAAACTCCCCAACCGGTACAAAAAATATAATACGTACTATCTTGTTTGATAATTACCGGATCATGAACGATTATATCAGTTTGTGCAGGCAGTTGCGCAGAGAAAATCAAACTCAATAGAACAAAAGAAAAAACAATGTTTTTTATGTTTAATGCTCTCTGTGTAAATGGGATTTTAATAGTTATTGCGGGCATTCGTTTTGATTTTCAAGAATTATTTAGTCGACCCTTAAAAAACTCAATTTTAGTTTTAAAAGAGGCAAGTTTTTGGATTTAACAATCAAATTTACTAAGCAAATAAGTTTTTCTGACAAGATACAAAGGGATGATTTCCATTAAGGCATCATTCTTTTGAAGTTATATGCAGCTGCAGCAAACGTTACATTAACGCTTGCAAGAATTAGGCATCAAATAAGATAAATCTTGCTGATACAAATAAAAGTTTTGTCATTTTATTTTATTGTATATCTTTCAGTTATACACTCATTAGGGAACGACTATTTTTTCTTTTTGCCCCAATATGTTGCGTTTAGATTTTTTTCGGTTCCAGCATACACAAGTGTTACACGGCGTGGGGTGGCTTCCCAATCAACTTCGCGTTCAACGCAAACAACAACGTTGCCCAATGTTAGTTGCTTTTTTGCCGCATCATAACTCCAATTACCTGTCAAAGCTCCCGACATAGTACCGTCGACATTGAGGGTTAGCGCAGAGGCGATATCTTGTACGCCATAGCTGTATTTAAGGTTTATGTGCTCCCATGTTCCTGTAAGCGAGTCTTTGGTTATGGTACCGTAATCAGGTACGGCGGCGTAACGTTCGGGCAATGCTATTGGCCACAGGTTGTTTGGTTCGCTGGTAGAAGCCGGACACCATACCAAACGACGAACATGCCCCATCATAATAGCATTGGAGGAAGCGTTGCCACCTACGTTTACTGGCAATCGTCCTTGTGACATTAAGAACCAATCGTTGGTATCTTGCTTTTGAAATACGCAGCAGTGTGATATACCTACCCAACCGTTGCTGAGGTTAAATTTGTAAGGATGTGTTACAATCGGGTAGCAGTCGCCATCTCCGCTTGTAAAGTTGCGTCCGGTAATGTCTAAATACGGACCTTCGATATTGGTACTTCTCACCACGCGTGTGTTGTAAGGTACATCGAGGCCATCGTATGCCATAAACAAATAGTAGTAACCATCTTTATATATTACCTCGGGAGCTTCGCTGCCTTGCCAACGTGTTGAAGCAGCACGTGTACCTACTCTCACTCCATATCTACTTGTAAGATCACTTGTAGTGCTTGCCCATGGATTACCTAGTTTATTTATAGGTTTTCCGCTTGTTGGATCAAGTTCTAACAGAGCGAAGCCGCTATGCCAAGAACCATGTATCAGGTAATGTTTTCCCTCAGGGGATACGATATAAGTAGGGTCGATGGCGTTGTAGTAGAAATAGGCACTCCAATCCGATGTATTCGCTCTATTGTAATCTAAGCCTCGATCGGATGATGAACAGGTAACGAAACCTTTATCAGCCCACACAGCTCCTGCGGGATCTGTCGATTCACACATACCGATAAAAGCACGCTCGGTCCAGCTACCGTCAAAATTAGCAGTGGTATTGGCTTTACCGGTTTTGATGTAGTTGTCGATCACTATGCTGTAGTACATCCGCAAGATCTCTTTTCCGCCAACAGTGACTTTGCGCACTACGGGTGCCCAATATCCGTATTGAATATCGCTTTTAGCAATGGTACTGAGCCCCATGCGAGTGCGAATGGCGGTGAGCGAGTCTGCAACCCATGTTGGAGGATCGTAGAAAGGGCCACCTATCCAATTCCAATTAACCAGGTCTTTTGAACGTTTGCCTTGAAAATGTCCATGACCTTCGGCTGCATTTCCATAGGAAGCATCAGTGCCGTACATGTAATAATAGCCATTGTAGTAGGCAACTGAAGGATCGTGTACATTTGCCAGATTCCACTCGTCTCGATTCGACCAGGAGGATATGGAGGAATAATCGTCAGCATAAGTAGGAATGCTGAATGTTTTTACTGTATCCGTTCCATCTGTACCACCGGTTATGGTTGATTCATCTTTTTTGCACCCTACAAATAACAGAGCTGATATACCGACTACTAAAATCGGGAAATACTTTAGTTTCATAATAAGAAAATAATAAGTAAATGACAAATGATCTATGTTGATGACTCTAAATATAACGAGAATCAATCTTCTGTATTGTAAATATACAAGTCCGATAACAATTAGGACTGATTAAAAACTTCCTTATCAACATTCAAAAAATACGTTGATAAGGAAGTCTCTATTTTAAGAAATTGATTCCTATTTTACAACAGGATGAACAGCCCATTTAGCTAAGAATGCAGGTCCGTTATCTTCACTCTTGTTTGCCGAGTTACCTGTAAGGTGCGGGTTGGCATTAAGAGTAGCCTGAAGTATTGGGAAATATTCATGTCCTTTAGAGTAATATTTGAATGATGAGGTACTTGCAGTTGCAGCTGTTAGTTCATCTGTGTTGGCTTTACCGTCGAGCTTATAATAAGCATGTTCAACCAACTGATTCAGACGATCCGTATTGTAGAAGAATCCCCAACGGAGCAAGTCGATACCGCGTCCGTTTTCGCAACCAAACTCCTTCGGACGTTCAACATTTGCTATTTGTTCAAAAAGAGCATCTTTCGATGTGAAGTCAGACAATTTCAGGTCTTTGAGTGCAACACGTCGACGTACGATGTTGATGTAATCGATAGCAGCCTGAGTTGGACCGTTGATTTCATTTTCGCATTCGGCAGCACGCAACAACACATCGCTATAACGCATCAGGCGCAGGTTGATTCCGCAATTCAAACCAGTCGTAATCGTATTATAAATATTAGTTCTGGCATTGGTGAATTTAGCGATTGATATACCGCCCTGTGCTGTGTTCGACACCGGAGTTGCAGTGAGATCTTGTTGATAAACTGTGTTGCTACGAGGATCTCCATTCGGATAAGCCGCAGTTTTAGCACCTTTATAATTGCCATAATCACTTTCGTAGGTTACCAATGTCCAGTATAAACGAGGATCGAGACGGCCATCTGTAGAATTTTCTTTTTTAAACAGATTATATAACCATGGTGATCCAGCAAGGTCACCCCAGCTGCCCAATTGTTGGGAAGCGTAGTTGCTCTCTACAGCATGCCCCTGAGTTGCTTGAGTACTGATATTTACAGGAGTCCATTCCTGATCGGTACCACCTGTACCATAGTCCATAAATTGTACTTCGAAAAGGCTCTCTTTGTTATTCTCATAAGCGGCGCCTTCTTTGAAGTTATCGCCATAGTCTGCCATAAGGGCATAAGCTCCGTATTTACCGGCGATGATGTCTTTCAGTACAGCATAGGCTTCGGTATATTTGTGACGGAACATCAGTGCACGCGCCAGATAACCGGCAGCAGAACCACATGTAGTACGTCCCTGAGCCCATTCACCACCTTTGCTACGCGATGGCAATATCTGCATTGCAGTTGTTAGGTCGGTTTCTATTTGATCAAACACCTCGTCCTGAGTATTGTTGGCTGCATACATGGTGTTGATGTCTGAATAAGATGCATAGTCTGTAATCAATGGAACAGTTTGGTAATAGGTTGCCAGTTCATAGTATGCCAATGATCGTAAGAAGAGCGCCTGACCTTTAATCTGATTGTAAGAGTCTGTCGACATCTTAACACCATCAACTTTCGACAATACAAAGTTTGTGCGGTTTACAACATGATAGTTATCACGCCATGGCCATTCGTCTCCGATTTCGATAGTACCCGGAGAGTTGAGGTTGTCATACTCCAAGTACCACTGTTGAGATGAGTTCCAAACTTCATCGCCACGCACTGCATCCAGCGTGTAACCAACGCGGGCGAATGTACCTTCGAGACGAATACGGTTGTAACATGCAATAACTGCCTCATTAAGATCAGACTCGGTATTACCAAAATCGTAAGTTGTCTGACTGTTCGGGTTCGAAATGTTAAGCTGGTCGTTACAGGCAGTCATGCCCATAACAAGCACCAACATAATTATAATTCTATTTATATTTTTCATATTATACTCTTATTTCAGATTATATTATTAGAATGAAGCGCGTACTCCAAACATCATTGTTTGAGGTGTTGGATACGAACAATAGTTGTAACCCGGAGTGAATGTTCCTCCTGAAAAGTCCACATTATAACCTTTATATTTAGTCATAGTGGCCAGGTTTTGAGCCGATGCGTATATGCGAACGCCGCTAATATAGCTACCAAACCATTTGTCAGGGAAGTTATAGCCCAATTCTACGTTTGCAATTTTAAAATACGACGCATTCTGAATAAAGCGTTGGCTGAACAGATCGTTGGTGATTGAACCGGTTGATTTGTATGCTACGCGAGGCACGGTAGTGTTTGTGTTGTCCGGTGTCCATGCATTTAATAGTTCAGTGCTCTTGTTGAGTGCTCCGTATGAGCTGCTCAAAGCTACGGCAACATAATCTACGGCTTTGGCTCCTGCAGCACCATAAGATGATACGCTCAAATCAAAATTTTTCCATTCAACACGAACGTTAAATCCAAAATTCACTTTTGGAATTCCGCTACCCAAATATGTTTGGTCGTCTGCGGTAATTTTACCATCGTTGTTGAGGTCTGCGTATTTTACGTCACCTGGTTGGGCTCCGTCTTGAGTGATATGTGTTCCTTTTGAGTTGACCTGGTTGTCAATTTCCGATTGCGACTGGAAGAGACCATTGGAAACATAACCATAAAATGAACCAACTTCACGTCCTACCTCTGTGCGGCAATAACCATCTGTACGGGGTTCGTTTGAAACGCCTAATTGAGTTACTTTATTTTTAGTGGTAGATAAGTTTGCCGAGATGTCATACTTAAAAGCGTTTTTGTGATTATGATAAGCAACCAGGAATTCAAGGCCTGAATTTACCATGTTTGCAGCGTTCATGGTTACGGTTGAGTTGGTAGCACCGGCATTGTCTGGTACTGCTACACTGTAAAGTAGATCACTCGATGTTGACTTATACCAGTCGCAGGTAAATTCCAACTGATTGTTGAAAAAAGCAAGGTCTGCACCAAAATCAAGAGATTTTTTCTTTTCCCATTTGATGGCTGTGTTTACATAGTTGGATATTGCAGATCCTGTAACTTTGGTATTTCCAAAGCTATAAGTATAGTTACTTCTCGACATGACATCCATGTATTGGTATTCTCCAATGTTCTCATTACCAAGTACACCATAACTTCCGCGAACTTTACACAGGTTCATAATTGATCCGGCTATAGGAAAGAAACTTTCGCGATCCAGGCGCCAACCTCCTGATACGGATGGAAACCAACCCCAACGGTCACCTGCTGAAAGACGGCTTGACCCATCACGACGTCCAGTTACTGAAAGTAGGTATTTTCCATCATAGTCGTAATTTAGACGACCGATATATGAGGCCAATACGTGTTCGCTTTCAGAACTTGCAGATGATGTTGTAGCGGCGTTACTAACCTGCAGAAAGTAAGGTTCTGTCATATCAACACCTTTACCTGTAAGTGTATGATAGAGTTCGCGCTCAAATGTTTGACCAATAAGTGCATTGATGTGGTGGAGTCCTAACTTACCATCGTAGTTTAACGTATTTTCGATAAGAGCATCACTGTAACTGCGATATCCCTCTGACAGGTTCTCGTCACTCTTTGCTAGGTAGTTGGTTGTACTCTGTATAAAGGCAGGTACGAATGTAAAGTCCTTTGCATTGGTTCGGCTGTAAGACACGTTAACAATGTAATTTAACTTGTGATTATTGTTCTTCCGTCCAATCATATCCAGTAGGTCAACATCTGCAGAACCAGAAGCAACAACGCGGTCAACCGTTGAGTTCCTCTTTATTAAATTATTTTCCAGCAGCACGTTTGTTATACGCAAGTCGCCATGTATATTGTCATAATAAGTACCATAACCGTACGAGTCGTTTGTGTAATTTGTTGCAGCCGAAATTTTATCATCAAGCACCCACGTTGATTGATCGTAAGCCTTGATCGTTGGAGGCGTCAACAACACCGAAGCCATTACGGGATATTGTGAACCATATAGACCCTGTACATACTCGTTGGCATTACTGAGAGCCATATTATCTTGAAGACTATGGCTATACACGATGTTTGTTTTAATTTTGATAAATTTGGAATTCATCGTATTACTGAAGCGCCCGGTGTAACGTTCATAGTTTGGACCTGCCCCCACCATTGTTCCTTTTTGTTTATAATAGTCGAGAGAGATGTTGTAAGTACTGTTATTTCCACCTCCAGACAAATTAATATTATGGTTCTGACGAATACCGGTTTTGAATGCTTCTTTAAACCAATCTGTATTCACTTTTGCACTGCCGTCAGTATTATATAAATAGTTTGCGTTGGTAGGATCGTATCCACCGGGAACACTCATGTTGCTATTGCCGTAAGCCGTGTTTATGTACTGACCATATTGTTTGGAGTCCATTACATCATACACACCTTTTTGAACTTTGTCAAAACCAGTGTAACCGCTGTAGTCTACTCTCATAGGTTGGTTCTTCTTACCTTGCTTGGTGGTTATGATAACCACACCATTGGCTGCACGTGAACCGTAAATGGCAGCAGCTGAAGCATCCTTCAGTACCTGAAGAGATTCGATGTCATTTGGAGAGAAGTCGCGTATAGTTGTTCCCATGGCTACTCCATCTACTACATATAGAGGTGAGGTACTACCAAACGAACCGATACCACGAATACGGACAGTCGGATCGGCCCCTGGTTGTCCGTCACTTGTAATTTGGACACCGGGTACTTTTCCTTCCAGCATGGTAGAGATATTTGAGTTAGATACTTTTTTCAAATCTTCAGTGTTGACAATGGCCACAGAGCCTGTGAGATCAACCTTCCGCTGTGTACCATAACCTATTACTACTACTTGGCTTAGCTCTTTCAAATCAGAAATTAGAGTAATCTTTCCAAGGTTTGTTTTATTTTCAATGGTTACTTCCAGCTTTTTGCATCCTATAGATGATACTACCAGCGTAGCATTTGAAGGAACAGAAAGAGAGAATTCTCCATCAAGATTAGCTATGGTACCATTCGTCGTACCACTTTGTTTTATGGATGCGCCAATAATCGGCTCTCCGTTTTCGTCAACAATTTGGCCTTTTACTGTTATATTGCCCGGTTGAGTTATTGGCATCTGGTCGGTATTGCCGGTACTTTCTGCATATGTTGCCGGTGCTACTAGCGCCAGCAATCCTAATAGGAATAAATATGTATATTTCATTGTATATCGATTTTATCTTAGTGATTAATACACTTTTGGTGTGCTATTTTATAGTTTCTCCAGGTCTCAACGCATTGCTTTTCAGAATCTTACTGACTTTAGTCGCTTTTGAGGTCTCTACAGAAACTTTTAAGGAAATTTCAACAGTAGCACCGTCCATTTCAGTTATAAAGTTGTTAAAGTTGAAATTATTGGTTAGATTGTCTCCCGAATAATATGTACCCGAACCATAATTATCAGCACGTACTATAAAGTATTGTTTATAATTGGTACTTTGACGGTTTTGTCCGTTAGTTAAAGCAAGATTCCAGTTATTCCACACGTTGGCTTTACTTGAATAGTTTACAAACTTATAGTGGAAATATCCTTCGCCCGTTACTGCTGTGTAATTAGTAAATGCACTCCACCATGATGTACTATTATCTACGGCGCCAACAGTTGTTGACGCAGAATAGGGATAAAACCATGCTGCAGTATTTGTTATGTCAGCAAGAGCACAATAATAAGTTTCAGTAGGATTCATTACCATGTGTCCACCATCGGCAATCAAGAATGAACCAAAACCTCCTTCAGGAAGTCCCTTAGCAAAGAATGAATATTTATACACCTGATTTGTTGCTGATGTAATGGTTGCAGTCATGTCTGCTCTGTAAGTTACTTTTTCTGTAGGTGTTTCGGGTTCAGTTGTAACTTTCGAGGGTAAAAGGTATGCTTTTTTCATCACATAATGGCTACCATCGCAAACTAAGAAAGCTTTGATAGCGTCTGTGGCTGACACAGGTTGTTGATATGTCTCTACCAGCGTAGTGCCATTGGTTCCAACGGCAGTGGCTGTTACATATACAGTTCCGAAAGAGGAATGATCAATGTCGATTGAAACATGAGCACCTTGCATTGTAGTGATAAAGTCGTTCCATATATCTCCATCTCCATCAGTGTCGGGATAGTTATTGGTAATCAGACTTGAATTATAATCACTGTTACCCCAGCCAGCATTATCAGAGCGGAGAACAAAGTATTCTTTATAAGTGCTGGAATCGCGTTTAGCATTTGTAACAACAAGATCCCAGTTATTGTAGCTATGTGCACCTGAGCTGTAGTTGATAAATTCCAGATGTAATAGCTTGTTGGAAGGAATGGTGTAGTAATCAGAGAATGTAGCCCACCAACCAGCACTGTTATCTTCAGCTCCGACAATCGGCGTAGCGATGTCGACATATGTTGTGTCACCGGTATTCGGTTTTGACGCTGCAATAGAGTCAATCCTGTTTAGCAGGTCAGAGGGGGAATCAATTGAAAAGCTGTCCAATTTATCGCACCCAACTAAGCTAAACGACGCGAGAAGTACATATAGTATGACTCTCATTAATTTAGTGATTTTCATGAAATTAGAATTAATTGTTATTTATATTAATATAATTAAAGTGTCAGGTTTACACCCTACACGTTGATTTTGTTTCATAACAGAAATAGTAGTCTGATTTTAGGCCATATTTGAAATTCGACTATTCTGCTTTTAATCGTTTACAGGGAGTTAGATCTTTTTCCAATCAAGCACTCCTTCAATTCACAAAATTGCATCAGTAGCTCCATTTCTTGATGTTTTGTACATACTTTTTTAGATTTTGTGAGTTTTCGTATTTATTGATTTAATATAGACATTAAAGAATAATTTCGAAATAAACTAAGGATAATTGTGTGCTTTCAT
>DAIQOQ010000030.1:0-5966 GCA_036787795.1 Paludibacter sp. | reverse complement strand
GGAAGAAACAAAGATGGTTTGCGTTCCTTTTCGTTCGGAAGCTTTTAAACCTGTAATAGTATAAACAACTTTGCGAGGCTCTTTGGATGTATTGGCAACCTTCAGAATAATTTCATTTTTATTCTTATCAAGCGCCGAACTGGCAAAAATTCCATCTTGTCCGGCCAACGGTAATTTATTTTCAACAGTAGGAAGTACATTGGTTCCAACATGCATTCCATAAAGCTGCTGAACATAATAATTAGGCGATTTTACGGAACGTAGATTATCAAACCAAATGAGATCCGGCTTCCACTGCCATCCCTCAACATGAGCAAAAAGCGGTGCGTAAGTACATTGATAAACCACATCGGCATTACGTTCAAAGCCGGTCATGAAAGCAGCTTCGCAAAGTGCAGATTCAAAATTGTTTTTCCGGTTTTGCGGGTGGCAGGCATATTCGCCGGCAAATACTTTCGGTCCCTTTCGGTCATAATTATCATAGCGTTTTGCATTAGCCAAAAACCATTGCGGATCTTTATAATAATGCTCGTCTACCAAATCAGCTTTCAGTCGTTTCATTTCACTCCACCCAAATTCAAAGTCTTTTCCATCCGGACTTGGACCGGCCGAACCTATTATTTTAATTGCAGGATATTTATTTCGGATTGCTTTTACAAACGGTTCGAGACGTTCGGGATAAAGTTTTCCCCATTGTTCGTTCCCTACAGCTATCATCTTCAGATTAAAAGAAGCCGGATGTCCCATATCGGCACGTAGTTTTCCCCATTTAGAGTTTACATCTCCATTGGCAAATTCAATTAAATCGAGTGCATCCTGAATATAAGGATCTAAATTATTTACAGCGACATGAGCTTTGTCATCTTTGTTTTGGAACTGACAGGATAATCCGCAACTAATAACAGGAAGAGGTTCGGCACCTATTTCTTCCGATAGTTGGAATAACTCAAAAAATCCCATCCCATACGATTGGAAATAGTCGGGGAAGAAACGGTTTGGAAATGTATACTCCCAACGGTTCTCATTTAGTTTACGATTTTCAACAGGCCCAACAGAGTTTTTCCACTGGTAACGGGTTTGTAAATCGGTTCCCTCAACAATACAACCTCCGGGGAAACGAAAGACTCCCGGATGTAAATCATACAATGCTTGCGCCAGGTCTTTACGCAATCCGTTTTCACGACCTTTCCAGGTATCAACAGGGAAAAGAGAAACGTGATCCATATCCACAGCGTTTTTTGATGTAAGGAAAATGCGCAGACGGGCTTTCGCTTCGGTTTTGCCGGCTTTTAATACAACCTGATATTTCTTCCATTCCTTTGAATCGATAGTCAGTTTCTGTGTGCTAAACACATTACTTTCGGGATCGATCAGTTCCACCCGAACACTTCCTGAAGTATTTTCTTGTGGCAAACGAGCCCAAACAGAAAAGCGATATTCAGCATCCTGCTTTACGCCTACACCAAAAAAACCTTGGTTATCGAGTCCGGTTTGTTTCTCATCATGACCGGGGTATGAAAGGCGGACATAATGCGGATTGTTGGGGAAAGGAGCTTCGTCCGTACGAACTTCCACATTACCAAAAGTAGTCCAGCCCAACAAACTTTGGGGAAATTCAAAAGATCTGTTTTTAATAAGCTCTGCATATAGTCCACCATCTGCACCATAATTAATATCTTCGAAAAAGATGCCGTACATGGTTTTTTGGATGGGAGAGCCGACCTTTTTCAGATCGACCTGGATACTATGCGTTTGCGAAAAGATTAATTGTGTTCCTAATACAATGGAGAGTATAGATAACACGAAAGATTTGTTTTTTTTCATATTGAAAATCACATTTTAGTTACGAATCGTTTTTTTTACTATACAAAGTAAATAAAATTTAATTGGTTAAAGGTGGACGAAATCTTCTTTTTGGAGGAAGAATGAACACTTACTTAAATTGAATTGTCAGGCTAACATCTCTTTTATTCCATTTTATCGTCAAAAAAAGAACTGGGCTGAATACCGAAATGCTTTGTAAAGCAGCGCGTAAAGTACTTAGGATCATTAAATCCAACTTCATAAGCAATCTCAGAAATATTCAAAGAATGATTTATCTGATTTTTTATGATCAATTCACGTGCAATGTTGAGCCGGTAAATACGAATAAACCTACTGGCCGATTGCCCTGCCAAATTCTTTAGCTTTTTATGTAGCAAGCTGCGACTAATTCCCATGGCATCCATAAATTCAGTTACATCAAAATCCGGATTTGTATAGTTTTCTTTCACTACCCTCAAAGCTTTGTCGATAAATTTTTTGTCTAATGACTCACTGTCAAAGTTCAAAGTTTCAGGATCCATATTCTCGGCAAAATTGAGCTGAATTCGTTTACGTTTTTCGCTGAGATTTCGGATTATTGCCTTTAATAGGTCTTCATCAAATGGTTTCACCAGAAATGCATCGGCTCCAAGTTGAAAACTTTCTATTTGAGTATCCGTTGAGGATTTGGCTGTAAGTAAAATAATAGGAATATGCGAAGTAGTAAAAGTGGTTTTTACCCGTTTGCAAAACTCCATACCGTCCATTTCGGGCATCATAATATCACTTATAATCAGGTCAGGAAGATAACGGTTAGTAACCTCAAGTCCCACAACTCCATTAGGAGCCTCAAGTACATTAAACTCATCGCTCAAAATAGATCGAATATATTGGCGCATATCGCTATTATCTTCGACGATTAATAAAACAGGTTTTCCTTTAGAAATTTCTTCAGAAATAGAATCATTCCCATCTGTTTGATTTATCACTGACATTTCAATAGGTTCACCATCCAACGACACAACACTTGACATCCGGCGTTCAATAGGTATAATAAACCGAAAACTAGCTCCTCCGGAAGCCTGATTTTTTACTTCAATTTTTCCATTGTGCAACTGAACGATTCGCTTACACAGATAAAGTCCAATGCCGGTTCCACTTTGTCCATATCCCGAGAAAGCCTGATTTTGTTTAGATTGAAAGAAACGATCAAATATTTTTTCCTGGTCTTCTTCGGGAACACCTTTGCCAGTATCTTTTACCGCCACATAAAGCCGCTCTTTCTGATCTGATTTATCTACATAGGTACTGGCAACTACTGTAATAGTTCCTTGATTAGGGGTGAATTTAATTGCATTAGAGAGTAAATTACTCAATACCTTTTGCATGTTATCTCTGTCAAACAAAAACTCGGATGGATTAATGCGGTATTGTTTACGGAAAATAACGCCCCTGTCTTTTACCAGGTCTTCGAATGGTAAAATCAGATCATCCAGAAATTCCACAAAATTCTGTTGTGTTTTTACCAATTCCATCTTACCCGAATCCACTTTTCTGAAATCCATTAGTTGATTGATCAGTGTAAGCAACAATCGGGAATTGCGTTGTACAATATTAAGTTGTTCAAGAACTTTCGGGTTTGTACTCAACTTCAACGATCGCTCTACTGGTCCAAGAATCAATGTGATCGGGGTTCTGAACTCGTGTGTAATATTAGTAAAAAATGATATTTTATCCAGATTAGCCTCCTGCACTTTCTTGGACAGGGTAATAAGTTGCTCCTTTTGATGAGTAATTTTCTGATTTTGGTTTGTCAACATTTCATTCTGTCGGGATACTTCTTGCTGATGCTCAATAAGTATTTCCATATTCGATTTGAGTTGATCTGCTTGTTCTTCGAGCATTTCTTTTTGTTGCTCAATTTCATGAGTCCGTTCCTCCACCAATTGCTTTAGTTGAATCTTTTGTTTTTTCAACAAGTTGATTCGATGAACATAGTATTGATATACACTATAAATCAAAGAACTAAGAAACAGAAGGAGAAACCACCATGTTTTATAAAACGGAGGAATTACTTTTATTTTGAGAGTTGTAAGCTCGTCAGACCAGGTTCCATCGGTATTTGTACACTTTATTTCAAGTTCGTATTTACCATATTTGATGTTGGTAAAAGTTGCAAAGCGCCGATCCGAACTTACCTCAGTCCAGTTATTGTCAAACCCTTTCAGGCGATAAGCATATTTAATCTTATCCGCCAGATTATAACAAAGTGCAGAAAACTCCACACTGAATGTTTTGTCCGATTCTTTGAGTACAATCTGATGTAAATTAGTTCCTTCAAATTTTAAATGACGATCCGAATTTTTAAAATTTGGAGGAAATATATCTTCATTCAGGACTTTAATACGCGTAATCGAAGCTTTATTTTTGATTAATATCGGATTTGATTTCAACGGATCAAAGCAGGTAAATCCGGCTACACTCCCAAAGTACATTTTTCCATCTATACCTTTGCAAAAAGCATCCCAATAGAATTGATTGGATTGTAATCCGTCTACCTTGGTGAAACTTCTGTTACTATCTTTGGTCGGATCGTAGGCACACAAACCTTTGTCGGTGCTTAACCATATCCTACCCGCATCATCTTCAAGCATACCATATACTACATTGTCCAGCAAACCGGTATTTTGATTGAAATTTTGAAACTTCATCCCATCCGTTTTTTCATTGAGACAATAAATGCCGTTACCATTGCTTCCAAACCACAAATGGCCTTCTTTGGTCTCCAGTATACAATTTATTTTCTCTATTTTGTGTGAAGCAGGATTCGTCAATTCATAACGAAAATGCTTGTAATATATCCTGTTCCGTTTTATATTTGTTTTATTCAAATAAATACAAAACAATCCATTACCAGCACCGACCCACAATCGTCGATTATGGTCAATATACATTCCGGTTATAAATTTTGGACGCTTTTCTAATGGTAAGTAACTTAAAACATGGGTAAATTGACCGTTATCCAGATCAAGATAATCGAGTCCAAGGCGCGTGCCCACCCATAATGCATGGTTTTTATCATCCGATGCCATGGCAGCAACAAAATTATTGAATATAGATTTCTTTGAATTTGGGTCATTATAGAATTGTTGAAATACCGGCTTATACCTGTCTGCATACTTCACTCTATTAATTCCTCTCCCCCACGTTGCAAACCAATAATCGCCACGATAATCCTGACAGATACTGCTGACAGAATTGTGACTTAATGATTTGAGATTACCCAACTCACTATAATAATGAGAAAAAACGGTTGAACCATGCTTCCGTAGATTAAGTCCTCCTTCAACAGTGCCGACCCACAAGTCACCGGATTTATCTTCGTAAATGGAATTCACCGGATTTTTAGACAAACTTGTCGGGCTTTCCGGAGAATACAAAACGTTACTGAAGATATTTGGATCCGGAGTCAAGAGATTTATACCCCCTTTTTCAGTTCCAACCCAGATGGAATTATCATTGACAAAAACACAGCTGACAAAATTATTATTCAGAGAAACTCCATTCCAATTAGCTTCAGAGCTTATATGCTCAAAATTATCCGTTCGATAATCATAGATATTTAAACCAATAAGGGTTCCTATCAGTAATTGTCCGTTTTTGTTTTTATTGATATCGGTTATGTAGCTCGACGAAAGAGAGGTATTCCGAAATGGATTTGCCAGATAGGGAGTTAAAGCTTCTGAATTCGGTTCATACTTGTAAAGACCTATAGAAGTTCCAACCCAGATTAAACCATTGTCGTAATACAGCACATTTACGAACCCCAAAAAGTTTTTTAATTTCTCGTCTGTATTTACCTTCTTATACTTTCCGTTAGCTCCTTTTATCAAGCGGCACACGGTATTATCAATTCCCAAAAACAGACTTCCATTGAGTTGCAGAAATGCAGTAACGGGAGAGTTACTTCGATAAATGATTTCTGTTTGGATTTTTTTGTCGGCAGTATAATGTAGTTTCAGCAGACCTTTGTCATAACCAATCCACAAGTCGCCAGATTCATCTTTTTTTATGAAATTTATGGTGCTGGAATGCAGATTAAGCTTAGAATCCAACATGGCATTTGCTATTTCGCCGGTTTGATAGTTGAAGAAGTTGAGTCC
>DAIQOQ010000029.1:10236-18641 GCA_036787795.1 Paludibacter sp. | reverse complement strand
AGGCCACTAATGAAGCTCTTGTAGGAGTAACTGTTCTTAACCCCGCCACAGGTGCCGGTGTAAGCACAGATCTGGATGGTAGCTTCACTATCAAAGTGCCAACGGGCAAACAGGAGCTTAAACTATCCTATATCGGATACACCAGCAAGATTGTTCAGGTTACTTCACTAAATCAAAACTTAGGCAGCATAGCCTTAGAAAGTGAAGCTATCGGGCTTAATGACGTTACGGTAACTTCTTCAATAGCCGTCCGTCGTAAAACTCCGGTAGCGCTTTCAGTTATCGATCCGGTACAAATTCAGGAAAAATTGGGAACACAAGAGTTTCCTGAGATACTAAAATCAACACCTGGAATTTACGCTACAAAACAAGGCGGTGGTTATGGAGATTCACGTGTTAATCTCCGTGGTTTCGAAGCAGCCAATATTGCTGTCATGGTCAACGGAGTTCCAATGAATGATATGGAATGGGGAGGTGTTTATTGGTCAAACTGGGCCGGACTATCTGATGTAACCCGTTCTCTGCAGGTTCAACGCGGTTTAGGAGCTTCGAAAGTAGCTGCTCCATCTGTTGGTGGTTCTATCAATGTTGTAACACGTTCGACCGATGCTAAAAAAGGAGGATCTGTTTCTTACGCAACAGGAAATGACGGATATAATAAGATTTCATTCGATGTTTCTACCGGTTTAAATAAAGACGGTTGGGCAATGACACTTTTGGGTGCAAAAACATGGGGAGATGGTTATATACAGGGAACTCAGTTTGAAGGATATTCTTATTTCGTAAACATTTCAAAAATCATTAATGACAAACATCAATTATCATTTACTGCGTTTGGAGCTCCACAATGGCACAACCAGAGATACAACGGAGATATGATGTTGATTACCGAATGGGAAAAATTAAAAGATGGTAAACGTTTTAATCCGACCTACGGCTTTGATGCCAATGGTCAACAAAAAACAGGTAATTACAATTACTACCACAAACCTCAGTTTTCTTTAAACCACTTTTGGACTATCAATGACAAATCGAGTTTATCAACAGCTTTATACATGTCACTCGGCAACGGAGGCGGTTACGCATGGAGAGGAAATAATAGTTCTAACCTTTATGGCACAAACAGCTCTACAGGAACATTGAACACCACATACAGAACTGTTGATGGATACATGGACTACGGCAAACTACAAAACGAGAACGCAACCAACGTCAACGGATCTCAAGCTGTTATAACAAATTCTCGCAACAATCACACATGGGTAGGATTATTGTCAACATACAATGCTAAACTAGGACAAGATATTGATTTCACAGCCGGTCTTGACATGAGATATTATGCAGGAAAACACGATGCTGTTATTGTTGATCTAATGGGAGGTAATTATTACATTGATCCAGCCAGAGCAAATATCAAATATTCATCACATGCCGGTGTTGCCAGCTACGTAAACGAAAAGCTGAAAGTCGGAGATATTGTTTATCGTGACAACACAGGTTATGTAGTTCAGGAAGGTGGCTTTAGCCAGGTTGAATATACAAAAGACAAATTAAACGTATTTGTAGCTGGATCTTTATCAAACAGCACATACTGGAAGGTAGACCGTTTTTATTATGACAACGCAAAATCCGCAAGCAAAAGCTTTATAGGATTCACAGCCAAAACAGGTGCTAACTACAATCTTGATGAACACAACAATCTTTTTGCTAATGTTGGTTATATCTCACGTGCTCCATTTATGTCAGGAGGATACTTTGCCAGCATCCATACCAGTAATGCGGTAAACAAAAATGCTATTAACGAAAAAGTATTTTCGGCTGAATTGGGTTATGGTTTTAAATCAAAATACATTGCTGCTAATTTGAACGCATATAGTACTAGCTGGATGGATAAAACCATGGTTAAATCTTTAGGTTCCAGCTCAGATGATGGTATTGCTAACATATCAGGGGTAGGTGAACTTCATAAAGGTATTGAATTTGACGTCACAGCAAAACCAATTAAAAATCTAGAAATTACTGGTATGGCTTCATTCGGTGATTGGAAATATAACAGCAATGCAACCGGATACTTCTATAACAAAGATGGACAACCAGTCAATGCAAGCGGTTCAATTCTTGATAAAAGCGGAAACACTATCGAGCCATACTCTGCCGATCATGCAAGCTCAACATTAAACCTGAAAGGTGTAAAAGTAGGTAACTCTGCACAAACAACTTTTGCTTTGGGAGCTAAGTATAAATTTTTGGAAGGTTTCTCAGCCGGACTCGACTACACTTTCTACGGACGTAATTACGCTGCTTACACCGTATCGCCAACTGCAGGAACAACAACTTATGTTACACCATGGAAGATGCCCGATGCAGGCATAGTAGACTTTAATGCCAACTATAAATTTAAGATTAACGGTCTTGATGCAACTCTTTTCGGAAACATCGAAAATCTTTTAGATCAAACTTACATCACTGATGCCAAAGATTTAACTCCAACTGCAACCCCTTCTGACGACTGGAAAAATGCAGCGGTTATGTACGGATTCGGAAGAACCTATTCTATATCTCTAAAAGTACGTTTCTAATCATTATTAAACCACTTTAAAGTAATTAAAATGAAAAAGAATATATTTCTTACAACCGTAATTGCAGCCCTACTTTTTTCGTCCTGCGATTATATGAAAAAATTTGATAATCTCGATGAGCTTAGTAAATCAACAGATGTAAATAATTATAATTATACTGTCACCGATGCTGATTATACTACAATTGCATCTGCTCTCAAGAAAAATAAAACCGCAACCGATTCGGCAACTGCAAATTTACTAACCAACAACAAAGTATTTTCGGTAAGCGCTCCGGCATCAACAAATATACCTTACTTACTAACAACAAAGTATATTGGAGAAAACAAGGGCTCTTCAGCCAATATTACTTATAACTACAAAGCAGGAACAATGGGTTATTATACCTTATCTTCAAGCGATTATTTAACCGTATGGGGAATAGACAATGTAAAAGCTCTTACTCCTGCAAAAGCTCCAGCAACTATTTTACCTGGTATTTTAGCAGCAAAATACCCAACTGCTCTTGAAGGCGATATTAAAGTTATGGAATATGAATACTCTACAACTGAGCCAACTTCAAGTCAAGTGGAAGTAGTTCCTTTCTTAGAAGACTTTGAAGCATACACCGCTGGAACTAATGTATTAGTACCAACTACTACATCATTTGTGGTCAACAAGGACGTAAAAGGATCTGTTGCATGGCAATGTAGAACTTTCAGCAGCAACAAATACGCACAGGTAACTTCCAATGGTTCGAAAGCAGAAAACGAAGTCTGGTTAATCACAAACCAGATTGACTTATCAGCCGCCGTAAACAATGCATCGTTTAAATTTGATGTTACTGCAGGCTATTACAATGCAGACTGCTTAACTGTCCTTGTTTCTCAAAATTACGATGGTACTGAAGCTGGAATAAGCTCTGCAACATGGACAGACATTACATCAAACTTCACACTTCCTAAAGCTCCGGCTTCCGGATATGGAACTTTGGCTAGTGCAGGCACAATGGGTTTTGCAGCATACGCAGGAAAAAAAGTATATATCGCATTTAAATATAATGGAAGTGCAATATCTAGTCCGGTAAAAACGACTACCTTTCAAATTGACAACATAAAAGTATCATACAACAAAACTGCTACTGCAGTAGCAACTACTCAAACACAATTTGCATATTATCAATATACAAGTGGTGCATGGACATTGGTTAGCAAATCATACTATCAACTAGCTGCTAACGATTACACTGATATGGGAGTTACTTCATTAACTGCTATTACCGCTCCTAATTACATTCCTTCTTTATTAAAACTTAAATTCCCGTTTGCTCAGGAAGGAAGCAGTAAAGTGGTAGTTTACAAAGCAAGCGCTACAGCCAACAACGCTGATGAATATGTAGTAAAAAGTGGAGTATGGACACCAGTATCGTTAGTTCAAACCAAAACTGATCAGTTTGTATTCTCAGGCTGGGATGTAAATGGTTGGGTATTTGATCCGACGATATATGTAACTATGAAAAAAGGTCTAAATGCAACCGATGACTATATGCTGGTTATAAATTATGTAAAGGATAACCTTGCAGCAAATACACCTTCGTTACTTGGATATTATGGAACAACTTTAGAATATGAATACTACTACGGATTTGACGGCTACCATGGAAACATATCATGGAAAGATGCAGACAGATTAAAAGACCCATCTTATGCAGCCCTCACGAGCGACGCTGACAAAACTGCTTATTTAAATCAACGCACACAAGAAGGTTTAGCAATCTATTTAGGCTTAAAATACCCGAATACTCAAACTCAGGTAAGTGGTATTGATGTATATTGTTATTTAACAACACCAATTTACGACCCCAAGACAAGCACAACAAGCAACTATAAATACAAATACCAACGGGTTGATAACGGCAATCTGAAATGGAAGTACATAAGTAACGAAAAGCTGTAATCTTCACAATCAGTTTTAAATAATTAATCTGCCACCGCTCACCCGGTGGCAGATTTTTTTTTGCTTTTAGAGACAACACTACACACAAAAAATCCCTTCCTGACTTTATCATCTGGAAGGGATTTTTATTTCATCAACTTGCGTTAAGCTTTCGGAACTTCAGGAGTACCTGTTTTTCCTCCTTTAGAAGTACCTATACGCCGAAGAATAGACGTAATGGTATAATCGTCCACCTTGGTAGCATCAATGCCGCGATACAGCGCCTTTCCGGTATCGGTAATCAACACAATCTGATCCCACAATTGGTTATAGGTATCGTTGTTTTCGTCGGTATGACGATTGCGCTCGGTAAATTTAAAATTCTGATCACCACCTTTCGCATCCAGTTCGTCGGCCAATTTTTTGAGTTTATCTACCAAAGCCGGTTTAAGTCCCTTGCTTTGCAACACAGTTATATTGGCGTTCAAACCAATCAGTAGCTGACGAAGGCTTTGTGCCACCGCTTCCGAACTACCACCATGGATGCTTTCGCGCAACTCGTGCAAGCCCATTGCATTGGCTTTTACAGTCATCTTACCGTCAGCCATGTCAAGATACACTTCCACTTTGTTTACATCCAGCTGAACTTCTCTGATCAGCTCTTTGAGGTGATCGGTAATCTCCGCAGCTTCTTTGGTCAAAAGCCCCGAAGCTGCCAACTGAGAACATACCACGATTAAAGCTTCGAAATTTTTTACAAAATCTTCGGTAAAAGTATCCGAAAATTCGGTAAACTCTGCTAAATCGGCACGCAACCGTTGAACCAAATAATTTCCAATACCAATAAGGTCTTCAACCTTACAATCAAATTTTCTTTTTACATTCATGCGATTTTTCTTTTTAAATTAATTATTAGATAGTTGTTTTAGTTACGAGTTACAAAGTTACAGGTTACGAGACCTAACAGTTATATATTTCCGAGTCACCCGATTTTACGCTCCGCATCGCGCGGATGGGTTACTGCAGCAGGCGGCAGGTGTTCCGCGGCCGGCGGCACGAGTTCTGCGGTCGGCGGCAGGTGTTTTGCAGTCGGCGGCAGGTGTTCTGCGGTCGGCGGATGGAGTTCTGCAGTCGACGGCAGGTGTTTTGCAATCGGCGGCAGGTGTTCTGCAGTCGGCGGATGGCTTACTGCGGTCGGCGGCACGAGTTCTGCGTCGCACGGTTGGAATATGGCAGTAAGCCAACCGGATCCTCATTCAAGACTTTAGTTAGGTAAAGGTATCGACCGATCGCTATCAGATTACCGAAACGCTTAACAGTGAATAATTTCAGGCTACGCGAAATTTCATTGAGAAATCTAATTTTTATGATGCTAAAATATCTATTTTCCAATATCCAACCAACAGTTATTTGAAAAAGTTTTCAACAACTTTTCAACAAACTATATACAGTTATAAAAGGATGTTACACCGGTTCTATATTCATTATATATCGTAAAATAAAAAAAACAAATTAGGCAGTTCCAGCGTAAATACAGTACAGGCAATTGTATGGCATAATGACGAGGATTGTATCAAAAGCACGCAAATAACGCAAACGCCACAAATTTTCGCAAATAAGATTTGTAAAGTAAAATAACGTGAGTTCGATATAAGCAAACAGTTAACAATCAATTAAAGGTGGATTTTAGAATCCTGAAAGGATTCAATGTGAATAACCGCGGGTGTAACCCGTGGTATTTGTACAAAATAATCAGAACCCCGAATGGGGTTCAATATCACACATTTATGTATTGAACCCCATTCGGGGTTCGCATTCAGGTTCTGTCTTTTCCACGGGTTTCACCCGCGGTTATTGGCTACGCCGATTTTCAATTCATATTCAAGTCCTTCGGACTTGTAGGTGTCATTTGCGTTCTAAAAAAAAACTTTTGAACCACACAACAAAGCACAAAAAAAAGGGCCATGGAAAAAATACACAGCCCCTTTTTGTCATTATAATGCGCTAATTACATTGCATTAATTTCTTTGTTGATTGCTTCAAAATCGGCATCCATTTTCAGACGATAATACAAAGTTTTGAGTGTTTTCTTAAACTCAATTTCTTTAGGATTAACCTCTGCTGCTTTTTTGAAGAATGGAATAGATTGTTTAAATTCTTCATCCACCTTTTTCATTTCAGCATTGTATAGTTTTACATCCTTGATTTTGTTGGCTTCTTCGGCCATTTTCACAGCTTTGTTGTAATACAAACGTCCTTTACCTGCATAGGCATCTGCCATTTTAGGATCAAGTTCTATGGCTTTATCAAATGCACCCAAAGCTTCATCGTAGTTACCAACCGATTCGTCCAGGTTGCCTTTTACATAGCGATATTGAGCTGAATTAGGTTCGCGGCTGATAGCACTGTTCAAATAAACCAACGCATCATTTATTTTCTTAGAGAAAATATAATAGTTGATGATGTTTTGCAGAAACCATGCATCATTAGGAAACTTTTCGGCACCGGCTTTCAAGGTTTTCAACGAGTTTACAGAATCCTTTTGGTTGTTATACTCTTCATAAAGCAATTGATAAACAGCTTTAGTTTCGTAGTTTTTATCCTTCAGACTTTCATAATAAGCAATTGATTTATCATGCATCTTGGCATTAGAAGCGGCAACGGCTGCATAATAAGTAATCATATTGTAAGTAGAATCCAGTTTGATTTCGTTATTCATAACCGGCAATTTTGGAATTTCCAAAAATGCATCAAAGGCTTTTACAGTAGCTTCGTATTTTTTCTTTTCAAATAAATAAGCTCCAAAAGCAACAAGGTTTTGTTGAACTTTGTAATACTCGGTCAGTTTCGATTTAATTTCTTTCGCAAATTTAGGTTTTACTTTCCCTTTTGCATCCGGAAGCTGATCCAGCTTAAGAGCATTCTTAAAATAATCATACGATTCAAGAATAGCATTACCCTTTGCAATGGTATCGAAACGCTGATTCAACAATGCTTTTTTATAAGCAGCATCATTTTCAGAGTAACCAATCAGTCCGGCTACATACCAGGTTTCAGCCTGATTTTTAGTCGTCGAATCATTTAACGCCAACTTAATAGCTTCACGCGCTCCGGTATAATCCGGATTATCCATCAAAGCTTTATTCTTTGCCTTCGAAACATTTGATTTTTGGGCATACGAGAATGTAAAGCTTATTACCAAAAATAATGATAAAATAAGTTTTTTCATGGTGAACAAGAGTTTTTTATTATTTTGCTTTTAATTTATATGATACGCCGCGACAGCTTTTGTGCCGCGGCATAAGTTAGTTTATTGTTCTTCGGTTTCTTCTTCCGTTTCAGTCTGAACTTCGGTATCAGAATCAGATTGTATTTCTGCATCGATAATCGGAGTTTCAACGCCTTCGGTTTCTTCAAGCACTTCTTCTTCCTCGGCTTCCGACAACACCTTACAAACCGACGCTATTTCGTCGTTACGCTTTCCAAGGTTAATCAGTCGTACACCCTGTGTGGCACGACCCATAACACGGAAATCGGCTACTTTCAATCGGATAGTGATTCCAGATTTGTTGATAATCATCAGGTCGTTTTCATCGGTAACGTTCTTGATAGTTACCAGCTTTCCTGTTTTATCGGTAATGTTCATGGTTTTTACACCTTTTCCACCACGGTTGGTAACACGATAAACCGGAATAGTATCGCCATTTTCGTCAAGCAGAATATTACCTTCTTCGTCTACCTCATCGAGCAAGGTCCGTTTTCCGTATCCTTGTTGAGAAACAACCATAATGTTTTCATTATCTTCTTTGTTTACGCAAATCATACCTACTACTTCGTCTTCAGCATCATCATCCAGCGTCATACCACGTACACCTGTAGCTGTACGTCCCATTTCACGGACTTTCGATTCGT
>DAIQOQ010000029.1:0-10136 GCA_036787795.1 Paludibacter sp. | reverse complement strand
ATAAAGGCATTCACCTTATCGTCACCATCAATATTAAGCATATTTTGAATAGCACGTCCTTTGGAGTTTTTACTTCCTTCCGGAATGTCATATACTTTTAACCAGTAGCATTTACCTTTTGATGTAAAGAACAACATGGTATTGTGCATCGAAGCCGGATAGATATACTCAATAAAGTCTTCGTCGCGCGAATCGCTTCCCTTAGACCCTACTCCACCACGTCCCTGTGCCCTAAACTCAGTCAGTGCAGTACGTTTAATATAACCCAAATGCGAAATGGTAATAATCATTTCATCATCGGCATAAAAATCTTCCGGATTAAATTCTTCGGAAGAATACACAATCTGCGTACGACGGGCATCGCCGTATTTTGTTTTTACTTCCAGCAATTCGGTCTTGATAATTTCCATCTGCAAATCAACGTTTGCCAGAATTTCTTTCAAGTGAGCTATTAAGTTCATCACTTCTTCGTATTCGGCACGCAGCTTATCTTGTTCCATGCCTGTAAGCTGACGCAAACGCATTTCAACAATAGCACGCGACTGAATATCAGACAAACCAAAACGTTCCATCAAACGGGTACGTGCTTCGTCAGGAGTTTTAGAATCGCGAATAATCTTAATTGCTTCATCCAGATTGTCCAGAATAATCATAAAACCTTCCAGCAAGTGAGCGCGTTTTTCAGCTTCGCCCAGTTCAAACTGTGTACGACGAACGACTACTTCGTGACGGTGTTCAACAAAATAATGGATCAGATCTTTCAGATTCAACATCCGTGGGCGACCATTTACCAACGCAATATTATTTACACTGAACGATGATTGCAATGCTGTAAATTTAAACAGTTTGTTCAACACCACACTGGAGTTGGCTTCACGTTTTACATCTACCACAATACGCATTCCTTCGCGATCCGACTCATCGTTGATATGAGCAATGCCTTCTATCTTCTTATCGACTACCAAAGCCACTACAGCTTTAATCAGTTCGACTTTATTTACCTGATAAGGGATTTCATTAATGATAATCTTTTCGCGTCCCTGAGCATCTGTTTCAATTTCAACTTTCGAGCGAACGATAATACGTCCACGTCCGGTTTCAAATGCTTCTTTTACCCCGGCATACCCCTGAATAATACCTCCGGTTGGGAAATCTGGCGCTTTGATATATTTCATTATTTCGGGAATCTCAATGTCATTATTCTCAATATAAGCAATAATTCCATCAACAACTTCCGTTAAATTATGTGGAGCCATATTCGTGGCCATACCCACTGCAATACCCGAAGAACCATTCACCAATAAATTGGGAATGCGTGTAGGCAATACAGTTGGTTCTTTCAGCGTATCATCAAAGTTTAATTGAAAATCAATAGTATCCTTGTTTATATCCACCAACATATCTTCGGCCAACTTGCGCAAGCGTGCTTCGGTGTAACGCATAGCAGCAGGACTGTCGCCATCTACCGAACCAAAGTTACCCTGTCCGTCAACCAATGGATAGCGCATAGACCAGTATTGAGCCATACGTACCAATGTTCCATAAATTGATGAATCACCGTGCGGGTGATACTTACCCATTACTTCCCCAACAATTCTAGCAGATTTCTTATAGGGCTTATCGGAATTATTTCCTAATTCGTTCATTCCAAATAAAACCCTGCGGTGAACTGGTTTAAAACCATCACGCACATCGGGCAACGCACGCGAAACTATCACCGACATGGAATAATCGATGTACGAAGACTTCATTTCTTCGTCAATGTTTACCTTAATAATTCTGTCTTGATCAATCATCTATTTTTTAATTTTATTACTATCTAAAATATCGCACTAAAGTACTGCTTTTTCTCCGATTAGGCAAGCATTTTTTTAAATAATTGCAGGCTTTCGGTCTCGGTAAAAGCAAGTAAAATACGGTTCGTTCAGCGACATTCGGGAACAAAGAGAGATTACTATTTTAATCCAGTATGCCACCGGTTACAAAATAGCCATCAAATAATTTACTTTCAGGAAAATCGGATTTAAAAAGGCCATAAACCGAAGAACCAGAGCCGGACATAGAAGCATAAACAGCACCCATACTATATAGCTCATCTTTTATCGTCCGGATAGCAGGATGTTTAGCAAAAACCGACTTTTCAAAATCATTTTTAATGCAGTACTTCCATTCTTCCATCGGCCTTTGGATTAATTCCGAGAGTGAAGTCTCAGGTTTTTCGGGTATAACTAACGAATAGGCATCAGGAGTTGATACATGAATATCGGGTTTCACCAATAACAGAAAGCAACCTTTCAACGATAACTTCAACGGAGTAAACACATCGCCAATTCCAGTGGCAAACACAGGTTTGTTTTTTATAAAGACCGGACAATCGGCTCCCAACATAGCAGCCAGCTTTTCCATTCTTCGGGGAGTTATTTTCAGTTCGAACAATTTATTCAAAGTCTTTAGCATAAATGCCGCATCCGAAGACCCTCCGCCTAAACCTGCTCCAAAAGGAATCTGCTTAACCAGCGATATGTCTACAGCCGGAAATTCGTATCCCGACCGAAGCAAATGATAGGCTTTCACTATGAGATTATCTTCCGGATCGCCGTCAAGCTGAATACCCGACGAAGAAAAGCTGTAATCCGAGCAAGTTTCGGAAGGCTCAACTTCCAACACATCGCTCAACCCAATGGGATAAAAAACCGTTTCGATATTATGATAGCCATCCGGTCGGCGTTCTACCACATTGAGACCGAGATTTATTTTAGCATTAGGAAAAACAACCATGTATGATTTACTTTTGAATTGGGGTATCAAAAGTAATGCTTTTATTTGAATTCAAAAAGTGCAATTTAGCCCCTGTTGTTGATAAGACGTTCATAAGATTCACTTGGGGTAATGAAAAATCTTTAGTACTTTTGAAACCATTTCCCTCAAATTATTCATTACAAATTTTTAATCCTGAATTAAACTGAAAATGGCTGAAAAACGCAACTATACAAAAAAAACGACTGGCCCTGCTCCCATTCCCGCCAATGAATTCGGCAAACTTCCACCACAGGCTCCCGAACTTGAAGAAGCTGTACTGGGTGCAATCATGATTGAAAAAGATGCTTATTCGCTCATCTCAGAAATACTGAAGCCAGAATGCTTTTACAAAGTAGCGCATCAGAAAATCTTTGAAGCTATCACCACTCTGGTTATGCATCAGGAGCCGGTTGATATGCATACCGTCACCGAACAGCTCCGTAAGAATGGTAATATCGATGAAGTTGGCGGACCTTACTACATCACCTTGCTTACCGCCAAAGTATCGTCGGCAGCCCACCTGGAATATCATGCACGCATTATCACGCAAAAATTTCTGGCGCGCGAACTGATACGTATCTCTACCGAAATACAAACAAAAGCTTTCGACGACAAATCGGATGTGGATGACCTAATGCAGGAAGCAGAAGGAATGCTGTTTGAAGTATCGCAACGAAACCTGAAAAAAGATGTAACACAGATTAATCCAGTAATTGAAGAAGCTATTACCCGTATGCAGGCTGCCGCCGAAAAGCAAGGCACAAGTGGCGTACCTACAGGTTTCCATAGTTTGGATAAAATTACTTCTGGCTGGCAAAAATCCGATCTGATTATTATGGCTGCACGTCCGGCAATGGGTAAAACTGCTTTTGTACTCTCGATGGCCAAAAATATGGGTGTAGACAATAATATCCCCGTTGCCGTGTTCTCGCTCGAAATGTCAAACGTTCAGTTAGTAAACCGTTTAATACAGAACGTGTGCGAACTGGAAGGGGAAAAGGTAAAGAACGGAAGGCTCGATCCTGAGGAATGGAGTAAATTAGACCGCGATATTAAAGCACTCATCGATGCTCCTATCTATATCGACGACACGCCAAGTTTGTCGGTTTTTGAACTTCGAAGTAAATCCAGACGTCTGGTAAAAGAACACAAGGTACAGTGTCTCATTATTGACTATTTACAGCTGATGAATGCAAGTGGTATGAGTTTCGGTAGTCGTGAGCAGGAAGTCAGTCTTATTTCGCGCTCATTGAAAGGGCTGGCGAAAGAGTTAGACATCCCGATTATTGCTTTATCACAGTTAAATCGTGGTGTAGAAGGTCGTTCGGGGCTGGAAGGAAAGCGCCCACAACTTTCCGATCTTCGTGAATCAGGGTCAATCGAGCAGGATGCCGATATGGTTTGCTTTATTCACCGTCCGGAATATTATCATCTTACCGAAGATGCACAAGGAAATTCATTGCTGGGAATTGCCGAGATTATTATCGCTAAACACCGTAATGGTGCCGTAGGCGATGTTCAGTTGAAATTTAAGGGTGAGTATGCCAAGTTCATGAATCGTGATGATAAAGATAAAGACGATAATCCTTTTGGCTCAGGATATCAGGTCATCTCGTCCAAGATGAATGAAAGCGCAGGAGGTAGTTTCTATGGAGAAGGAACAATAAGTACTCCCTCCAATTCAAATCCGTTAGGATCGGGAAGAAACGATGAAGTTCCGTTCTAATTCAAAAACTTTAAAGAATCTATTGTGAAGACATAAAAAATGCGGAGAGCTTACGGTCTCCGCATTTTTTATGTTTCGCAACCAATATCAAGAACGGACCTTTTCCAATTGCTGTGGATCGTGTTTGTATTTGAATACAATGGCAAACACAATAGCTACAAGCAAAGAATATCCGGCAAAAATAAACCACGATTTAGGCCATCCGGCAATATCAACCACCCAACCGGCAACATACGAGCCAATAAAAGCGCCAAAACCATTAGTCATAATCATAAATACTCCCTGCGCACTGGAACGAATAGATGAATCTGTTTCATTCTCCACGAAAAGCGAGCCTGAAATATTAAAGAAATCAAATGCAACTCCATAAACAATCATTGAAAGCACCAGCATCCACACTCCACCACCCGGATTTCCCGTTCCGAGCAATGCAAATCGTAAAACCCAGGCAATCATACTTATCAGCATTACTTTCTTTATCCCAAATTTTCGCAAGAAAAACGGGATAAGTAGTATGCACAAAGTTTCGGAAGCTTGCGAAAGCGAAATTAGAATATTAGCATGCTCCACACCAAAGGTTCCTTTGTACAAAATATTCTTTCCAAAAAAGTTTGTGAGATAATCATTGGCAAAAGCATTTGTAATTTGGAGCGACATACCAAGCATCATCGAAAAAATAAAGAAAATAGCCATTTTCTTCTGCTTAAAAAGCGTAAAAGCCCGCAAACCCATATAATCAACCCAGGATCTTTTTTCAACATGCACATTAATATCACAATTTGGCAAAGTAAATGAATAAACGCTCAGAACAAATCCCAATCCGGCAGACATGTACAATTGATACGAAGTTTGAGCATAGCCGAGTAAATCAACAATTATCATTGAAAAAATAAATCCAACAGTTCCCCATACCCGAATTGGAGGAAAATCTTTGACGGTACTAAAACCACCTTTGGTCAAAGCATTGTAAGCAACTGAATTTGACAATGCAATTGTTGGCATATAAAACATTACACTACATAAAATCAGTGAATATAACGTACTGTAGTCAGTCTGAGGTGCTGCAAACACCAAAAAAATTGCTGCCAGGAAATGACATATCCCTAACAACTTCTGTGCAGGTATCCAACGGTCGGCAATAATTCCCATAATTCCGGGCATAAATAACGAAGCAATACCCATTGTTGCAAAGAAACTGCCGATTTGAAAACCTTCAAATTTTAAACTTCCACCCAAATATGCACCCAACGATATAAGCCATGCACCCCAAATTGCATATTGGAGAAAATTCATAACTACAAGGCGTAACTTTAATCCCATAATAATCCCATTTAGTATTTATTTTGCCAACAACCGACAACCTATTAATAATTATATTTTATTTAAATTAGTTTTCCTCTTTATTGCATCTCTGATAGCTACAGCTAATTCGTATTTTTCTTTACTGATAGCTTCTTCTAACATTTCTTCCAACGATTCCAATGAAAGTAAATCCATATCTGCATCCGATAAATCATCAGGTTCCCGGGATAAATTGGATTTGGAGAGTTCCTGAACAGCTACCGTATCTATTTCAGTTCCAACAATATCAAGTATTTCAGATTTAATAAAAACAGGGCAATCTGCACGAACTGCCAATGCCACTGCATCAGAAGTACGGGCATCAATTATCATTACTTTACCATCTTTCAATATATGTAATTCTGAATAAAACACATCATTAACCATGTCATAAATCAGAACTTTCTCTAAAGTTGCCTCAAAAGCATTCAGCAAACTTTTTATCAAATCGTGCGTCAATGGTCGAGGTGATTTTTTATTATTCATTTTAAGAGCAATTGATTGGGCCTCTGGTTCCCCAATCATAACTGAAAACCGGCGATTTCCAAACTCTTCACTCAGCACAAGACCATACGTTCCCACAACAGTTTGATTGTAGACTAACCCGGTAATCGTCAACTTTATTTCGGAATTCATATATTCAATTAATATTTAGTAATTTGCGATCAATAATTAGTGTCTATTTTTAAACCAAACGAAACTATTATTTCATTTTTTAACGGACAACAAATATAACAATATTTTTAAAAGGATAAACCATAATTAAATAAAACTTTGATGCAAAGCCTGCAAATGAATTCAGGAAGTTATTCCAGCATATTGGGATATTCATTTCTTTCATGTACTTTTGTTGAGCAAATAATAAAACATATGTTTAAAAAGTCGAACATACAGATAAAAAATAAACGGGCTACTTTCGATTATGAAATTACAGATCGATTTATAGCCGGAATTCAACTATACGGAACTGAAATCAAATCAATCAGAGATGGTAAGGCTGGTTTGAACGATACCTATTGTACATTTATTGACGATGAACTTTGGGTAAGAAACATGCATATTGCCACCTACTTTTTCGGCACATACAACAACCATGACGTGAGACGCGACCGTAAGTTATTGCTTAATAAAAGAGAGCTAAACAAGCTAATGCGTGGAACTAAAGAAACGGGCAACACCATTGTTCCCACAAAATTGTTCATCAACGACAGAGGGCTCGCCAAACTGGAGATAGGGCTGGCCAAAGGAAAGAAAACCTACGACAAACGCCAAACTCTGAAAGAAAAAGAAGACAAAAGAAGCATAGACAGGGCCATGAAACAATAACCAGAAAGAGATCAAATTACTTTGATCTTTTTTTAGTTATAATCTTATGATGTTGCTGCTGCTTGGAATACAAAAAACGCTTAATCTTTTGAGAAGCCGTTTTCTCAAAAGGCTCATCCATAATATCTATTCGTTTTATTTGCGAAACCTTGTTTAATTTTTCATTCAGTTCTTTCATAAAATTCTGTTTCCATATTTTATGTTTCTCTTTCTTATCCTCTATAACTGATTTAAAATGTTCAATTGTCCTTTCGAGTTCTTCAATATCCAGTAAAACCTTAGCTACCAAAAATCCATCTTCCTCTATAACCAGCGACTCAACCACCAGTTTATGTCCGTTTATCACGGTTTCAATATCTTCGGGATATATATTTTCACCACCGGCTCCTACAATGGTATTTTTCATTCTCCCTTTTATGTACAAACGATTATGAGAATCAAACCGACCTAAATCGCCCGTTTTGAACCACCCATCCTCTGTCAGGACTTCTGCTGTAGCTTCCGGATTTTTATAATAGCCCTGCATCACATTGGGTCCTTTAGCCCAGATCTCTCCAATGCCCCTTTTATCGGGATTATGAATTTGAAGCGCAACATCAGGCACTGCAAAGCCTGTGGATTGTAGTTTCGTTTGCTTTACTCCGGCACCGGCCAGCAGTGGGGCTGTTTCTGTTAGTCCGTAACCAATGGCATACGGAAACTTAGCTTCTCTCATAAAACGCTCCACACGCGAATCGAGCTTGGCACCCCCTATTCCGAAAAATTGCAACCGTCCCCCAAATGTCTGATATAATTTTTTTCCTGCAATACGGTGAATCAGCACTCGGAAAAACGGATTTTTGTAGATCAGACGCTTCAAGCTATTACCCGCAAACTTGCTTTGAATTTGGGTTTTGTAAAGTTTCTCCATGATAAGCGGTACCGAAAGCATCATGGTTGGGCGTATTTTGGCTAAAGCAGGCATAAGTGCTGCAGCAGTGGGAGGTTTTTCCAGATAATATATAGTTGCACCATACATCATTGGGTAAAGAAGTCCAATAGTATTTTCGTAAGTATGTGACAATGGAAGAAGAGATAGAAAAACATCTGTCTTTGAGATAGCATGAAATGCATGAGATTGCATGGCTGTAAAAGTCAAACTTTTGTGAGATAGCATAACACCTTTTGACCGTCCGGTAGTGCCTGAAGTATATATTATTGCTGCCAGATCATCCTCGTCGACAACAATATTCCTCAACAGTTCTTTATTAACAGCCTGATCAGATACATTTCCACTCAGCAAACTCAAATTATCAACTAAGATTTTGGCTTCCAGAAACGGCCATTCCAGCCCTTCGACACGTGAATTTAAACGTTCGCTGACAAATAAAACCTTTGATTCGGAATGAATCATTACATTGTCAATCTCTTCGCGGGTAAAATCAGGCAAAATCGGAACAATAACTAAGCCCTTGGATACAACGGCAAAATAAGCAATTACCCAATTGGGCATATTGTGGCTCAACAATGCTACCTTATCACCCTTATTCAATCCTAACGAAAACAACATTTCAGAAATTGTTTCCATTTTACGACCAAATTCGGCATAAGAAATAGGTTTCCCTTCTACAAAGGAAACGGAAGGCATTTTTCCGAAGTTTCTTATGGAGTAATTAATCAAAGATTGAAGCGTAAGCGGCTTCGGCTCTATCTTTTTATTCATGTATTATAGATTCTCAAAAAAAAATCGGGCAAAGATAAGGCTTATAATTGAAAAAAGAGCGCATTTTAAACTTTGTTGTAGCTATGCTACGACTTGTATAGAATGAATATCGAAGGCCTTTTGTTCAAATCGGGAACTTGTGTTTTCCATTCTTTCACAGTCTTGGTCTTGATAAATTCAGTTTCCAATGTAATATCGGCAGCAATGCAAAGACGGGTTGAAGGTTGACAGGCATGCAAAATATCATCAACCATTTTCATATTCCGGTAAGGAGTTTCTATAAATATCTGTGACTGATTTTCCGAATAGGCTCTTGATTCCAGTTTTTTCAACGCTTTAATCCGTTCGGCAGGCTGAATAGGCAAATAACCTACAAAGGCAAAACTCTGACCATTAAAACCCGAAGCCATAAGAGATAATAAAATAGAAGAAGGACCCACAAGCGGAATCACCGCGAAATTATGTTTCTGAGCTATAGCCACCACATCGGCTCCCGGATCGGCAATGGCAGGACAACCGGCTTCAGATAACACTCCCATATCATTTCCATCGAACATGGGTTTCAGAAATCCGCTTAATTCCTCAGGAGAAGTATGCTGATTCAGAATAAAAAAGGTCAGACTGTCAATATCAATTGACTGGTTCATCTTTTTCAAAAAACGACGTGCTGTACGAACATCTTCCACAATAAAAAAGCGTAATGCTGAAACTATTTCAGTATTTTGCGCCGGCAAAATCCGATTAAAATCACATTCGCCAAGCGAAGTTGGAACCAGGTATAAGTTTGACATATTATTTATTTCTTGTTCTATGTATTTTTCAATAAGCTGTAAGTAGTTACAAGTAAATGGTTACAAGTTACAAGACTATTTTTCTGTATTTTTGCTTTCAGAAATTCTATAGCCGTGTTTTCAAATCATTTTAGGCCTTCGGAAATTCTTTAGCTCTATTTTCAAAACAAATTGTGCTTTCAGAAATTCTTTAATAGCATTTTCAAATCATTTTAGATCTTCAGAAATTCTTTATCCTTATCTTTAAAGCGGATTACACTTTCAGAAATTCTTTAAGCGCATTTGCAAATCATTTTAAACCTCCAGAAATTCTTTAGCTACCTTTACGAAAAATCTTACAGATTATTTTTCTATTTAGGTATTTCGCCAAGCTAGTCACCTATTTCAGCTTTTAAACGATCTACTTCTTCGCTCAAAATTTCCCATTCGTATATTTTCTGTTCCATTTCCC
>DAIQOQ010000166.1:2138-6273 GCA_036787795.1 Paludibacter sp. | reverse complement strand
TGTAGGTGATTTTTATTATGGTTTATTATAATTGAAATTGAATGCGTAGAGACAAGGCATGCCTTGTCTCTACAGCATGCGTTGTCTTTACTTTTCCGTTTTGATAAGCAATTCGCCAAACAAAGTATTGGCCCAGGCAAACCATGAACGGGTAAAATTCGCGGGATCGTCTTTGTGGAATGTTTCGTGCATGAAACCGGTACCGGCATGCGTACGTTTTAGAGTTTGGATGCAAGCATTAATTTCGACCGGATCGTTGGACGTAAGTGCTTTCATAATAATAGACATAGGCCAGATCATATCTACACCAACGTGCGGACCACCTATGCCTTCGCCTGCTTTACCACTGTAGAAATAAGGATTGTCGTTGCTCCACACAAACTTGCGGGTGTTTTTGTAAACCGGGTCATTCGCAGAGCCGTAACCCAGATAAGGCAGCGACAACAACGAAGGCACATTGGCATCGTCCATCATCAGGTAGTTACCATAGCCATCCACTTCAAAAGCATATATCTTTCCATATTTCGGATGATTTACAACGGCGTATTTTTTTATGGCTGTATCTACTTCAGAAGCCAGAGCGGCACATTCTGCGGAAAAGGCTTCATCTTGTTTAATGCTTTTCACCATTTCCGACAATTGTCTGAGCGATACTAAGGCAAAACAGTTGGACGGAATCAGGTAGCCGTAGATGGTAGCATCGTCGGACGGACGAAAGGCGGAACAAATCATTCCTGTAGGGCGAACCGGATTGCCATACCCGTTGCCAAACTGCGTATCAATAGCCCGTTCGGTTTGGCGCATAAAGCTGTAGGGACCCTGATTGGTTTTGCGTTGCTGTTCTTTAAACGTTTTTACAATCAACTTCATAGCGTCCAGCCATCGGTTGTCGAAACACGAAGCATCGTTGGTTAGTTTCCAGTAGTGATATCCCAGCCGGATAACGTAACACAGTCCGTCTACTTCCCATTTGCGCTCATGCAGTTCGGGGCGCATCTGGGTTTTATCACTCATCCACATGCCACCTTCTTTGTTCATATTAAATGCATTGGCATAAGGGTCAATGAGTACCGACTCTGTTTGGCGGTTGATTACACCGGCAATAAGTTGTTGCAATGCCGGGTCTTGTTTCATGTAAGGCATATAAGGCCAAACCTGCGCAGAGCTATCGCGCAGCCACATGGCATAAATGTCGCCGGTGATAACAAAGGTATTCGGTTTACCGTCTTTTTGAGTAAAAGTAACCGTACGGTCTAGGGTGTTAGGGAAGCAGTTTCCGAACATCCAGGCCAGTTCCGGATCTTTGATAACCGACTGCATTTGTTTGATTTTCTCTTCAATGGCCGGACTCACAAAATTACGTTTATCGGCATCCACTCTTACTTTCGGAAAGCTTTGAGCTGCACTTATTGGAGTGAAAGGCGATAGTAAAAACAGCCCGAAAAAAGTAGCGGTCAATAAGCGATTTGTTTTGTGTTTCATAATATTATGAGTGATCAGAAATAAATAGTTACGAGTTCAGTAGTTACAAGTAAATAGTTACGAGTTACAAGATTGGTTATCTGAACCTTATTCTCATAAAACTAAATATTATTGTTTACTTATAAGCTGTTTATCTGTGTCTTATTATCAGAAAACAGACTATTAAATAGAATTTGTTATTCAAAAAGATTTTAGAAAGAAAATAGAACAAATTTGTTTCGCAAATATACCAGATTTTCGGGAAATAATAGGATGAGCATTGATCCTAAATAAAACCGGTTTGAATAAAAAACAGGCTGAACTGGGTTGAATACGTAACGAAATTAACCCGAAAAGGATGCACTGAGATTACAATACCATTAAATTAAGTAGTATTGTGTTATATTACAATTTTTCTGACCGGAATAGTGATATGTTTGCAAGTTTTTAGTTCTCAACAATAAAATTTAATAAAACAATAAATATGAAGGTGTGTTTCATTATGTATCCGTGGGAAACCATAAAACCAAAACAGGACTCCACGATTCGGATTGTACATGAATGTGTGCAAAGGGGGCATGAAGTGGCTATAACGACACCGCAAAATCTGACCATCAGAGATAGTGTTACGTTAAGCAATTGTCAGACCATTATCGGAGGTGGAAAAGTGTCGAATAGCATGACCAGTTTTCATCAATCGGTTCAATTTGAAAAAAGCATGCGGGTGCTGAAAGACTTTGATGTGATTTTTATGCGCGATAATCCCCCGCTGGATCCGTTTGTGCTGAACTTTTTGGATTCGATTAAAGATGAAACGTTTATTCTCAATTCGGTGAACGGGCTTCGGGAGGCGAATAATAAAATATACACAGCTGCTTATTATGATCCTAATAAGGAGATTATACCTGCTACTTTTGTTTCAAAAAATGTAGATTATTTGTTAAGCGTAATCCAGAATTCGGAGAAAGGGAAGATGATTATGAAACCGCTTGATGGGTATGGCGGTCGGGGAGTGATTGTAGTTGAAAAGTCGAGCGGAGATAATATCAAATCGTTGTTGGAATTTTATATCAACAAATCAAAAACCGAATCGAACTATGTCATTTTGCAGGAATATGTGGATGGAGCCGAAAAAGGGGATGTCCGTGTGCTGATGCTCAACGGCAAACCAATTGGTGCGTTGCGTAGGGTGCCGGCAGTGGGCGATATGCGTTCCAATATATCGGCCGGTGGCAGTGTGGAGCGGTATAAACTGACTAAACAAGACCGCACAATGTGCGAAATTATTGGGAAAAAGCTCGTAAAAGACGGTATTTACTTTGCCGGACTGGATATTATTAGTGGAAAACTGATTGAAATAAATGTGCTTAGCCCTGGTACCATTGTTGATATAAACAAGTTGAATAATGTGAGGATACAGGAAGATATTGTGGATTATCTGGAAGAAGTGGTAGCCAAACGCGAGTTGAAAAAATAAAAGAATTATCTACCTGATAAGAGTCTATGAAGATTAATAAAATTGATGTAAGTGAGATTATAAAAAGTATAGAGGCTGAAAAACTTTTTGAGTTGGAAACAGCCGATGGCAGCATTAAAATAAAAATAACGAAATATGTACCTTTTTGCTGCACGGCCATTCACAATGGCAGTCAGCTAAGACCTGAATTACAACATAAAATAGCACTGAATGAGTATCAGCGTTGGTATGAGGAGGATCCGTTTACCGAAGATTTCATCAAATCGATGCCCATCACCATTATTGCCAACGATTCCCGTTTTGAATATGATTTAAACCGGACTCCGGAGGAATGTATTTATGAAGAAGCCTGGGGCAAAAAGGTGTGGGCGAAAAAGCTGACGGCGCAGGAAATCAAAGTCAGTAAACAGAAGCATGCCGTGTATTACAAAATTCTACATGCGCTTGTTAGTAAGCTCGAAACTCTTTTCGGAGGGTGTTTGCTCTATGATATTCATTCCTATAATCATAAAAGGTGGGATAGGGAAGTGCCTTTGTTTAATGTAGGTACCGAGCAGATTGACGCAGCGCAACATGAGGACACGGTGCGGCACTGGATGCAGGTGTTGGCCGAAATCAGTTTGCCGGATATTCAGAATACAACTGCCGAAAACGATGTTTTTAAAGGCAGAGGGTACAATGCCACGTATATCAACAGTCATTTCAGACATACGCTGGTGCTTCCTACCGAAATTAAAAAGGTTTATTGCGACGAACTTACGGGTGATGTGTATCCAAAAATCGTGAGTCAGCTTCAAAAGTGTTTTAAACAAGCCATTCTCGATAACACGAACTTTTATTGCCGTAAACTGGAAAAATGGCATCACAAATCGTCGGTCAGTCTGCTGGACAAAAGCAATAATAAAAGCTTGCTGAAAATTGATAAGGATATTTACTCTTTGCTGAAAAACATTGAGTTGATAGCCGAAGTGAATCCGATAAATACGGCCAGCGAGAAGGCACGGTTTTTTAAAAGTAAGTTTACCGAAACGCCCAAGCTGAAATACAATCCGATTAAAATCAACTCGTTTAGTCTGAAACGGCAACTGATGAGCATCCCTATTCAGGATATTCAGGATGTGTCTATACGTGAGTTGTACCGTTCGGTTATCAATAGCTATTTTGATAAAATAGACATGATAAATACGCTGAACACCA
>DAIQOQ010000166.1:0-2038 GCA_036787795.1 Paludibacter sp. | reverse complement strand
TCGGTTATCAATAGCTATTTTGATAAAATAGACATGATAAATACGCTGAACACCAACAAGTTTTTGTACAACTCGCTGCGTTATTTTGGCCGTCCGTCTAAAAAGGATTTGCAGAATGCCACCTACATACTTTCGTTGCCCGACATACCTACCGAGGCCAAAAAGGAACCGGTATATGATGCACAGGCTGCGATGGCGGTTTTTCAGGAAGGGTTGAACGACTATGGAATCAATGCCAAAATAGAACTGAGCAACCGGGTTATTTCGAAAGTGATGGTGCTGAACTCAAAAAAAAGCATCCTCATTCAACCTCAGGCTCAGTTTAAACGAAAAGAGTTACAGGCTTTGATTGAGCACGAAATAGGGGTTCACATGCTCACTACCATCAATTCGAGCCGTCAGCAGCTGAAGATATTCAACGTTGGTTTGCCCGTCAACACCATGACGCAGGAAGGATTAGCCATTCTGTCGGAATACCTGAGCGGAAATATTACTTTGTCGAGGCTCAAAACATTTGCCCTGCGTACTGTGCTGGTTGATCAGATGTGTAGTGGAGTCGGCTTTATCGAATGTTTCAACATGCTGCGGAACGATTATAATGTCGATCCCGATTCGGCTTTTAGCATTGTTGCGCGCATCTTCCGGGGAGGTGGATTTACCAAAGACCATCTCTATCTGAGTGGGTTCGTGACCGTTCTCCGGTTTTGGGAAGAGCACAACGACCTTTCGCCATTGCTGGTTGGCAAAACATCCTTGCCGTTTTACCACACCATTGAAGAAATGATAGGACGCGAAATGATTACCGCTCCGGTTTTGCAAACCAAAAGTTTTCTGAAACCGCAAATTGATCTCAACAATCCGGTGTACAGCTATATTTTTAGTGGGTTGAAATAGGCGGGGAGTTTTCCGGTTATCACACACAATGAGAGGATGTAGCAAAAATTTTTTAGAATGCAAATAACACAAAATGCGCAAATTAACGCGATCTTATAAAATTGAAATCCTGTAAAAATCTTCTATTTTATAAATCCCATTTGCGAAAATTTGTGTTATTTGCGTCATTTGCGTGCTTTTGATACAAGCGCTTGATTACTTATTTTGTTTCACTGCTTTTTGTTTCGTCATCATTATCTTTGCGGTCGGCTTTCCGAATGGCAAGGCTGTTGTTGTGCCATTTCAGCCGTTCGTTCAGGTCGTTCACAAAACCGGCATACTTCGCATCGCCATTCACAACGATCAGAGCATTTATAATTTCAATAATTTTAAAGTACCATGCATCAGTCACTTTTCGTGCACTCTTCGAACGTAGTTTTGTTTTACTCTGGCTTGCCGTATCAAATTTAACTTCAAAGTCCAGGCAAGCAGCATAATCCGCTTCCAGTGTATCCACCCAGCCCTGAATGCCGGCAGCGGTAACATCGGCTTTATAATTTCCCTTAAATTCTACCAATACCTTTTTCAAAGCACCTTCCTTGGGGTTGGTTGCTTTCAATTTAATTTCAGAGTTAGCATCCCACAGAGTTTTCAGCCGTTTGAAAGCCGCTTTAGCCTGAGGTTCATAATGATTTAGTCCGCTGTTAATCTGATCATCAAGACCATCAACCGTCAGTTTTAGCTTCGCAGTTGCTTGATTTTTATCTTCGGTAAAATCATTTCCCCGGGGAAGGTTCAGTGCCTCGCCTTCGTCGGCCACACATTTTTTCAGTTCTTTTACTTCATTGTCTACACCAAGACCGTCAGCAGCATGACGATCAAGTACACCCACAACGTCGTTCATAATTTTGTAGTGCTCTACATTGTTGGGACGTGACATCCCAAATTCAATAACTTTATTCATAATAGTTTTTTTAAAAAGGTTGTTTTTTTATTTGTAAATATTTAGTTCCAAGTTACGAGTTACAACACTGAAGTTGTTTTCTGAAAAATCTCCCGGATATTTGTCGTTCTAAGCCGATCGTCTGAGGGGTCGGATCATCGATATTGATTAAGAAATCGATCGTCCGAGGGGTCCGCTTAACTACTCACATTAAGAAATCGA
>DAIQOQ010000165.1:0-6287 GCA_036787795.1 Paludibacter sp. | reverse complement strand
AGGTTTAATTCTGTATGGTATTTCTCAAAGGTACCTTCGAACAGGCAGATACGCGATTTTAGTGCATAAGCGGTCCATTTTGAAATCAGCGTTCCATCGCCTGCGGTTTCTGTTATGTTATTACAGGCAAAATCAAGATCTTCGATCATATGTTGCATAATGGTTGTACGTGAATCCCGCTTGGAGTAAAGATTAGGATCATCGATATCCATAGCTTTGTCAACCCAGGGCACATCGCCAAAACGTACCACCATGTTGTAGTAATACCATGCTCTGAAAAACCGGGCAATACCGATATAATTGTTTTTTACAGCATCACTTATATTTGCATCCGTACAATTTTGAATAAAATAGTTGATGTTTCTCAAATTATTCCATGTCCAGCCTGTGCTGATAGATGCAGAATATGCACCTTTTCGGATAAAATTGTCGAGGTTGTTTACAGCACCATAGTCTACCATACCATCTTGTTGATAGGCCCAACCGGCATCAGGTAATATATTATAGAAAGAATAGCTGTATGTTTTAAGCCCGGCTTCGGTACCAAAAATTAATTTCTTTGATGCAGATGACTGCGGCTCTTCTGTCAGGTTGCACGATGCTAAAAGAGTGCAAAGTACTAATAAAGGAAATATTATTTTTTTCATTTGTAAATATTTTGATTTTAATGAACAAATCAAATTAAAAAGTTAATGATAAACCTACGTTATAGGTTTTTAAAGTCGGATAATTCATGCCATCGCCTGAACCTCCGTCTGTCAAATCCTTATCAGACCCATATATATTAGCCACATCTATATCGCGTGTCCATTTGTATAAAGGAGAAAAGCAAAGGAGATTTTCACCCGATACATAGATACGAATATTTTGTATTTTCAATGGCGCAATCAATTGTTTGGGGATATTGTATCCGATTTGAAGATTTTTTAAGCGGCAATAGGCCACATTTTGTAAATACCTATCGTTTGCAAAACCACCCCGGGCAATCATGTTATTGTATCCAACATAACGGGGAAGATAGGCATTAGGATTATTTTCCGACCAGATATTGCCCATTTGCCAGGAAGGGATGTTATTATACGGACGGTTATATTGTCCCCAAAATATACTTTCGCTGCTCGGATACCAATCTTGGTGACCAACACCTTGAATAAAGGCAGAGAAGAAAAAATTATTCCAGTCGGCACTTAATGTAAAGCTGTAGGTATAACGGGGAGTTGTGTTACCAATAACCTTTAAATCTCCATGGTTTGAAAGTGTATTTGTGCCATAGTCAATCGTTCCGCTATTATCCAAGTCGCCAAATTTTACGTCTCCGGGATGCATTAGCCCGTCAGATGAAGCATAAAGTAATTTTTGTTTTGCATGGTTATCGATATCGGCTTGATCTTTGAATAATCCTTCAACATGATAACCCCAGATTTCGCCGACTGTTTCACCTGCATAGTAATCGCTCAAACTTCCTGTTAAGTTGTTGTATTTATCAATTTTAGACAAATAATCGGATAATGTCCCTTTTATCTGATAATTAAAAGGTTTACCGGCTAACCGGAAATTATTGGCATAGCTTAAAGACACTTCCCAGCCGCGGGTAGTGAGGTCGGCATAATTACCCTTCGGCGAGTTGTCTCCAAACACATCGGGAAGGGTTGGGCCCGTGGTGTACATATTTTTTGTTTTACGGATATAAGCATCTCCGGTGAAATGTAAATGGTTGCTGAGCATTCCAAAGTCTAATCCAATATTGGCAGTGGAAGCAGTTTCCCATGTTAACCCGGTGGGAATAACAGCAGGAGAACTTGTAATCTGATTATTTACACCATTTAGCATTCTACCCGATGTGCTGATAGCTAAGAGTTCCTGATATTTGTAAGGATCAATGTTTCCATTTCCCAGCGAACCGTAAGAGGCTCTGATTTTCAAATCGGAGATCAGTTTTGGGTTCACATGCCAGAATGGTTCTTCCGAAACTCTCCAACCTACCGATGCCGAAGGAAAGAATCCCCATTGCTGGTTAGTCGGAAATTTAGAAGAACCGTCATAACGTCCGTCAAATTCGAATAGATAACGATCGTCAAATGCATAGTTTACACGTGAAAAGAAACCTGTTGTACTCCACTTGTTATAACTCCCCGAAGTTGTATAGGTTTGTCCCAAAGCCAGGTTGATATTGGTTACATCTTGCGTCAACAGACCGTTGCGTTGTGTGGCAATGTTGTTATATTTCTGCTGTTCGAAGTTGTAGCCCACCATTGCTTTGATAGCATGCTTTTCAGCAATTTTGGTTGCGAAATCAGCATAAACATTGCTTGACATATAATCATACCGTTGATTGGTTAACTTTATGTCGTTATAATTGCTGCTTAAATAGCTAATTACGCCTGGCGAAGTACTGTAAGGAACCGGAACTCTTATCTGCGTGGCATTATTATCGGTAGTTCGGAAGGTGAAATCACCGTTCAGATGCAACTGATCTTTCAAGAAAGAGGCGGTTGCAGAAGTTGTGTTTTTTAGAATACGGTTATCTGTATCTATTCCGTTTTTTCCATAGATAAAATCACCTACTGTATAAGCTGCCGAATAGGTCAGAGTTCCGTCAGGATTGAATATAGGGCTGCTGGGATGTCCTTCGTCTGCAATGTTTCTCCAGATAGAACCGCCTTCACCCACATTGATAGGATTGTGATACTGAAGTTTTGAATAATCGGTGTTGTTTGTAACTTTCAACCAATCGGTAACCTGCAGCGATTCCTTTGCCCGAATGTTGTATGTTTTGTACTTGTCCGAATTGTATTTGAAAAGACCATCATAGCCATAATAGCGACCAGACAAATAATAATCCACTTTGCCCATATTGCCGTTTATAGAAAAGTTATGATCTTGTGCAGAAGTAGATTTTTTGTATAGCGCCTTATAATAATTCTCGTTGCCATAATAGACATACGCTCCGTTTACAACGTCATAATTTTGTGTGTTTCCTGCGTCTTTTCTTGCTTTAAAATCGCTCAACCAACTGGTTGAAAAGATTTGTGTCTTGTTTAACTTAGCTGGATTTGCATTTCTTGCATTGTAATATGCCTGATAAAACATAGAAGCATACGTATAACCATCTTCAACAATGTCAGGTACATTTACCGGTTGTCCATAGGTGGAGTTAAAAGAATAGGTTACTATCGTTTTACCTTGCTTAGCACCTTTCGTAGTAATCAACACCACTCCGAAGGTACCGCGTGAACCGTAGATGGCAGCCGAAGATGCATCTTTTAATACGGATACCGACTCAATATCATTCGGATTCAGCATTGCCGGATCGCCTTCTGCACCATCAATCAGTACCAACGCATTTCCACCTTGTCCGATGGAGGTTGTCCCTCTGACATTGTAACTGGCCGAACGCAATGGTTTTCCATCTGTAAGGGTAATGTTCAGGTTGGGAATTGCACCTTGCAATGCTTGTGTAACATTCGATACCGAACGGTTTTCGAATACTTTGCTCGAAACATAATCGACAGCACCGGTCAGATTGGCTTTCTTTTGGCTGCCATAACCAACCACTACTACTTCGTCCAATGTTTTTAAATTATCATTCAATAAAACATTAACTTCCGTTTTGCCATCAATCTTCACGTCAACTGCATTATAACCGATAAACGAAACATGGAGAATGGCACCTTCCGGCGCTTCCAATGTGTATCGACCGTTGGCATCAGCAGTCGAACCGGTTCCGTATCCTTTAATTAATACATTTGCCCCAATAATAGGTTCTCCGTTTGCGTCTGTTATTTTACCGGAAATTTTTCTGAGTCCGCTTTCGTTTGACTTCACTTTTGCAACAAGCACAACTAGATGCTTTTTTTCTTGTTTGTAACTAATGTCCGTGTTTGTAAGAAGAGATGACATTGTTTGTTCGATAGATGCGTTGTTGACCTGCAACGACGTTACATTATCAAGCCCTTTAAGCCCTTCGTTATAGAAAAAGCGATACTGGCTTTTTGTTTCTATAACTTTCAGGATTTCTTTCAAAGATTGACTCTTTACATCGACCGTGATTTGTGCACTCAAACTGGTTGAGAACAGTACAAGGAGAAGGTAAAAACAGCCCTTGAGCATCATCTTTTTTTGTGGTTTTGTAATAATTTTCCTTTTCTTTTTCATTGTTGTAATATTAAACATTAGAATTTCCTACTGGATATTCGGTATACATTTATGAACAGTTCTTCCACTATCTGTAACAAATATTTAATATGTGTTATAAACGGAAAAACAGCAAGCTGAATTAATATCAACTTGCTGTTTCACGTAGGTTCCAATAATACTCTGCGTTTTATGGAATGTTCTGTTTTGGCTTATTATTTTCGGATAGTGTAACCTGTTGGTTGTTGATTTGAAACGAAACAGGTGAAGTTAAACTGATAATGTTAAGTACGCTCTCTAAACTGTTATTATTGATCGTGCCAGTGTAGCGTTGGCTTTTAAGTTTCTCTGAAGCAAATACGACTTCTACATTGTAGATTCGTCGAATAGTTTTGGCAATATCACCCAGTGACTCATCTTCAAACCGCAATTCATTATGAATCCAACCGGTAAAGTCAGTTGCATTCGTCACTGTAGTTTGTTCTTTTTTATGTTTAGTCTTGTCATATATTATTCTTTCGTTTGGCTTCAGAATAGCTTCTCCATCGGGAGTTGTAACCAGTACTTTGCCTTTCATTAATATTGAAGAGATAAGTACGTCTTCATTGTATGCTTTCACTCCAAAGGCAGTGCCCAATGCCCTTACTGAAATATCATTGCTCCGAACTATAAAAGGTTTGTTCGGATTGTGAGCTACTTCAAAATAAGCTTCACCATCCAGTTGCAATTCTCTTTTTTTTACATTGAAATTAGTGGAATAGGTAAGCCTGGATTGAGAATTCAACCATACTTTACTTCCGTCGGGCAAAGTGATATTGGCTTTTTGTCCTCGTTCTACAGCTACGACCAACTGACCGGGTGCAGTTTCGTCCGGAGACCTATAAAAATACATACCAACAGCTGTTATTACCGGCAGTACAAACATAGCAGCCACACGCAGCCACTTGGTTAGCTGAAAATGATTTTGTTCGGCTTTGTCGGTTTTGTCTTTGATGTCTATTTTGTTTTCAATGTCTCTGAATATGCGTGCTTGCACATCATTATCCATGGTTGATGGTGAGGCTATGATTTCTTGCTCAAGCCACGAGGAAATTTCCTGATTATTTTTAATCCGAATATTTAAACGCTTAACTTCATCCTGGTCAGTCTGATTATGAATATAACGTTCAATCAATTCAATACACTCTTCTTTTTGCATACTATTCCGTACTATATATAATGATATACAGTTTTCAATTGCATATTCACTACTCTGTAATGTGAATTTAAGGTTAAATTATCATCAATGTAATAAGTATTACTAAAATGTGGTCGTAATGCTGTTTTAGCTGACCTTTCATAAAGGAAAGTGCTTTGGACAATTGCGTTTCAATAGTGCTTTCTGAAATATTGAGTTTATGAGCAATTTGTTTGTTTGAAAGTCCTTCTTTTCTACTCAACACAAAGATTTCTTTTCGCTTGGGAGGTAATTCATCTGTAAGTTTAGCAATATATTCTTCCAGTAGCTTTCTATCCACTTCTTCTTCAGTGGTATTTTTACTGTCAATTACTTTTGCTTTTATATATTCCTCATAAATGAATTGAATTGTTTGATGTTCATATCTATTCAAAAGCATATTTTTTGCGATAGTGCATAGGTATGAAATAAATGATTTTTCTGGATTTACATTTTCCCGGTTTTCCCACACTCTGATAAAAGTCTGTTGAACCAACTCTTCTGCAGTATAACTATCGCCTTTGGAAACCTTCATCATAAAATTATATAGCTTGCCACTATACCGATGATAAAGAACCTCAAAAGACTGCCTGCAAGCGTCTTTTAGTAATTCCAATTCTTCTTTTTCAGTGAGAACCATTGCTAACTTTTTTAGTCTATTGGATTAGTTTGCAAATGTAGTGTCAGGATGTTTAGTTATTGTTACATCTGCGTTTCATCATCGTTACCGGTTCTTGTTTCTTTTTTATTTTTTTTGGGGAGGGATAATACAGACTTTTGATGTCTGGCTGTATAACAATCACTTGTTGGAATGCATTTATTTGAAGTGTGGAGGAGGAAAATAATTGGATTACTTGTCTACTATCAGACGTGTACTTGTCGACGTCAGACGTGTACTTGTCGACCATCAGATGTCTACTTGTCTACTATCAGACGT
>DAIQOQ010000360.1:0-2021 GCA_036787795.1 Paludibacter sp. | reverse complement strand
CTTGTAACTTGTAACTCGTAACTATTTAAAGTGTAATACCAGCTACAAAGAATGTACTCTTTAAGTAAGGGTTTGCACCTACAATTCCATATACCGGAAGACTGAATTTGTCCGTAATGGCAATGGTTTTACTTACTTTAAAGCCTACGTTGGTAATACCGAAACCTGTTGTACCGTAAGTATTGCTGTTGGCCAGCGATCCACCGATAAATACTTTAGCCACCGGAGCTATTTGATAACCCAATTCTACATAGGTCGAAAGAGCATTATCTCCGTTGTCCAGTTTATCGGCTCCGGCAAACATGGTGTTTACAGATGCACTGAATGCCGATCCGGTATATGCCAGAGTCCCTTCAAATATGTGACCGGTTCCGTTTTTGTATTTAAAATAATCTGGATGAGTGGAAAAGTTGTAGTAATAATCGGTCACCGTAATAGCAAATGCACTCGATACAGCATAAGTAGCATATAAGTCTACTTCTTTAAGACCTCCGCTAAAGCTGCTCGAAGCCCATGAACCTAACGTGAGTTTACCTGTTGTGAATGATGCATAAGGTTGAATGTTGGGTGCCCCTCCTGTTTTTCCTGTAACGTCTTCTTGAGGTATACCACGCCATACATATGAACTTACAATGTCAGCACCTGTTGCAAATTGAGCCTTAACGCTCATTGTCGATAACAATGCAATCGCGAAGATTGCTAAAACTTTAATTTTTGTCATACCTGAAAATTTTAAAAGTTTGATTATTATAAAAAACTGCTTATTTTTTGTATTGTGTCAATTAATATTGGATGTTTAAAGGCAAAACGTAATTTATATGCCGAAAGAAATATCATATTGCTTTTAATACGATGCAAAAATAATCAAAATGTCATCGCGTGCAATGCTTCGTTTGAAAAATAATAGAAAATAAAGACTGCTAATTTCATAATGATATAATATTTGCAATTATTGTTTCGTATTGATATTTTAATTAGTGTTTATATTGTAAAATGACATTGAAGTTTGCTAATACATGTCTAAATGTTCTTTTGTACTCTGCGGAATAAGCTACATTTTAGGTGCTATTTTATGATTTTAAGCCGAAGAATTTCTTAAAAACTTCATTTTGGAGCGTAAAAAGCGACATTAATGTATTTTTTAGCAACTTTCCCTTTAAAAACAATTGAATCTGAAAGACTCTATTCTCAACTCTGGAGGAACATCCTTTCCTGTTTTGTTTGTTCGTTGTTTTTATTTCAAACAGACTGCTGTTTGTGGCTTTTCTATTTGTAACCTGAGTTCGGGATAAGCTCTGGCTCATTTCCAAACTATATAATTGAATAGTACGGTGCGCTGCACCTAATGATGATAAAACAATGCTAAATGCTACAAATATTCTGGGACTCTGTCCCTCAAAAGGTGCAGAGCACCGAACTATTTGTAGAAATTAGCCAGACATAATAAACCATAGGTGCAGCGCACCGACATATTATATTTTGTATAGGTTTGAGAGACAAGATATATTATTAAGTTGATCCCATTTTCCTATTTTAGTTCTTATCCCGAACTCAGGTTTGTAAGTAATAATATTATTTAACAAACTGTTTTTAGAAAGCAAAGTACAGATAAACAGTTTTGGTAACTACTCAGCACCCTTCAATTTTATTAAATAATTGCACAAGCATTTGGAATATAATAGAATGCGTTATTTGCCACAGAGTGACTAAATGTGAATTGAAAATTGGCGTAGCCAATAACCCCTGGTAAGCGAAGCGCAACTGGGGAATGATGGGAACATATGATCGGATATTTGATTTTCAATTCAACTAGTCAAATTGAAAATCAAATAATTGCAAAAATAGATAGCTACTGAGCACTAACACTGTTTTGTAACTCGTAACTATTTACTTGTAAACACCTTAATTGTATAATGTCTATTGAATAAGGGTTAAATCTATTTAAATCTTCGTCTCGTTTTATTTCCGGTAAAAAATAATTATTTATACTTGCAACGTTAAGTGGTCGAATCTCTTAGTCT
>DAIQOQ010000359.1:0-2028 GCA_036787795.1 Paludibacter sp. | reverse complement strand
ATAAATGGTACAAATTCAAATTGGTGGCAAATGTATAAATAATTTTCCGATTTAACCAAGAAAAATGATAGCAGGAAAGAAAACAAAGAATAAAGAGCAAAGAATAAGAGTAACCACTTAGACACTAAGGACACATAGATACACATAGTTCAAACCTTCTGAAATTCTGTGTTTCTAAAAAAACTTTAGTGATTCTATGTGTCCTTAGTGTCTAAGTGTTGATCTCTCAGGGTTTCTTTTTCTTTGTTTCCAGTTCTGTTTTTAGTTCCTTTATTCTGTTGTCGGCAATATTATAATATGAAACGCTTGGTGTGGAACTAGTAGTATTGGTTTTTGTCTTTGAACGCGTTGCCATAAATTGATTGTAACATACCAGTGCTTCTTCGGGATCTTTGATGGAGTAGTCGTAAGTGCTGGCAATGTTGTATAAAATCTTATTATCCGAATTGCATTTATAACAGAGTCTCATATACTTTATTTCGTCGGTATACATAGCCTGAAGGTTGTACCCTTTGGATATATTGTAATAATAGTTGAACAATACGGAGTCTTTGGGAATCATCATACTCAGGCCTTTGTTTAGAAAATAAATGCCTTCTTTGTGATGTCCGCTCATGATGGCGGATTTGCCCAGATAATAGTGCAGGTTCAGGTTGGCGGAATCTTTATGATAAGCACTGTTCAGTTGATCGTAAGCACTTATATAATCTTCGGTAGCAAAATAGGCTGCACCTAAATAGTAGTTGGTCAGAAAAGAATTATCGCCACGTTGCACCATTTTGTTTAGCCGTTGAATAGCCAGATCGTAATTTTTATTCATACAAAGACCGATGCCGTTATATTGGTTTATAACCTGATTGGAGGAATCGGAAAGCATATAGCGCTTGGTGGAACTAATCAATTCGGGATATCGCTCGGCTTGCAGATACATCTTAGCCAGTTTACTCAGTGTGTTGTAATCATTCGGATTGCTGGCGAATGCTTTCTGGTAATAAAAAATGGCCGAGTCGGGCTTTGAAAGTTGCACGAAGCAATCCCCTAACACCGGATATAAGGCCGGAACGGAATCTTTCTTTAGCATGTCATGTGCCAGTTGCACCGACTGCTTCCAGTCTTTAAGCTTGAAAACGATGTTGAGGTAATTGAGCTGGGCAAAGCGGCTGTTGGGTGCCGATTGCAAAGCCATAAAATAATAGAGTTTGGCTTTGTTGAGGTTTCCATCCAGCTGATAATTTTCGGCCAGTTCGTTGATAACCGACAGATTTGTTGTCTCTTGTTTTACCAGTTCTTCGAGTAGGAGTATGGCTTCTTTGTACTGCGTCAGGTTTTTGTAGCACTTTGCCTTCAAAAAATCATTCTCGGGTGACTTTCGTTCCTTCGAAATGAGTTTCACAGCCTGTTCGTAATCGTAATTCTTCAGAGCACTTTGGATTGCATTGTTTTGCGCCTGAAGAAAAACCGGGAGACAGAGTAAAAATCCGATAAAGAGTTTTTTCATAATGGGTAGTTTAATAGTCCAACAACAGAAACTTATTTCAGTAATTCATCAATTGTATCTTTGATCATTTTATCTGTTGTGATTTCTCCATAACCGTTAAACATCTTTTTGATGACTCTGTTTTTATCAAGAATAAAGAATACAGGAAAGCCTCCAATTCCATAATCCTTTAAAACTACCTTTGTCGATTTAAGAAATTTGTAATTGATAGCATTTTTATTCTGGTAGAATTGCAATGCACGTAAACTATTTGCGCTACATTCAATAGCAACGAAATCAAAATCTTTCTTATCATAGGCTGATGTCAGTTTGTTTAAGAATGGGATGGATGCCTTGCAAGGACCGCAACTCACACTTGTAAACTGAATCATTACGATCTTACTTTTCAGCTCCTTTAATGACTGTGTTTTATTGTTTGTATCCAACAAAGTCCAATCCGGTGCTTTTTTGCCAATCAAATTATTCTCTTTTCGTTTTTCGTTTTGAATCCCATAGGCCATTATTTTATAGTTTGGCTGAAAATAATCAGA
>DAIQOQ010000164.1:5206-6325 GCA_036787795.1 Paludibacter sp. | reverse complement strand
CTTAAAAATAATAAAACCACTTAGGATAAAGACCAAAATCAATTTTTATTCGTTTTAAATTAACGGTGATTTCAGCTGGTAATATGACAGAATCAATTACTTTTGTTTACACATCTGTTAAGCCTGTTTACATGAAGCTAAAACATCTAAGAAACAAATCTATTGATTTTAAACGGTGGGATACTTGCATATCAGAGTCAAAGAATCATTTGACTTATGCTTTTTCGTGGTATCTGGATGCTGTATCTCCCGATTGGGAAGCTCTTGTAAGTACAGATTATGAGTATGTTATGCCATTACCGGTAAAGAGTAGATATGGCTTTCCGTACTTGGTACAGCCTCTTCTTACCCAACAACTTGGAATTTTCTCAAGACATGATATCAATAAAGAAGTAGTAGAGACTTTCATGAAAGAGATTCCTTATTTTAGCTACGAGCTCAATTTAAATGAACAAAACTTCTACGAAAAAGCACTTATTTACCCCAATTTCATACTTGATTTAAATAAGCCTTACAAAGACATTTTCTCCGCATATTCAAAGAACTGTAAGCGAAACATTGAGAAATCAAATACTAAGAGTTTAAGAGTACAACCAAACATAACAAAAGAAAGTTTTTTAGCTTTTTTCTTTTCGGTAGATAAGCATTATCTATCGCCCCATCAACCAATACTGAAAAGATTAATTGAAAAAGGAATATCTGAAAATGCTTTGATATTATATGGTGTCTTTTCGGCGGAAAACCATTTAGTGGCTGCTTTATGTTTGTTAGAAAGTAGCAATAGGTTAACATATTTACTTTCAACATCCAGTACTGAAGGACGAAAATCATCCGCTATGTTTTTCTTAATAGACTATTTGATTCACAAACATGCGGAGAAAAACTACGTTCTCGACTTTGAAGGTTCAAGAGTTGAAGGCATTGCTCGATTATACAGAGGCTTTGGAGCTAAATATCATCCCTATTATATTCTCAAACGCTTCCGACCGTCGTTTCTTATTCGCAAATGAAATCAGAATTAATAAAAGTACTCTTTTTATCGCAGTGGTATCCGCACCGAAACGATCCAATGCTTGGCTTGTTTGTTCAAAAACACGCCGAAGCTGTTAGTCTATATTG
>DAIQOQ010000164.1:2988-5106 GCA_036787795.1 Paludibacter sp. | reverse complement strand
ATCCTTACCAGAACTGCATTTGTGGCTTATTTATTTAAATTGCGAACAGGAATTCCGTACATTATTACCGAACATTGGTCCCGATATCTTCCTGAACGCAATTCTTTTAAAGGTTCATTTAGAAAACTGCTAACAGGGCTGGTGATAAAAAATGCAAGTGCTATTTTACCCGTTTCTGAGAATCTAAAAAAAGCCATGTTAGCTCATAAGTTATTTCACAACAATTACATTGTGGTAAATAATGTTGTGGATGATGCTTTCTTCAATGAAAACACAATTGTCCATCGTCCCAAAAAACGGATTATACATGTTTCTTGCTTTGATGAAGAAGCCAAAAATGTAAAAGGAATTATTCGTGCCGTTTTTGAGTTATCAAAACTGCGTCAGGATTTTGAACTAATGCTCATTGGTACAGGTCTTGACTTTGACAGTGTGAAAAAATATGCTGATACACTTGATTTTCCAACGGGTATTATTCATTTCTTAGGAGAGAAAACATCTGAGGAAGTAGCCAACTGGATGCAAAATAGTGATTTTTTTGTGTTATTCTCAAATTTTGAAACTGCCGGAGTTGTCATTGCAGAAAGCCTTGCTTGTGGAAAACCTGTATTGAGCACTTGCGTAGGTGCTGCTCCTGAATACATAGATGAAAGTAACGGTATGTTACTCACAACCAATAATAAAAACAATCTCAAAGACAAAATGAATTATTTGCTTGATAACTTTCAAAACTATGATTCGGATTTGATTAAAGCAAATGCTAAAGAGAAATTCAGCTACTCTAACATTGGAATGCAGCTGTCCACCATTTATAAAAATGCTATTTCAAATAAATGAATGCTTCCATCAACAACAAACTAAATCTATTTCAACAGTTTTATAAAAGAGGATTCTTCCACCTCTTATCTGCCAATATTTTCATACAATTGGTTTCATTTGCTTCGCAATTATTCGTAGCAGGTATCCTGGCACCTGCTGACATGGGGCGAATAAAAATCATACAAACTTATTTATCAATATTCTCGATACTAGCCGGAATGGGATTCAATACATCAGTTTTAAAACTCTGTTCAGAAGAGAGGAGCTTTAGCGATAAAAAGAAAATATTCCAATCGGCATTGTTATTTACCACCTTATCTACATTGAGTCTTTATTTTATAATTATTATTTTAAACGCTTCCGGCATTCTCTCCACCGATAAAATCATCCAAACTCTCATTCCGCTGGGACTATTCCCGATCGTAACCAATTCATTATTTATGGTATTCGTAGCTTATTTTCAAGCCACGAAGAAAATAAAATTAATATCAAACCTGACTGTTTTGAATAAATTAATTGCCATCATTGCAATTATCTCGTTCACTTGCTGGCTCGGAATCAAAGGTTATTATCTGGCATATAATTTAAGCTTTATACTGATGCTGTTTGTAAGCTTCAGGGTTTGCGGTTCTGCATTCATCGCAAAAACTTTCTCCACAAAAAACCGTTCTCCATTCCCAACACTTTGGAGATATGCCAAAACCTCGATGTTTGCAAACCTACTATCTGAGATATCGGCCTATATTGACATTATACTGCTTAGTTTCTTTATAAAAGACATGCAGAACATTGGATATTACAGCTTTGCATTAACAATCACTGTTATTTTAAGGCTCTTTCCGGGCACTGTTCAGCAAATAGCTTCACCCTATTTTTCATCATTAGCCAATCAAAAAGATCAGTTTACATCTGCATTTAAGAAATACAATAAATTGCTGTACACCGGGGTAATTATATCTCTTTTGGCAGCATTAGTAATCGTCCCACCTTTAACTCACTGGATATTTAAATCCAAATATGATCAATCAATGGTTTATTTTCCGATGTTAGCCATTGGATGGAGCTTACGACAACTCACTCAACTACAAAGTGGAGCAATATTTGGATTGGGGAAAATTGAATACAACGCCTATGTAAGCCTGATTTCATTAGGTTTCAACATTATTGTAATTTCAATCTCAGTCCATTTTTTTGGTTTACTTGGTGTCGCATATGCTTCCATTTTGAATGGCTTTGTTTTTACAGTCAGCTCCAGGTATTTCTATAAAAAAGCACAATCGGAAATGTAATACATAAAAG
>DAIQOQ010000164.1:0-2888 GCA_036787795.1 Paludibacter sp. | reverse complement strand
GTTACCTTTGCGCCGAATTTAAAAAAATATCCAATTATGGACGACGACCCTGCGATACGAAATTTAGTAAAAAACACCCTGATTTAGGGAGTCGTCTGTTCGCATTTATCCTACAGCCAACTTTCTAAATCTACAAAAAAAAGGAGGTGGCAATGACATCACAAATCACATTTTACTTAAGCCAGATAACTGGCTGTAAGATCTATGACGTGAACGGAACCCGTTTGGGCAAAGTCATGGACATAATCGTAAATACCAATCAACCGGGCCCCTCGCACGAAGAGGCTTTCAGACCGGTTATTGTAGGACTTAAAACCAAAATAAACGGTGACATCCGTTATTTAAACTTTGAGTTTATTAAAATCGAAAGCAAATTAAGAGGTTTCTCTTTCGTTTGCTACCAAACCGATTTTCTTCCCGATTCAATTGTTGACAATTGTTTACCATTGGTAAAGAATATTCTGGACCGACAAATTGTAGACATAAATGGTCGCAAACTAGTGCGCGTAAATGACATTCGTTTAGTCTCGATAGCTTCGGGGACTTATGCCATTGCTGTTGACATCGGCACCGAAGGTCTATTCAGACGTATGGGCGTTGCCGATCTGGTAAACAATGTATTAAGTTTGGTAAAGCTAAATTTGCCCACACGTTATATTTTGTGGGACGATGTTGAAGCATTCGACAGCTCAAATTTCAATATTAAGCTTGCTTACTCCACTAACAAACTACAACGCCTACATCCATCCGACCTTGCTGATATCATTGAGGAGATGGGTTCCAAATCGCGTACAAAAGTATTTGAATCGCTCGACGAAGAAAAGGCAGCCGACGTACTGGAAGAAATGGAACCTTATGCACAAGCCCAGATTATCGAAAGCTTATCTATTGGTAAAGCTGCTGATGTATTGGAAAAGATGCCAGCCGATGAGGTTGCTGACTTATTCGATGAACTGGAGGACGAGACAGTGGAATTACTGCTCAACGAAATGGAAAAAGAATCTTCAGAAGAAGTTCGAGAACTGTTGGAATACGAGGACAAAGAAGTTGGTAGCCTCATGACTACCGATTATTTATCTTTCCGCGAGGACATGACCATTGAAGAAACCCTGAATGAACTGCGCATCCAAAAGCCGGAAGCAGATATGATTTATTCATTATTCATTACAAATCCTGAAGAGAAACTTATCGCAACGGTGTCATTAAGAGATTTAGTTATTTCGTTACCAACAATGACTCTTTCGGAAATTATGAATACAGATATTATCTGCGTAAAAGACGAAGACAAAATTGATACACTGGGCTCTATAATTTCAAAATATGATCTATTGGCTATACCGGTAACTGATGCTGAAAATACATTAATGGGAATGGTAGTAATAGATGATATCGTAGAAGATTTAATGTATAAAGGAAAAACAAAGAAAGGAGGTAGATCATGGCGTTGATGCAATACAGCGAATTCACAAAAAGAAGAAAAAACATTTGGCGAAATCTGATTCTCTTTTTGGCTGTTTTAGGTCCGGGAATTATTACCGGAAGTGTGGATAACGATGCGGGTGGAATTACTACCTACTCCATTGCAGGTGCCATGTACGGGTACAATTTACTGTGGACCATGATACCTGCATTCATCGTATTAGTGGTGGTTCAGGAAATGAATGCCCGCATGGGTATTGTTTCAGGTAAAGGACTAGCCGATTTAATCCGTGAAAATGCAGGTGTAAAAATTACGTTCTTCATTTTTGTCGGGCTGTTAATTGCCGATATAGGTAATACCACTACCGAATTTGCTGGTGTAGCCGGCAGTATGCAGGTCTTTAACATAAGTAAGTATCTTAGTGTTCCTATTTCAGCCGTGCTTGTATGGTGGTTAGTTGTGAAAGGCACGTACAAATTCAGCGAACGTGTATTCCTCATATTTAGTGCTTTTCTTTTAGTATATGTAGTTTCGGCTATTATGGGGAAACCACATTGGCATGACATTGGGCAAGCAATGATTAAACCGGATATTAAATATAACAAAGAATATCTTGCCGTGGTAATTGGCATTATAGGCACTACCATTGCCCCTTGGATGCAGTTTTACATGCAATCGGCTGTAATTGAAAAAGGACTGAAAATTACTGATTATAAATACACCTTGTGGGATGTTATTATAGGCAGCGTTATCACCGTGGTAGTTGCGTTTTTTATCATCATAGCCTGTGCTTCAACCCTACACATAAAAGGAATAGCAATTAACGAAGCTAAAGATGCAGCAATGGCCTTAAAGCCCATTGCCGGTGATTTAGCATCAATTACTTTTGCTTTCGGATTGTTTGTAGCCTCTATTTTTTCTGCAACTATATTACCTGTTGCAACAGCATTTTACGTATGCGAAGCATTTGGATTTGAAGCCGGTATAGATAAGAAATGGAAAGAAGCTCCACAATTTTACTGGTTATTTACTTTTATCATTATTCTTGGTGCAGCTATTATACTGATTCCTAATGCACCACTTATTTTGATTACCTTATGGTCGCAAGTTGCCAACGGATTACTACTTCCTGTGGTTTTACTTTGCATGATACTGCTGGTAAACAACAAGGAAGTGATGGGAGAGTATGTAAACAAAACATGGCAAAATGTCATTGGTTGGGCTACCATCATCATTTTGATTGGATTGTCTGTAACACTTCTGGTTTCATCGTTTTTTTAAAATAACAACTTTTACTTATACAAAAGAGGCTGTCTAAAAATATTAGTCAGCCTTTTTATTATCAACTACTTTGACAACGGAAGTACAAACGCTTCAGCGGAATCTTTTAATGCTAAAATTAAAGCTTTTAGAGCTCAATTCAGAGGAGTAAAAGACATACTATTCTTTATCTTTAGGCTGGCTAATC
>DAIQOQ010000358.1:0-2061 GCA_036787795.1 Paludibacter sp. | reverse complement strand
AACTTATATGATAAAACAACTCTTATTCCCCGTAAACTATAATAGAGGTAGACGTGAGTATACACGCAAAAGTGTTGTGACGCTTTTACTTGTGGCACTGACTACGTTGTCCGTCTATGCTCAGCAGGTTACCCTGAAAGGTTTGATTCTCGATGAGAACTCAAAAGCTTCCGTGATTGGTGCTACTATCAGAATTAAAGGACAGGATGGAGGTGCCGCCTCCGATGCTAATGGCGACTTTAGCCTGAAAGTAAAATCGTTGCCTGCAACTTTATTGATCTCCAGTGTGGGATACAAAAATCAGGAGGTAGATGTATATGAAAATGAAACGGTCACGGTTTACCTTTCGGAAAATGTAAACCGGTTAAATGAGGTGGTGGTTACTGCACTGGGTATTTCGAAAGAAAAGAAATCGCTGGGTTATACCATGCAGGAACTCAAAAGTAAAGACCTGGAAAATACAAAAGAAACGAATATTCTGAATAGCCTAACCGGTAAGTTAGCTGGAGTGAGAATTACCAACTCTCAGGGCGACATGGGATCATCGCGTATCGTTATCCGGGGTGAAACATCTATTGCCGGAAACAACCAACCGCTGTTTGTGGTAGATGGTGTGCCGGTTGATAATTCGCAGATAAACACTGCCGGCGGGGCTGCAGCTTCGCGCGACTTTAAAAATGCAATTGCCGACCTTAGTCCCGAAGATATAGAATCGTTAACCGTACTGAAAGGCCCGAATGCGGCGGCTTTATATGGGTCGCGGGCTGCGCACGGCGTTATCCTGATAACAACAAAGTCAGGGAAAGGACAAAAGGGTTTGGGGGTTACACTGAGCTCCGGGATAACTATTGCGCAGGTTGCTACTTTGCCCGATTATCAGAATGTGTTTGGACAGGGTTCCGATGGAAAGTTCAGCTATGTAGATGGTAAAGGAGGCGGTGTCAACGATGGAGTGGACGAAAGCTGGGGACCTAAGATGGATGGACGGCTTATTCCACAGTTCTTCTCAAACGGTGTTGCCGTGCCTTTTGTTGCACATCCAAATAATGTAAAGGATTTCTTTAATACCGGACTTACATTTGATAACGGTATTTCTGTTGCCGGCTCGGATGCAAAGTATGATTTTCGCTTAGGTGCAAATAGTCAGAAACAAAAAGGAGTAGTACCTAATTCTGAATATAATAAAACAAATTTCACGATTAATTCGAACTATCAGTTGACCAAGAATATTAAGGTTGGTGTTACGGCCAATTACATAGTAACTGATGCGCCAGCTCTTCCGGGAGGCCCGTCCGGCAATAGAGCTGCGGGGGTAATGCTTCAGTTTTTGTGGTCCGGACGGCAGGTGGATATGAACGAACTCAAGAATAACAGGAATAATAACTGGAACAATAGTTATTATAGTAATCCGTATTGGAATGCTTATTATAATACTACCAGTCAGCAGAAAAACAGAATAATTGGTGATATACACCTTGAAGCGAAAATAATAGACGGGCTTAATTTCAAGTTCCGTACCGGAACCGACTACTATAACGACAAACGCAAATACAAGATTAAGTATGGGACTAATGGAACTCCTTACGGATCATATGCCGAGGATGCTTACACGGTGGATGAAAAGAATACCGAAGCCATTCTGCAATATACCAAAAAGCTGAACAGCGATTTTAGTCTTGATGCATTGGCGGGGTTCAACGTGCGTAACCGGACTTATTCAAATAATTATCAGAAAGCTCCACGATTGGCAGTACCCGATTTATATACGCTGACCAATTCGCGCGATCCATTGACATCGTCAAATTATTATTCTACTTTGCGGGTATATAGTGGATATGCTTCTACTCAGCTGGGCTATAAAAATTATGCTTATCTGAATCTGACTGCCCGTAACGACTGGTCGTCGACTTTGCCCAGTAGCAACCGTTCTTATTTCTATCCATCTATCAACGCAAGTTTGGTATTGTCGGAAGCATTGAATCTGAAAAGCAATGAGCTTGACTTTTTGAAACTGCGTGGCGGATGGTCCGAAGTAGGTAACGATGCCGATCCATATCAATT
>DAIQOQ010000163.1:0-6449 GCA_036787795.1 Paludibacter sp. | reverse complement strand
TAGTCCGTAGGACTTATATATCCATAGAATAAAGAGATATGCATATTTATTGTCCGTAGGACATTCACATTTTACCTTGTTTATCCCCTACGGGGAATTGGTTGTATCTGTTTTCATTTTCTATTGATATGTATTCCCTACGGGAAATAACTCACTATAAATAGAATGTGTATGTCTGCAACTCCTGATTCGCATAAGTAATAATATATAACGATCTATTTTCTGAAAGCAAAATTCAGATAAGCAGTCTTGTAACTCGTAACTATTTACTTGTAACTATTAACAATAAGGTTTATGAAGAAGGTGGTTATTACCGGCGGAACAGGATTTATTGGAACTTATATAGCTAAGCGTTTTCATGAAAGTGGTTTTCTGGTTGTAATTGTTTCGCGCTCTCCGGAACATGTTTCCTGGTCTCCCGTTGAATTGATAGAGGCTTTTGAAGGAGCCTATATGGTGATTAATCTTGCAGGTAAAAGCATAAATTGCATTCATAACGAATCTAATAAGAGTGCAATTATTCAATCGAGAATCAATACGACTCTGTGGATTGGTAATGCAATTGAAGCTTGCAAAGTGCCTCCGCAGCTCTGGATTAATGCTAGTGCTACCGGTATTTATAAGCCGACAAAAGATTATCCGATGACAGAAAATGAAACTCAGTTGGGCAACGATTTCTTATCGGATGTTGCACGACAGTGGGAACGAACTTTTTTTGGATTCAATCTGACAGATACCCGGCAAGTTGCTTTGCGCACTTCGGTTGTGTTGGGTAGAGATGGTGGAGCATTAAAACCGTTGGTAACTCTGAGTCGACTTTGGTTAGGAGGGAAGCTAGCTGATGGTAGTCAGATTTTCAGTTGGATTCACATCGAAGATTATTTTCGAGTTCTGATTTTTCTTTGCGATAATGATTCGGTTCGGGGCGTGATTAATTGCACATCACCTGATCCGATAACTAATAATGATTTTATGCGAACAATCCGAAAGCAACTTCGGGTTCCTGTCGGGATTTGTGCTCCGGCTTTTGTCATTAAATTAGGCGCCAGATTGGCGGGCACTGAACCTGAGTTAATTCTCAATAGTTCTTATGTCTTGCCAAAACGATTGCTCGATACCGGTTTTCAGTTTGCTTATCCTGATATTGCTAAAGCCCTTCATAACTTATTGGAATAAAACAAAAAAGTCCTCCGAATAATTTTCGGAGGACTTTTTTGTTTTTACATTTGTGGCGGCGGACCATCGTTACCACCTCTTCTAGGTGGACGATCTCCTCCGTCGGGGGGACCGCCTGGGCCAAATCTGTCGAATCTATTTTCTGCCGGATTCTTTGCACCGTTGAACTTGCTTATCTTGTATGTAAAGCTTACCAGAAAATAAGTTGTGAGTGTGTTGAATTTGCTGTATTGAATATAGTTATCGCCAATTGTTTGCCGATAGTTTAATTGTTGATGAAGAATGTCATTTACTTTTAATGATATGGCTCCTTTGTTATTAAATAAGGTTTTATCAATATATCCGTTCCAGATAAGTTGGTTTTGATCGGTTGCAGAGTATCCCTGCAAGGTGGAGTAATTCAGGTCACTTCCAAAGTTGATATTATAAGGTAAGTGTAACACAATATTTCCTGATCCTGTCCAGTCTTTGGTTACTGCTTCTGTTGGGTTTAGATTATTCTTGGTGTTCGAATACTTAAAACTTCCTTTAACTCCAATTTCAATTACATCTTGTGTGAATGTAAGTGCAAGTGCTTCTCCGGCATTGTACCGACGTGTATCGCTCAAATCGCCAAGTGGAAGATTATCTGTATCTATTGTTTGAGAATTTAAGTTTTTTGACGAATAGCCGTAACGTTGATCCAGACCAAACGATGTACTGGTATTGAAATGTAATCTTTTTTGAATAATAGGTGTGTTAAACATGACATTTCCCATTATACTGTAAGGCATTGTACCGGAGTTTACGGTTTGGCTGTACTGTTTCCCTGTTTCGTCGTATATGCTATTGGTGACAAGAGCATCTTTGGTGGCCTGAACATTCAAAAAAGCATTGAATGAAGAAAAAATCTCACTATTAAAAGCAGAATACATGACCCGGAAATTATGGCTGAATGATGGGTTGAGATTTGGGTTGCCCACTATTTCATTCATCAGGTTTGAATTGTTCTTAACCGGTTGCATCTGACTGATACTTGGCTGTGATGTTTGTCCCCGGTAATCAATACGCATAAATTTTTTCTTCTTGAAATTATATTGAAAACGGCCGGTAGGCGAAAAGTTGACAACATGTAGTGCCGGAATATCGCGTACAGAACCATCGCCATAGGTGGTATTGCTGATTGTTTGCGAGGGTTCGGCTTTGGCTCCCAACATGAAGTTCCAGAGTTTTTCCACATGGCGGAAGTTCATTTCTACGGTTTCGCTGTAAAAATGATTATCGAAATTATTACTGTACGTACTGTCTTTGAGCGTATAATCATTGCTTAGAGGATCTCTGTTGTATTGATCTTTCTCTGATGTACTGTTTGTCATTCTGGCTGCAATGGCTGTTTCTAATAAATTCTTTTCATTCCATAGAGGTTCTACGTACGACATACGCAAACTAAAATTGTATTGATCCGACTTATTTTTTGTATATTGGTCTATGGAGGTTAATACAGCGTTTGTCGTTTTATTGGATAGATTATAACTGTCATTATTAGACTGTGAAACCCCTGTTTGGAAATTTGTAGTTAAGGTACGTCCTTTTTTAGATCTGAACTTGTGACTGAAAATAACATTCAGGTTTGCATCCAGTGATGTGCCGTCACCAACATTGCTTGAATTTCCCACTGTGGTAGTATCTGCACCGGTAAGATACGAATAACTGTTGGTGCTGTTGGAAAATGAGCGGTTATAACCGATAGTAGGTTGAAACAAAATGGTGTTTAGCGTATCCGGTTTCCATTCGGCTTCCAGCCTCAAATTAGCAGAATAATTTTCGGGATGTGAAGTACTGTTTGAGTGGTCGGTATATGTTGAACCTGAAAGATAGCTTTCTTTGTTTGTTTCGGTTATTGATTCGTTTGTTGAGTGATTAAATGATGCGTCGCCACCAATTTTTAAATTAGGATTCAGAGGTGAGTTGTGATTCACTCCAAAATTTTGAGTTTGAGTTATTCCACCGCTTGGACCACCCATTCCGGCTCTTCCACGCCCGCTTCGAGTGGTATTCGTGTTGTTTCCGCCGGCAGTTATGGCTGTTTGTGAATCGCCATCCATAATATTCAAAAAGCTATTACCGTCGTATCGCGCATCGTTATTTAAGTCTAGTCCCGCGCCGCCGGTAATGTTTCCAAACATACCTTTTTTTCGGCTGGGTTTGGTGGTCAGATTAATTATTCGTTCTGTGTCGTTATCTTCAAAGCCTGTGAGTTGTGCCATATCCGATTTTTGCTCCAGTACCTGCACCTTTTCAATCATGTCGGCCGGTATATTTTTGGTGGCCATTTCTACATCGTCGCCAAAAAACTTTTTACCATCAACCCGTATTTTTTTTATTTGTTGCCCGTTTACGGTTATTGAGCCATCGGTACCTACTTCTACGCCAGGTAATCGTTTTAATAAGTCTTCTACCACAGCATTTTGATTGGTCTTAAATGCTGTTGCATTGTATTCGAGTGTGTCGCCTTTTACTACCATTTGAGCTGCAGTACCTTTAACTTCTACTTCGCCCAGCAATCGTGAATTCTCTTGAAGGTGAATGTTTCTTAGTATGATGTTTTTCCCATCCATGATTATTTTCTGGTTATAATCAACATAGCCTACCATGGTTATTACTAAGTTGTAATTTCCTGGTTTTACTTTGTTCAGCATAAAGTTACCTTTTTCATCGGTTTGCGTTCCCTGTACATACACAGAGTCTGGTAAGTGTAAAAGCCTGACCGATCCCATTTCGATGGGTAATCCGTTTTTGCCATCGAATACCATGGATTGAATGCTGTGCTGTGCAATGACCGACATACTGCTAAAAACAATAATGGTTGCAATAAGTAAAATTTGTCTCATAGATGAATATCAATAAATAAGTATCAATTTTAGAACTTCAGGATTAAAAAAAACAGTAAGCCGGATATTCGTCCGGTATAGCATTTTTTTTGTTTGTTAGATTTGACGAATGCAGAGGTAAAAGGTTTAATTAGGGGTACGTTTTTTTATTAAAATGAATACAGAAATCTAAACTTTCAGATACATGTAAATATAGATTGGCTCTGGTTTGAATCCCTGTGGCAACTATTTTAGCGGATGGAATTTAATTGATCTTTTAAACTCTTTGAGAAATTGCGAGATACGGGAATCTCTGTTTCTGTGTGCTTTAAAACAAGTATAAGTCCTTGCGAATTGCCTTTTACTTGTGCAATTTTGTTTGTGTTGACCATAAATGCTCTGTGGCATTTCAGAATGGCAGGGAGGGTTTCCAGCTGGGACTCAGTTCTCTTTAAGGTTGATCGAAGAAGCGAACTCTTCAACTCATTGTTTTGGATATAGAAAATCTCAATGTAATTGCCTGTTGATTCGATATATAGTAGTTGGGATAGTTCTATCTCAAAGTGGTCTCTTTCGTTATCTGCCACGAGATAGACGACCCTATTGTTGATTGCCTCTTTTTGTGCATGCAGGCTGCTGTTAAACTCCTGTGCCGATTTTAAATTTTCTGATAGCATGCGGTTTTGGGTCATGACTGTGGTGATAACTATTGGAATAATGCCTACAGCAAAGGTGTAAAACTGAAAAATCAAAAAAGTAGATAGATACCACGATGAGTTTAGCCAGGATGTATAAATGGAGTTGGCTAATCCGATGCTAAAAATGATTACTAATTGCCAGATAATTTGTTTTTTTATTGTCCAGTCATCATTTTTCAACCAATTTTTCATTAAAGATTGGATAATATAGGAATCGAAGATGAGTACTATCAATGTTACAAATCCGTATCCGAGGCAGATCAGTGTTTTGTAGATTCCATGATAATTTGATAGACCGAAGGGTTGGAAAATGAGTAGGAACAACCCGATATAGATGCAAAACAGAATACGTGTTTTCCATTTGTTGTTGTCTTTGAACGAATAGTGTTGGTTTAGGTAGTCCTTAATCATATTTTTTTGGTAGTTAAAAAGAACTGGCGCTTTTTTTTGTTGCAAATTTAAATAAAACTCCCCGAAGCTGAATGATTTTGTATAGGTTTTATATGCTTATAGCGCTGATATAAGATACCTGCCTGTAATGACCCGCTAAAAAAAGCAGACCGATTCTCCCGAACCGGTCTGCCTGTATATAAAAATCTTAAAAAAAGAAAGTATGGCTGAAATTCAATTGCAAATATAATGATTTATTTTAATCACAATGTTTTTTTGCTGTTTATTTTATTTTTCCGAGTCTGCTCTCACGTCCCATCCCGATTCCATTTCCCCGGCTTCCGTTGCGGACGCGTAGGCAATTAAAGCGAAGTGTATTTGCTGCTTTGTTTGTTGTGTTTTTATTATATCCAACTTTAATCATTGTCCAATTGTTGGTACTACGATTCATTCCCAATCCAGTCATGGCCCCTTGTCCTAACCGGCTTATTAGTTTAAGTAATGGCATAATTTAAAATTTAAAAGTTTTATAATGCAGATTTAATGCTTTTGTCATTTCTAAAACAGTTCGTATTTAGAATAAGTTGGGAAGCTGCGATTGATTTAAATTTTTATTTATTTCGTTGTATAAAATAAACCCATCCGATTTTTATTTGCTCTCAGGTGATTTTTTTGTGCTTGCCCAAGTTGGGCAGAGGAGAATCAGTTTTACTTCTTGCTTGCCCAAATTGGGAATGGAAGAATCGGTTTCACTTCTTGCTTGCCCAAGATGGGAATGGAAGAATCAGTTTTACTTCTTGCTTGCCCAAGCTGGGGATGGAAGAATCAGTTTTACTTCTTGCTTGCCCAAGTTGGGCAGAGAAGAATCGGTTTTACTTCTTGTTTGCCAATGATGGGCAGAGGGGAATTTTCTTTTAGTCTGTCTGGTCTGTCATTCTTTATGTATCCAGAGTTGCGAGAGATAGTTTTGAATACAATAAAAACTTAAAAAAACTCCCCGATATGCTGATGCATATCGGGGAGTTGTCTATTGTCTTTGTTCTTTGCTCTTTTGTCTCAGAACTTATTTAGCCATTTCGATAGCTACAGCCACTTGTACAGTAGCTCCAACCATTGGGTTGTTACCCATTCCGATGAATCCCATCATTTCTACGTGAGCCGGAACGGAAGAAGAACCCGCAAACTGAGCATCACCGTGCATACGTCCCATAGTATCGGTCATACCGTAAGAAGCAGGACCTGCACCCATATTATCAGGGTGAAGGGTACGTCCGGTACCACCACCTGAAGCAACCGAGAAGTATTTTTTACCTTGTTCGATACATTCTTTTTTGTA
>DAIQOQ010000162.1:0-6457 GCA_036787795.1 Paludibacter sp. | reverse complement strand
GCACCTGTGGCGGGGTTAAGAACAGTTACTCCTACAAGAGCTTCATTAGTGGCCTTGTCGACCACTATTCCTTTTACTAATCCTTGCGAAAACGATAGCTGGGCAATCATAATCACAACAAAAAAAGAGAAAACCTTTTTCATAAAGTGTTGAATTAATTAAACGTAGTTTTAATTTTGTTAGTAATTGCTGCAAATATAAGATATTTGCTGTTAAATACTGTTTCGTAGGCATGAATATTTATCAACAATTTATTACAAAAAACACGACTTATTTGGTTTTAGCAATTCAAACTGGCAATGTTTGTTTCAAATTGAAATTTATTTTACAAAAAAGAGGTATAAAAACACTGTATTTTCACTTGTTTGTTTATCAATTGATATTTTGAGTGCGAAGGAAGTTGAATGCTTAAATAAATCTTTTTTGTAATACGTGTTGCAAATGTTATACAAAATGATGTTGGAATACACGAATTGCTTGAATATTGATCAATTATTTTAGAAATATAAAAATTATCATATGTTCTACAGCTCATATAAAAAACGCTATCTTTGTATCCTTTTTGTCAGAATGAAAATTTATGGATTATAACGAGAAATTTATGCGCAAAGCCATTGCTTTGTCAGTTGATAATATAAAAAATGGAGGTGGCCCTTTTGGAGCGGTTATTGTAAAGGATGGTAAGATTGTTGCAACCGGTGTGAACCGTGTAACTGCGAACACAGACCCTACAGCACATGCCGAAGTGAATGCCATTCGTAAAGCCTCGAAAAAATTGGGTACATTTGATTTAGCTGGTTGCGAAATATATACTTCTTGCGAACCTTGCCCGATGTGTTTAGGGGCAGTGTATTGGGCTCATTTAGATAAAATGTATTATGGCAATACAAAAGCAGATGCAAAGAATATAGGGTTTGATGATTCGTTTATATACGATGAGATAGAACTGAAACCCGAAAACAGAAAAATAAAAACTATCCAACTATTATCTGAGGAAGCTATTATAGCTTTTGAAGCCTGGACAAAGGCTGAAGATAAAGTGGAATATTAGCCCCCTAATCCCCCAAGGGGGACTTTTTAAGGTGTTTCAAAATGATTTTTATGTAATATATTAAACCCGCTCTTTCTCCCCTCCTTTGGAGGGGTTGGGGGAGGCTAACTATTTTATATTGACCCTTTCCGATTTCCAACAACTTTATGCCCATCATCCGCAGGTTAAAGCACTTGTACAATGGGCTTCTTCACTCGAATCGAATTTAAAAATTTCCGGTTTGAGCGGCTCTTCGTCTGCTTTGGTCGTTGCTTCTCTTTTTAAAGCTAAGCCTAATACGCAGATTATTGTGATGGATGATGCTGACGAAGCGGCCTATCTATATAATGACTTAAAGCAAATTCTTTCTACCGAAGAAGTATTTTTCTTTCCCTCGTCGTTTAAGCGTGCCATTAAGTTGTCACAGCTAGATACGTCTAACGAAATCTTACGTACCGAAGTGCTTAACCGGCTTGCGAATGTTTCTGCACCTATTGTTTTGGTTACTTATCCGGAATCGTTGATGCAAAAAGTTGTTTCGGCTCAAAGCATCAAAAACCGTATGTTGCGAATGCGTGTAGGCGAAAGCCTCGGAATTGATTTTGTGACAGAAATGCTTCTCGAATATGGTTTTGAACGGGTGGATTTTGTATATGAACCCGGACAGTTTTCGGTGCGTGGTAGTATTGTTGATATTTTTTCTTTTGCAAACGAGTTACCTTATCGGTGCGACTTTTTTGGTGATGAGATAGAATCAATCCGCATTTTTGATATTGAGACACAACTATCTCAGGAAAAAAAATCGGAAATAATTATTATTCCCGATTTGCAACTCGACAAAGTTTCTCCTCATGTGTCGTTTTTTGAATTTATACCTGCGAATAGCTGGTTTACTTTTTCCAATGTAGGATTCGCACGTGAACGTATAAATCAGCTTTACGACGAAGCGCTGGTGAAAGCCAACGAAACGGAGCATAAAACTCCGCATTTAGCCAAAACTCAGATTACCGGCGATGACTTTGTAAAACGGTTGGAAGCGTTCCGCGTTCTCGAACTGGGTGGGAAATCTTATTTTCATGCCAAATCAACCATCCATTTTGATACTTCGCCTCAACCGATCTTTCATAAAAACTTCGATTTGGTTTCCGATAACCTGAAGCAGAAACTGGATGACGGGTATAAACTTTATATTCTCAGCGATAGCGTTAAGCAGACCGACCGTATTGCAGCTATTTTTGCCGACCGTGGCGTTACTATTCCTTTCCAACCAATAAAGAATACCTTGCACGAAGGTTTTGTGGATCATGATCTGTCTTTGCTCTGTTATACGGACCATCAGATCTTCGATCGTTTTCATAAGTTTCAGCTCAAAACAGATAAAACCCGCCTTGGCAAGGTGGTAATGACGCTCAAAGAGCTCAATCAATTCCAGATCGGGGACTATATGGTACATGTGGATCATGGAGTAGGAACCTTTGGCGGGCTGGTCCGAACCAATGTAAATGGAAAGATGCAGGAAATGGTAAAGCTTATTTATAAGGATGATGATATCATTTTTGTAAGTATTCATGCTTTACACCGCATTTCCAAATATAAAGGTAAGGAAGGCGAAGCTCCACGTATCAATAAACTCGGCTCGGGTGCCTGGGAGCGTTTGAAAGAACGTACCAAATCGAAAGTAAAGGATATTGCCCGCGAGCTGATAAAGCTTTATGCCAAGCGCAAAGCCGAGCAGGGCTTTCAGTATTCACCCGATAGCTACTTGCAACAAGAACTTGAAGCTTCGTTTATTTATGAAGACACTCCCGATCAGGTGAAAGCTACAGCTGATGTAAAAAAAGACATGGAATCTACCTTGCCTATGGACCGGTTGGTGTGCGGTGATGTGGGTTTTGGAAAAACGGAAGTGGCTATGCGTGCTGCGTTTAAGGCTGCCACCGATGGTAAGCAGGTTGCAGTACTGGTTCCTACTACTGTGTTGGCCTTGCAGCATTATAATTCATTCAAAGATCGTTTTAAGGATTTTCCGGTTACGGTAGATTATTTGAGTCGCGCCCGCAGTTCAGCACAATCCAAGGATGTTCTCGAAAGATTGGTTAAAGGTGAGATTGATATTATTATTGGCACGCACAAACTGGTGGGTAAAAGCGTCAAGTTTAAAGATCTTGGTTTGCTTATCATTGACGAAGAACAAAAATTTGGCGTTACAGTAAAAGAAAAGCTTAAAGAAATGAAGGTGAATGTGGATACACTCACCATGACAGCTACACCCATTCCGCGTACTTTGCAGTTTTCGTTGATGGGAGCGCGTGATTTGTCTATCATCAATACGCCTCCGCCTAATCGTTATCCAGTACAGACCGAAATTCATCTGTTTGATGAAGATGTTATTCGCGAAGCCATTCAGTTAGAGATGAACCGTAATGGTCAGGTGTTTTTTGTAAATAACCGCATTCAAAGCATTTACAATATTGAGGGAATGATTAAGCGCCTTGTGCCTGGCTGTAGGGTGGCTGTAGGGCACGGACAAATGCCGGCTGATAAGTTAGAGGAGATTATTGTCGACTTTATTGATTACGAATACGATGTGTTGGTGGCTACCACCATTATCGAATCGGGTATTGACATTCCGAATGCCAACACGATTATTATAAACAGTGCACACAATTTTGGTTTAAGTGATTTACACCAGTTGCGGGGTAGGGTAGGGCGTAGTAACCGCAAAGCTTTTTGTTATCTGATGGCTCCCGAGATGAGTTTGCTCACGCCAGAAGCTCGTCGGCGTCTGCAGGCACTTGAAACCTTTGCCGAATTAGGTAGTGGATTTAATATTGCTATGCAGGATCTTGATATTCGTGGCGCCGGAAATATGCTGGGAGCAGAGCAGAGTGGATTTATAGCCGATCTGGGTTATGAAACCTATCAGAAAATTCTGAACGAGGCTGTGCATGAATTGAAAGATGAAGAGTTTGCAGACTTATATGCTGATGAGCGGGCTGCGAATGCAGGTTCAACGGCCTTTGTTACCGATTGCCAGATTGATTCGGATTTAGAGGTATTGTTTTCGGGTGATTATATTGAGAATGTATCGGAGCGTATTAGCTTGTATCGTGAGTTGGATAACATAACCAATGAAAATGAATTGCTTGAATTTGAAAATCGGTTGGAAGATCGTTTTGGAAAAATTCCTACAGAAGGTAAAAGCTTGATTCTGGTAGTGCGCTTGCGTTGGTTGGCTATGCGTTATGGAATTGAAAAGCTAGTGCTTAAAAATGAACGTATGACAGCATTTTTAGTGTCTAACCCGCAGTCGCCTTATTATTCTTCGCCAGTGTTTGGAGCTTTATTACAATATATGACTTCCCATCCACGTCAGAGTCAGCTTCGTGAACAAAATAACCGTCGTTCGGTGATATTCTCTGGTGTGACAACGGTAGAAAAAGCTTGGGAGATATTGAGCAGCGTTGGTTGATTATGCGTAAGCCATACTGTTTGATGAAATGTTTACTGGATCAACAATCTTGTAACTTGTAACTATATACTTGTAACTACACTTATAAGAAAATCCCGTGAATCAAATTGTTTGATTCACGGGATTTTTATACGAAAACCGCATTGCCATTAGTTGAGAAAACTCCTAAATAAATAGGATTTGAGGTGTCAGTCTTCTTTGTAATCTGCCGTCCACTATGGATACCCGAAGGCGCAGCCCGCCATTAAAAACCAGCCACTACTCGTTAATTTTTTAACGTTGAGTTTTCCAATCTCAGAACAATGCGGTCGTTTTTTCTGATGCAAAGATATGATATTATTTTGGAATTGTATATCGTCGATAGTATTTTATAGTTAAATATACACTTCAATCAATTATTTAAGCATTCAATCTCTCATTTAAAATGAGCTATGAAAAAACTCCAGCTAAAATTTCGTTATCTAAAAGAAAATATCTACTTTTGCAACTCTGATTAAAAAAGCACATTAACAAAAAAAGAATTAATAATATAATCTTATGTCGAAAAAAGAGGAAAAGAAGCACGACGAATTGGTAAACGTAGAACATGCATTGACTTCAACTGAGGCGTTTATTGAAAAATACCAGAAGCAAATATTAATGGGTGTTGGTGCTATCGTGCTGGTTGTTTTAATAGTCTTGTCATTCCGCAATTTTTATCTGCAACCACGTGAAGTAGCTGCTGAAAATGAGATGTACAAAGCACAAGCTTTTTTCGCTAAAGATTCTTTCCGTCTGGCTCTCGAAGGTCATGGTGTTGAAGCTATCGGTTTTAAAGAAATTGCTTCCGATTATGGAATTACCTCTTCGGGTAAACTTGCATCTGCTTATGCCGGTATCTGTTATTATAAACTAGGACAATACGAAAACGCTGTCAAATATCTTTCTCAATTTGATGGTAAAGATACATACTTTACAACTTCAGTTATTGGTTTGACGGGCGACTGTTATGTGGAACTGGGCGAAACATCGAAAGCCATCAGCTATTTCGAAAAAGCAGCTGATAAAGATAATGTAGTGATGAGTCCTATATATCTTAAAAAGGTTGGTTTGGTATACGAATCGCTTAAAGAACCTGAAAAAGCAGAAAAAGCTTATACGACTATTAAAGAAAAATATCCTAAGAGTCCCGAAGCTACCGATATTGACAAGTACTTAGCTCGAGTTCAAAAATAAATATTTTTTGAAACAACAAATCATAAATGAAAAGCTGCTTCAACAAAATGAAGTAGCTTTTTTGATATATAACAAATAGCTTATTGTTTGTAATTAATCATTAACCATTAAATGTATGGCCACACAGTATCACAATTTATCAGATTACAATGCAGACTTAATGCCTGACAAAAAGAAAGTGTCCGATCAGCAATATGCTATTGCCGTAGCCGATTGGAATCCTCAAATTACTCATGCTTTACTTCAGGGTGCTATCGATTCTCTGATCGATAATGGTGTTAGAGATTCGCAGATAAAAATAGTTCATGTGCCTGGTACTTTTGAGCTGACTTTTGCTGCCAAGCAATTGTTGGATGATTATTATTGTATTATTGATAATATTAAGGTGCACAAATACTCTGCTATTATAGTTCTTGGCTGTGTAATCCAGGGAGATACGCCTCATTTTGATTTTGTATGTCAGGGTGTAACTTATGGTATTTCAAACCTCAATACACGTACAGATGGCTGTCCTGTTATTTTTGGAGTCCTCACGACCAGTACCTTACAACAGGCAGTTGATCGTGCTGGTGGAGTGCATGGAAATAAAGGCGTAGAAGCCGCTGTTACAGCCATAAAAATGGCAAATATAATTTGGTAGTCTTGATAAATTAAGCTATCTTTGCACTGCTTTTGGAAAAACAATGGGCAGTTACCAAAGTGGCCAACTGGGGCTGACTGTAACTCAGCTGTCTTTCGAC
>DAIQOQ010000161.1:0-6493 GCA_036787795.1 Paludibacter sp. | reverse complement strand
ATCTTCCCTACAAGTATAAACTCCTGCGATTTATCATTTTTGGTTGACAAATTATCCATTAATCTGAAGCATTGAGTTCTTTCCATTTCCAAACTGGAAATGAGCTCTTCAATTGAATTCTTCATCGGTACAAAATTAAAAAGATTTATTGATTACAACTTTCTTTTGAGACATTTATGATGATAATTATTATAATGTATTTTGATTTGAGCAAAACAGTCAATAGCAATGCTCTTTATCTCAATCGGGTTTTCCGGTTTTTTACAGCATAAAACAAAACAGACAAAGCCGGATACAAAGATGGTTCAATACTTATAAAGCCTGCATAAAGATTTATTTCTGCAACATAAAGATTTTATAAAGAGCCTGAGTAAATCTTGTTTTAAACCATTCAGCTTTTAAAACAAGGCAATTTTACAGTGTATTTTTGTACTTTTGTGCTTCAAAAATATAAATACCATCCTCTTGAACAACTTCAACGAAAATCAACCTATATACATCGACGAATACGATTACCCACTTGCCGACGAACGGATAGCCAAGTTTCCACTACCGCGCCGGGATTCATCCAAACTACTGCTATATAAAAATGCAACAATATCCGAGAGCACTTTTTCTGATATTGCGGAATTTCTGCCTGAAAACAGCTTACTGGTCTACAACAATACACGTGTGATCCAGGCTCGCTTGATTTTCTTCAAAGAAACCGGTGCCCGCATCGAAGTTTTCTGCCTGGAACCGCTTACCCCTGCCGATTATGCGCAATCGCTGGGTGCTACGTCGGAATGTATTTGGAAATGTATGGTTGGGAATCTGAAAAAATGGAAAGAAGGACGACTGAGTAAAACAATTGCTTTTGACGGAAAAACCTGCACCTTCGAAGCCGAATTGTTACACACCGAAGGCAATACGCACAGCATTCATTTCAGATGGGATAATGCCGATATTCATTTTGCCGACATATTGGAAAAAGCAGGCGAACTACCCATTCCGCCCTACCTCCACCGCAAAACAGAAGAAAGCGACCTCACTACCTATCAAACTGTTTATTCAAAAATAAAAGGATCGGTGGCAGCACCTACGGCAGGCTTACATTTTACCCCCGAAGTGTTCGAAAGCCTCAAGCCAAAGCATATCGAAACCGAAGAGCTCACGTTGCATGTCGGAGCCGGAACATTTCAACCGGTAAAAACACGCGACATTGCCGAACATCACATGCACACCGAAGTAATCTCGGTAAAACGCAGCACCATCGTACACTTACAGCAAAAGTTGGGAAACATCATTGCCGTGGGAACCACTTCGGTACGAACACTGGAAAGTTTGTATTTTATCGGTGCAATGTTACAGCAAGATGCTGTTTCCGAAATTGCTGAAAAAGGTTTTCATGTACCTCAATGGGCACCTTACGAAGGAAAAACGGAGATATCGACTTTCGACGCTCTGCAAAACATCCTGGATTATCTGGATAAAAATAAGTTGACAACACTGCATGCCGATACGCAGATTATGATTAAACCCGGCTATGAGTTTCACCTTATCGACGGCATGGTAACCAACTTTCACCAACCCAAAAGCACCTTACTCCTGCTTGTTTCGGCATTTGTAAAGGGAAACTGGAGAGAAATTTACGATTATGCGTTGGCTAACAACTTCCGGTTTCTGAGTTATGGGGATAGTTCGTTGTTGATGAAGTAGTGGGTTAGATGTCCGATCAGTTCAGATTGGTACTATCAAACGATAATAGCTGCCGGGAATCGCCCTGCATATTGCTCCCGATATAGGGCATTGAGACTCTAATGATTGTTCCTAGTCCGGGAGCGGTTTTTAGTTCAAATTGGCCCTCAAGAAGTAAAACACTTTCTCTCATCAACATCAGACCGTTAGATGTAATCGCAAGCGTGTCGTCAAATTTAAAACCGGCACCATCATCTGCAATTTCAAATATAAGATTGTTTTCAATCACCTGTAAACTAAGATTTACTTCAGTAGCTTTCGAATGTTGTGCAATGTTAGCCATAGCACTCTGAAATACCTTAAATAAAACGGTGGACTCATTTTGGTGTAATTGCACATCCGGTTCGGGACTATTAAACTCACATTGAATTTGATTACTCAATTCAAATTCTGAAATATACAATTTTATAGCCTCTGTGAATCCCATGAGGTGAAGCACTTCATGCCTGAGCCCGCTCATTAGTTTCACCGAGTTGGCCAGCGATTCTCCTGCAATATCATAAGCACGATTTAATTTTTCAAACAAATCATCTGATATCAATTGAAAATCTTTATCAACCACTTTCTTTTTCAATAAGCCTATATCCATTTTCAAAGCTGCCAGAGTTTGATTTAATTCATTATCAATCCTGTCAGCTAAAAGTACTTTTTCTTCTTCTCCTACATTTTGCAAGTGCGAAGCAAACCGTCTCAACAAACCCTGAGATTCTACCAGTTTTTTTTCTGCAAGTTTTTTATCAGTAATATCATGGATCACTGTCAACGTGCATTTCTCATTGTTTATGTTTATGATTTCGCCCGATATCTCACCCATAATTCTCTCCCCCGATTTTTTTTGAAACGGAAATTCAACATTGCTTGCAGCCCCTGTTTCATTTAGTAGTTCAATAAAATGACCTCGATCAGCAATATTTGACCAGATATGCAATCCTTCCGTTGTTTTACCTGTAGCTTCCGTTGCATTATATCCCAATATTCGTTTAAAACCATCATTCACTTCTACAATTTTACCGTCCGACAACCGCGCTAACATAATAGCATAGGGAGCTGAATGAAATGCTTTCGAGAATTTTTCTTCCTGCGTACTAATATCGCTCAACAATCGCTTATTGACCATGAGGGTTAGAAAAAACACAAGCAGAAGAAATAAGGTTTGATAAGATATAACCACAAACATATCAAAACCCCTGCCATGATAATAATCTAAAGAGAGGTGCTTACTAAAAAAGAAATAAAGAATGCGACTAAGATTAACTACCGAGAATAAAACAAACACAATACCTACATGAAAATAGATGCGGGAAAATATTTTAGTCAGCCTTCGCAGCAGTAGCCAGGCACATTGTGAACAAATAATCAAGTAAACTATCGCCGAATTAAGGTTTCGGATAGCCAGATTTGAATTTACATAGGTAAAGTAGGTGTGAACAACAAAAAATGCAACGATTAGTATTATGTTGTGTAACTGATTACTTTTCTTATCTGCGAAATATTCAAGCCCTATAAATCCCAATAAAGCTCCGGTTACCCCCAAGGTATTCGACACATCAATCGAAATAAACTTAGAAATATAGCCACGAAGAAAGATCAGTCCTATACACAGAACTTGAAAGAGCATATCCAAAACTAAATATTCTATTCCTTTAAAACGATCACGAGCCTGATACCAGAGAAAGAACATTACTGTAAGGCATACCAAAGCAGTAAGCAGGAAATTAAAGAAAACCGTTCTTAAATCTAATTCAATCATAAAATCAGGATTTTAATCCATTCGTCTAGTCAAAAGAACAAGTACTGGAGAATTTGTATTGATTACAAGAATAATTCAGACTGCAAACGTACAAAATAATAGTAGACGGACAAACTTTTATACGAATTTGTCACATAAGAAAACTAATTAAAGACAATATGGATTATCTGCACAAACTCACATTATGAATCCTGAGCTTGTTTGTTTTATTCAGTTGATCATTGCTATATTAATATTAAATCGATTTACAGTCCTTGCACAAACATCACATTTTTCGTACTTTTGTGCCACTTTTCAGTTCAACACACCATCAGCTCAACGATAACAACTTTATGGAAAAAATTATCATCCTCGATTTCGGTTCACAAACCACACAATTAATTGCACGTCGCTTACGCGAGCTTAATGAGTATTGCGAAATTCTGCCTTACAACAAGTTTCCCGAACAAACCGATAATATCAAAGGAGTTATTCTTTCCGGAAGTCCGTTTTCGGTATACGATCCTACGGCATTTAAAACAGACTTAAGCTCTATCCGCGGAAAATTTCCTGTATTAGGTATCTGTTACGGTGCGCAGTTTATGGCTTTTACTTCCGGTGGCAATGTAGAATCAGCCGGATCGCGCGAATATGGTCGTGCTAATCTTTCATTTATCGACCCGAATGATGCTTTAATGAAAGGTATTAAGTCTGGCTCACAAATATGGATGTCGCACGGTGACTCTATCACCCGGATTCCTGATACATTTAAAAAGATTGCCAGCACCGACGATGTTGATCTGGCAGCTTTTCACATCGAAGGAGAACAAACCTGGGGCGTACAGTTTCACCCCGAAGTATTTCACACTATCGATGGAACGACCTTATTGGATAATTTCCTCAACATTTGCGGATGCTCTAAGGAATGGTCACCAGCCTCGTTTGTAGAAAGCACAGTAGCCGATCTGAAAAAACAATTAGGCAACGACAAAGTGGTACTGGCTCTCTCTGGAGGTGTCGATTCGTCGGTAGCTGCCGTATTGCTCAACAAAGCCATTGGTAAAAACCTTACCTGTGTTTTTGTCGATCATGGTTTACTCCGCAAAAATGAGTTTGAAAATGTAATGAAAGATTACGAGCACCTTGGTTTGAACGTAATCGGAGTAAACGTAAAAGAGCGTTTCTACAAAGCGCTGGCAGGTGTTTCCGATCCGGAAAAGAAACGTAAAATTATCGGTTCTGGCTTTATCGATATATTCGACGAAGAAGCTCATAAAATAAAAGATGTAAAATGGTTAGCCCAAGGCACCATTTATCCTGATATTATCGAATCACTATCTATTACCGGGACGGTGATTAAATCGCACCACAATGTGGGTGGACTCCCCGAGAAAATGAATCTGAAGCTTTGCGAACCTTTACGCTTACTTTTCAAAGATGAAGTACGCCGCGTAGGGGGGCAGCTTGGCATGATGCATCACCTTATCAAACGTCAACCTTTTCCAGGACCGGGATTGGCAGTGCGCATTCTGGGTGATATTACCGCTGAAAAAGTACGTATTCTGCAAGAAGCCGACGACATCTTCATCAGCGGACTGCGCGAATGGAATCTATACGACAAAGTTTGGCAAGCGGGGGTTATTCTGCTTCCGGTGCAATCGGTTGGTGTAATGGGCGACGAACGTACGTACGAAAACGCTGTTGCACTCCGCGCCGTAACTTCTACCGATGCCATGACGGCCGACTGGGCACAACTTCCTTACGAGTTCCTGGCCAAAATGTCAAACGAAATTATCAATAAAGTGAAAGGTGTAAACCGGGTAGTATATGATATTAGCTCTAAACCACCCGCAACTATTGAGTGGGAATAATGATACTTCACGATATTAGCCTTCGGCGTTATTTATACTTCGTATGATATTAGCCTCCGGCGTTATTAGCTTTGCGATATTTATTGTTATTGCGCAATATTTATTGTTATTCATTGAATAATTTCAAAGTGCAGTCTTAGCTTCTAAGATTGCACTTTGTGTATTCAGCAATTTGAGATTAACTTTGCACTTCAATTATAAATTGTGCATTATCCATTATGAATTATGTTGATTGATACCCATTCCCATATATATTCCGAAGAATTCGATGCCGATCGCACAGAAGTTATTCTACGTGCCAAAGAAGCAGGTATCCAGCAAATCATCCTGCCAAATTGCGACAGCAGTACATTACAACCAATGCTGGCTTTGGAAGCTGAATATCCCGATTACTGCTATGCTGCAATTGGCTTACATCCAACCAGTGTAAAAGAAGATTACGAAACCGAACTGGCTTTGATAAAATCGGAACTGGAGCGCCGGAGCTATATTGCCGTGGGCGAAATAGGTATTGATTTGTATTGGGACAAAACTTTTCTAGCTCAGCAAACAAAAGCATTTCAACAGCAAATCGACTGGGCATTGGAGTATAGGCTGCCAGTGATCATTCATACCCGCGATTCATTCCGCGAAACAATGAATGCCTTAGCACCATATAAGAACAGAGACCTAAAAGGAGTGTTTCATAGTTTCACCGGTAGCATTGAGCAAGCGCAGGAAATCATCAATTTCGGAGGGTTTTTACTAGGCATCAATGGTATTGTTACATTCAAAAACTCCGGTTTGGCTGCTGTAGTATCGCAAATCGACCTTAGGCACATCCTGCTCGAAACAGATTCACCTTATCTCACACCCGCCCCACACCGGGGCAAACGCAATGAAAGTGCCTACGTGCAACTCGTTGCTAATAAACTAGCTGAAGTGTACAATTGTTCTATAGAAGATTTAGACCGCCAAACGACCCAAAATGCGAAAGACTTATTCTCAATTTAATTCTGCCATTCTTCAATCTTAATTTTCGTATCTCGGTTTATTTTTATACATTTGCGCTTCCAAAAAATACGGAGAGGTGCTCGAGTGGTTGAAGAGGTACGCCTGGAAAGCGTATATACCCCTAAAGGGTATCGAGAGTTCGAATCTCTTCCTCTCCGCAAAA
>DAIQOQ010000160.1:3756-6523 GCA_036787795.1 Paludibacter sp. | reverse complement strand
GCTAAACCGGATAGTATAAGTAAGGATCCTACGAAAAAAACGCTGACGATGTTTGGCAGCGAACAAAAAGCAATCGGGTATTATATAAGTCAGACATGGGGAAACCGAATTACTATCCTACTACTGGGAGCTCTCCTTTTCTTATGGCTATTCCTCAAGCGAAAACTGCTGAAGACCATTCGCGCAGGGAAAGAATCTTATGATTTTCTGAATCTGCAATACCTCAATGTGCATCCTGTTTTATCCGTTTTGCTGTTGTTGTTATGCCTGATGCCTTTTTTTGATGCTTATGCCCCTACGTCGTATATAGCCATCGAATATTTTCTGCTATTGGTAGTTTCATTGAGCATTTTATTGAAGCGGGAAGACCATACTTTCAGGCTGCACTGGCTGGCATTGATTGCATTGCTTGTGGTGGATATGCTGACTTATTTATTTGCAGAACCCACATTTATAACCCGCGTGTGGATGCTGGTGATACAAGTTGGTATTATCTATTTCTCCATCCGTTTTTATAAAAAGCTCAGTAAACAAAGGCCTTACTTTTTATGGATAAAAACATCGGTTGTTGTATCGGTTGTTTTATCCGCTTTGAGTATTCTGTTTAATATATTCGGACGGTTCTCTTTGTCGGGCATATTGGGTATGTCGGGTATCACTGCCCTTACGCAGGTAATTGTGTTGACCGTATTCATCGAAGTTATTGTCGAAATTATTTTAGTGCAATTGCAAAGTAGTCGGTTGAAGAAAGGAATTGATAAACCCTTTGATGGCTCCACGGTGATAAAAAAAATCCGGATTCCGCTGGTGATACTGGCTGTGATCATCTGGCTCATTATGCTTACTTCCAATCTGAATATATATCATAGCCTTAGTCGCGATGTGGTGGATATGCTCACTGCTCCCCGAACCATAGGAAGCATTTCTTTTCAACTTATCAGTGTGATTCTGTTTTTTGCTATCATTTGGTTGGCACATATCCTGCAACGCCTTATCAGCTTTTTGTTTGGAGAAACGGGTATGGAGACCGAGGATCTGGCACCTGTTACCAAGGGGCAGCACTCGCGCCTGCTTATCACCCGCTTGCTGGTGCTTATCGGCGGTTACCTGCTGGCTATTGCCGCATCGGGATTGCCGATAGACAAACTCACCTTCTTGTTGGGGGCCTTGGGTGTAGGTATCGGTATGGGCTTGCAGGCCATAGTCAATAACTTTGTGTCGGGTATTATTCTTATTTTCGACGGCTCATTGCAGATAGGCGATGAAATAGAGGTAAGCGGACAAGCAGGTAAGGTAAAAGAAATAGGCCTACGTGCCAGTACGCTGAATACTGCCGATGGGGCTGAAGTCATTATCCCGAACGGCGTTATTTTGTCGCAGAACATCGTGAACTGGACTTACAGCAACGATCAGAAACGGGTAACGCTCACCTTCTCGCTGTCGGGTGATGAACTTGATGCCAACGTGATTAACGAAGTAATTAATGATACGATGAAAGTTATTCCGAGTGTGATAGCACACCGTAAACCGGTGATATTATATACTAAAGTTACCCCCGAAAGTTGCTCGTTGACAATCCGTTTCTGGAGCACAATAAGTAAGGTGGATCAGGTAAAGAGCGAGGCTATGTTGCAACTTAGCACGGCTTTTGCTGCTAAAAAGATCGGATTCGAATAGTCGGGTTCCAACAACGGAAAAACGAAGTGATTTCCTACACCGGAGTGCGATAAAAGGAGCAGTCCGTCAGGGCTTAAATAACAATAGAAATCAGTTTATTCTTAATTCAACAATACAATTATGAAAGTTTTTTCCATAATCGGTTCTGTGGTGGTAACGCTGGCATTGATTTCCTATTCCATCGGTTTTTTTAAGGAACAACGTCGCCGACAAATTACTCCAGATGTACTGCTACATTTCACCATCGGCGTTATACTCGATATTTCTGCTACCATCCTGATGATCCTCGGGTCAACACAGGGAGGGATTACTTTTCATGGACTTATCGGCTATTCGTCTTTGCTGGGAATGACTATCGACACCCTGTTGCTGTGGAGGTATAAACCCCGGAACGGCGCGGTTCAAACTGCCAATAAAATCCTGAATATCTACACCCGCTGTGCATATATCTGGTGGGTGGCAGCTTATATTACCGGTGCATTGCTAGTGGCGCTGCGGAATCATTGAGTTTTTTCTGGTTAGGCGATAAATGCTTAAAGCAAAAAAGCTATGTTTTTTTTCTGTCTATTTATGCGTATTATTCAAAAAATAATCACATTTGCGCGTGTAAGTAAAGCATAAGCATAGTTTTACGTATTATTAAGGTTAATAGTAAGGTTGCAGATCTGTTCGTGAGAACAGATCTGCTTTTATTTTGTGTCTTCTACTGATAGGATGACTTCAAGTCATTCTATCAGTATGCGTTTTATCCTATTGTGTTGTTTTAGGGCGAGTGCTAGCTGGTGTTACACTACGAACACGATAGGAGCTTCTGCCCTCACTTGATAACTTAAGAGCTCAATAATGTTATTTTTATACCTACAAATATTTTTTATTCGAAAAATTACTATATTTGTACGTGAATTTTTCATAAGCTTTTTTAAAGTTTAGATTAAGGTTATTCTAGCAGATCTGTTCGTGAGAATAGATCTGCTTTTTTCTTGTATCGGTTACTGATCGGATGACTTGGAGTCATCTCACCGGTAAGAATTGTTTTAGTATTGAGCATGCAATTTTTAGCACTGATCTCAATGAATTCTTCCTGAAATAA
>DAIQOQ010000160.1:2366-3656 GCA_036787795.1 Paludibacter sp. | reverse complement strand
TGTTTAAGAATATACTGAACTCCATCCAGTCGCATGCCTATCAGACTTATTTTGCCATCGATAAACTGGCCAATGTGCTGGATTATATATTGTACGAAAGTCGCAGGGAATTTGTTACTCCCAAAGAGGAGATAGACTTTGCGTTAAACCTGATAGAGATTAATAAAATAAAGGTAAGCCCGCTGTTCGACCTGAAGGTGAAAACGCGGATAAATGATACGGAACCTTTGTATGAACAAAAACTGTTGGCTCCACTTATCTCCATCGATTTGATAGAGAATGCCTTCAAACATGCCGATATTCAAAATCCCGATGCTTTTATTGCCATCACACTGGAGTTTAAGGACAATCAGTTTATGCTTACCGTGGCCAATAAGATTTCAGCCAAAGCTCCGATGAAGAAGGAAAAAGGCGGCATAGGGCTGAAAACCCTGGAACAACGGTTGAAAATTATCTATGAGGATAACTTTAAGCTGGATAGCTATACGGAAGAAAATGTATTTGTAACACGTCTAACCATAAATCTCTTTGAATACAAAGTTAAAGTGCTTGCTGCTCGATGATGAATTGCCGGGGCTGACCTATTTGAAAATGCTCTGCGAACAAATTCCGGAGTTGGAAGTGGTAAAAGCTTTTGATCGCCCTGATGTGTTTCTAGCCGAGTCGGCCGGTCTGGAGTTTGACTTGTGCCTGCTTGATATTGAAATGCCTCAAATGAACGGTATTGAACTGGCTCACCTGCTACAGGGAAAACCGGTGATATTTATTACAGCTCACAAGGAGTATGCGGCCGAGGCTTTTGATTTGGATGCGGTGGACTTTGTACGGAAACCTATTCAGCTGGAGAGACTCCAAAAGGCGGTACAAAAAGCCATCAAACAGATCGACGATAGTCGGCATAGCAAAAATTTTGTGCAACTTAATACTGATCAGGGCAAGTCATTGCTGTATTTCGACCGGCTGTGTTACCTACGTGCATCGGCTATTGATAGTCGGGATAAAGATGCATTGCTTAAAGATGGTACCCGTATTTGTTTAAAGAATATCTCTTTTGAAAAACTACAAACGCTACTTCCTGCACATCGGTTTTGCCGCATCAACAAGCAGGAGATAATAGCTCTTGATATTGTCAGTCATTTTTCTTCCGACCAGATAACTTCCAACATCCTTAATGAACAAAACACCCCACTTATGTTTTATCTGAGTGAGGTGTATCGTAATGCCTTTCTCGAAAAGGTGAAAATCTGATTCGTTACAAATTTTTCCGGTTTTGCTACATAATAGTTTCGG
>DAIQOQ010000160.1:0-2266 GCA_036787795.1 Paludibacter sp. | reverse complement strand
AAAATCAAATACAATGAAATATGATGAAGAGATTTAGAAATGTATTCTTTTATGTGCTGATTATAGGGAGTTTTTCGGCTCTGATATACTGGATTGACCTGATGGGGTCCAGTCAGGAAATAAGCTCTAAAATAGTTTTGCCCAATACAGGTAACTCACATTGGGTGGAGTTTATGCATTCGTTGCTGCAAAACATCGGACATCCGTTGGCCATTCTATTGGCACAGATAGTGACCATTATATTAGTTGCACGACTGTTTGGGTGGTTCTGTAAAAAAATCGGACAGCCGAGTGTAATAGGTGAAATCCTGGCTGGTATTGTACTGGGGCCTTCGCTTATTGGCATGTATTTCCCTGAATTTTCGGCAGCTCTTTTCCCTGCTCAATCCTTGGGAAATCTGAATATTTTGAGTCAGATAGGACTTATCTTATTTATGTTTATCGTGGGTATGGAGATAGATATCAACGTACTGAAAAATAAAGCACACGATGCGGTGGTGATTAGCCATGCCAGTATCATTCTTCCCTTTTCGCTGGGGATGGGGCTGGCCTACTTTATCTATGGGTCCTTTGCGCCGGAGGGAGTAAGGTTTACTTCTTTTGGGCTGTTTGTCGGAATAGCCATGAGTATCACGGCTTTTCCGGTGCTGGCGCGCATTGTGCAAGAGCGGGGAATTCATAAAACCCGACTTGGAACGGTAGTCATAACCTGTGCGGCTGCCGACGATATTACGGGTTGGAGTATTCTGGCGGCTGTTATTGCCATTGCCAAGGCGGGTTCGTTTGTTAGTTCGCTGTACACCATTTTGCTGGCACTGGCTTATGTGTTTCTGATGATTAAGATTGTTCGTCCGTTTCTGAAACGGGTGGGTGACTTGCATACATCAAGTGCCAACCTGAGTAAATCTATTGTTGCCATCTTTTTAGTAACACTTATTTTGTCGGCCTGGGCTACCGAAATTATTGGTATCCATGCTTTGTTTGGGGCTTTTATGGCGGGTGCCATTATGCCTGCCAATCAGAAGTTCCGGAATCTTTTTATTGAGAAAATTGAAGATGTGGCTCTGGTTCTGTTGCTTCCGCTGTTTTTTGTGTTTACCGGTTTACGTACCGAAATAGGGCTGCTGAACGATGTTTACCTTTGGAAAGTAACAGGTCTGATCATTCTGGTGGCTATCACCGGAAAATTTATAGGTAGTGCTATGGCTGCAAAGTTTGTACGCCAGAGTTGGAAGGATAGTCTGACTATAGGTGCTTTGATGAATACGCGGGGCTTGATGGAGCTGGTAGTGCTGAATATCGGGTATGACTTAGGTATATTGACTCCGAAAGTATTTGCTATGATGGTGATCATGGCTTTGGTAACTACCTTTATGACAGGTCCTGCTCTGAATCTGATTAATTGGGCGTTTAAATCGAAAGCTGACGATAAAGCTGATGAAATAAGTCGGATCCGTAAGTTTAAAATTCTGGTTTCATTTGGCGAACCGGAGACTGGAAAGTCATTGGTGCGATTGGCTAACTGTTTGATAAAGGAAACAACGGGTGATGCGGGCATTACGGCTATGCATTTGTTCCCGAGTGCTAAGCTGCATCAGTTTAATCTGGAAACATACGAGAATGAGAGTTTCGCTCCAATCTTTGAAGAATCGAAATATCTGAATCAGAAAATTACCACGCTTTTTAAAGTAACCAGTGATATTGAATCCGATATTACCGAAGTGGCCAATAAAGGCGAATATGATTTGCTTCTGATTGGAATCGGTCAGTCTATATTCGAAGGAAGTCTGCTCGGAAAAATTCTGGGATTCACCACCCGCATTATTAATCCCGACAGATTGCTTAATCAGGTAATTGGAAAAGAAAGCCTTTTTGAAAATTCTCCGTTTGACGAAAGAACCCGATCCATCATTGCTAAAAGTAAAGTTTCGGTGGGCGTTCTTATCGACAAAGGGTTCAGTAAAACAGATACTATCTGCATTCCGGTTATAACTCCTAACGATACTTTTCTGATCGGTTTTGCTCAGAAACTGATCAATTTTTCCGGTTCGCAAATTTCTTTTATTGATATGAATAATCAGATCAATAAAAATGCGGAACTAAAAGAATCGATTCGTGCCATAGAACAAATAGCTCCCAACCATATACATATGATGAATGAACGATCTGTCAGTGCCGATTTTATCCAGCAGCAAAGTCTGATGCTGATCAGTGTGGAAAGTTGGAAATACCTGATTGACACAAAAAGCCATTGGCTGACAACTAT
>DAIQOQ010000159.1:0-6579 GCA_036787795.1 Paludibacter sp. | reverse complement strand
AAAAAGGGAGTAGAATCTAATTCGGCTTCCTTTTTTTATTTTGTGGAGATTAGAATAGTTTTGGATTGATACTATTGATTTGTGATGTTAAGCCTAATTCGATAATTTTACTTTTTTTGATCATAGGTGTGCTAATTCTATTGTTTTTATTAGTAATTTTGTCATGCGTATTTATGCCATAATTACAGTCTAAAATTTATAGATATATGCAACAATCAGAAATTCAGGCAGTAAAACAACGTTTTGGAATTATAGGGTTTTCAGAATTGTTGAATAGAGCAATTGATATTGCAGTACAGGTCGCACCAACTGACTTATCGGTACTAATTACAGGTGAAAGTGGAGTCGGAAAAGAAAATTTTCCTCAAATTATTCATTATTATAGCCATCGGAAGCATGGACCTTATATTGCTGTGAATTGTGGTGCTATCCCTGAGGGCACTATTGATTCAGAATTGTTTGGCCATGAAAAAGGATCCTTTACAGGAGCAACTGCTGACCGAAAAGGATACTTTGAGGTGGCTGATGGTGGTACAATATTTTTGGATGAAGTAGGTGAGTTACCTCTTTCTACTCAGGTTCGTTTGCTCCGCGTTTTGGAGGCTGGAGAATTCATTAAGGTGGGTTCGTCTAAGACTCAAAAAACAAACGTACGAGTAGTAGCTGCTACTAATTTGAATATGTCTCAGGCTACACGTGATGGCAAATTCAGGGAAGATTTATTTTATCGATTGAATACGGTGCCCATTGCTGTTCCTGCTCTTCGCGAAAGAAAGGATGATATCGTTTTATTGTTTCGAAAATTTGCTTCAGATTTTGCTGAAAAGTACCGAATGCCGTCAGTCAAGTTAACTGATGATGCTAAGCTTCTTTTGACAAATTATTATTGGAATGGGAATGTTCGTCAATTGAAGAATATAACAGAGCAAATTTCAGTTATTGAACAACAAAGAGAGATTACTTCAGCTATTTTACGTACTTATTTACCCCAAGATAATGTAGAACGATTGCCGGCGTTGTTTTCAAACTCAGTAAATGACCATAAAACATTTAATAGCGAACGGGAAATTCTGTATCAAGTTCTTTTTGATATGAAAAAGGACATGAACGATTTGAAAAAATTGGTTCATGACATCATGAATAATCAACAAACGGAAGTGCCTGAACCCGAGATAAACTATCAATCGGCTTTTTTGAATCGAAAAGATACAATTATATCTACACCGACAGCTGCTGTAGACTTTAAAAGTGATAAATTAGCCCGGGATACGAAGCAGTTTACAAATACTTACGATGATGCTGAAACAATACAAGAAGCTGAAGAGTATCATGAGCTAGAAACGCATCATAAACCTCTTACGTTGGAGGATATGGAGCGTCAGATGATAAAAACAACGTTGGATAAATATAAGGGTAAGCGTAAAGCTGCTGCAGATGAGTTGCAAATATCTGAAAGAACATTGTATAGAAAAATAAAAGAATACGGAATAGAATAAGGCCCATCATATGAATATAAATAATAAGTTCAATGTAAAATTGACAACCCTGCTGGTAGGGCTAGTTTTATCGATATTGCTTACTTCATGCAAAATATCATATAAATTCAATGGGTCTAATATTGACTATAATAAAGTAAGATCTATTTCAATTACGGATTTTCCTAATACCGCAGAACTTGTGTATCCTCCTCTTTCGCAGGAATTTTCTGAAACATTACGGGATGCATATAGTAAACAAACCCGGTTACAAGTGCTAAAAAAAGGTGGGGAAATGCATTTGGAAGGTGAAATAGTTGGTTACCAGTTAACTCCAATGGCTATCTCGGCTGATACCTATGCCTCGCAAACAAAGCTTACACTCACAATTAAAGTCCGTTTTTCAAATAATTCGAATCCGGAAGATGATTTTGAAAAGACCTATTCTGCTTTTCAAACTTTTGACAGTCATAGCATGCTGACTGATGTTCAGGATGCATTAATGAAGTTAATGATAGCTGATATTGTTGATAATATTTACAATGACACTGTTGCGAAATGGTAATTGTAGTCGACAGATATTTGCAATTTGATAAACCTGAAAATCTCTTTATTTAATGCTAATGTATAGTAAACTATGACGCATGAAGAATTTATAGCTATTGTAAGAAAACCGGAATTGGTTGCTTCAGAGCATATGTCTGATTTTAAAGAGTTGGTGGATTTATATCCGTATTTTGCTGCAACGCGATTGTTCTATGTTAAGGCATTGAAAGATTCGAAAAGTATTCAATTTGCAGGTAATCTAAAAATAGCCTCTCTATATTGCTCAAGTCGCCGTTGGTTATATTATTATCTTAATCCTGAAAGGTTAGTCTCTCCGGTAGCATTTCGGAGGGAGCGGGCAACTAAATCGGCTGGTGATTATTTTGATTTAATGAATATTGTTGAATCCGATGGAGGGGACACAAAGCAGTCTTTAAAAAATCTGGCTGAACGATTAAAATTGGCTCGTGCCGTTGTTACTTCTTCTCCGGAAATAGTCATGGAAAAAAGTGATATTAATTTGGAAGAGCTTAATATTGTTCCTGAAGAAGAAAAGCAGATGTATGGGATAGACCCGGGATCTGAGATAATTTCGGAAAATAAAGCAAAAGAGCTCATTGTCGCAAAGAAATATGCTGAAGCTATTGAAATATTGAAGGTATTAAATTTGAATAATCCGAAAAAAAGTGTTTACTTTGCAGACCAAATTCGGTTTTTGGAAAAAATTATCGCAAACTCAAAAAAATAAACAATATTATGTACATTGCTATTATCATTTTAATTGTAGTCTTATCTATTTTACTTACGTTATTCGTCTTGGTACAAAACTCAAAGGGTGGAGGTCTATCTGCTGGTTTTTCTTCTTCAAATCAGATTATGGGAGTTCGGAAAACTACAGATTTTGTTGAGAAAATGACTTGGGGATTGGTAGCTGCTGTGGTAGTGCTTTCAGTTGTATCTGTTGGTGTGCATAAACATCAGTCTACAGGTTTAAATAACGAATCTGAAATCAAAGATCAAGTTCAACATGCAAAGCAGGCTGAACCAGGTGTAGTAGCACCAAATTTTGGAGAAAATCCAGAAGCAGCAAAGGCACCAGCAAATCAGGCTTTGCCAGCAAAGAAATAAATTGATATCAAAATATATTGATTGAAGCGTATCAAATTTCTTTGATACGCTTTTTTCGTAATTTTAATGACACTTTCTGCTCAATATGAATTTTATCCATTTGATAGATTATGCAGGAACTTTTGCTTTTGCAATAAGTGGAATCAGATTGGCTTCGGCAAAGCGTTTTGATTGGTTTGGCGCATATGTTGTAGGATTGGTTACAGCAATTGGTGGTGGAACGACTCGTGATTTGTTGTTGAATGTTACTCCGTTTTGGATGACTCAACCCTCATATCTTATTGTGACAGGATTGGCCCTCATTTCAGTTATTTTGTTTGGCAAATTTATTATCAGGCTTAATAATACATTTTTTATTTTTGATACTATTGGGTTAGGGTTGTTTGTTGTTGTTGGTATTGAGCGGACATTAGATGCGGGCTTTCCTTTCTGGGTTGCCATTGTAATGGGTATGATAACTGGCTCTGTGGGTGGAATTACCCGTGATATTTTGATTAATGAACTCCCGTTGATTTTTCGAAAAGATATTTATGCTTTAGCTTGTGTGATTGGGGGAGTGGTGTTTCTTTGCTGTTACGAAGCTCATTTTTCTTCCACGATAACACAAATTTTATCTGCTGCTTCTGTAATTTTGACTCGTATTTTGGCTGTGAAATATCATATCAGTATACCTGTTTTGAAGGGGCATGATGATAACTGATTGTGGATGGATGCTTTTTTATTGTTTACTTATAATTAAATGAAATGTTACAAATTGATGATACTATAATAAGTCTTGAGTTGCTCGATGAGCATTTTGTATGTGATTTGGGCTCCTGCAAGGGAATTTGTTGTATAGAAGGCGATGATGGTGCACCATTGGAAGATGCAGAGGTGAAAATCATAGAAGACCTGCTCCCTGTAATATGGGATGACCTAACCGAGACATCGAAGGCAGTAATACGCAAACAGGGTGTTTCGTATATTGATGACGACGGCGAGCCGGTAACTTCCATTGTGAATGGCGCTGAATGTGTTTTCACATATACAGATGAAACCGGAGTTTGTAAGTGCGCCATCGAAAAAGCTTATCGCGATGGAAAAACTGATTTTTACAAACCGATTTCTTGTCATTTATACCCGGTGCGTTTGCAAAAGTATGATGAGTTTACAGCTGTAAATTATCATCGTTGGAATGTGTGTAATTGCGCTCGTACACTTGGAGGAAAATTGAGTACGCCGATATACAAATTTTTGAGAGAACCGTTGATTCGCAGGTTTGGTGAGGCTTGGTATGAACAATTAGAGATAGCTGATACCGAATTAAAAAACAGAAAATAAAATGAAAACAAATCGTGTGAAGGTGGAGGTTATTACCATTGGTGATGAGATTCTTATTGGACAGATAGTTGATACTAACTCTGCATGGATGGCCACAGAATTAAATAAGTGTGGTTTTGAATTGGTTCAAATAACATCAATTCACGATGATGAAAAACATATTATTGATTCGCTGAATCTGGCTCTGGAGAGAGCAGATGTTGTACTTTTTACGGGAGGAATAGGTCCTACGAATGACGATATAACGAAACAAACTTTAGTTAAGTTTTTCAATACAAAACTGATTTTTGACAAGGCTGTATTGCAAAATATTGAGCAATTGTTTGCCAGTCGTCCTGCTTTTGTTATAAATGAGCTGACTCGAGCTCAGGCAATGGTGCCTGAAAACTGTACGGTAATTCAGAATCTTGTTGGCACTGCCCCGATTACCTGGTTTGAGAAAGCCGGTAAAGTTATTGTCTCTATGCCGGGTGTGCCATACGAAATGAAGCAGGCGATGAGTTCGGAAATTATTCCGCGACTACAAAACTTGTTTAAAACTCCCGTATTACTTCATAAAACAGTGCAGGTTTATGGTTATCCGGAGTCTGCTTTGGCTTTGAAAATTGCAGATTGGGAAAATCAATTGCCGGAATATATAAGGTTGGCTTACTTGCCAAATTCCGGTATTATAAAGCTTCGATTGAGTGGGTTGTTGGATGATATGCTGGCACTCGAATTTAGCATCAATCAACAGGTGGATAAGTTGTCGCAGCTTCTTGGTGATGCAATTGTGGCTTATGAGGATGTGCCCATTCAGAATTTGGTGGGCGATTTACTGAAAGAGAAAGGGCTGATGGTTGCAACTGCCGAGAGTTGTACCGGTGGCAATATTGCTCATGAGTTTACCTTAATTCCAGGTAGCTCTGAATTTTTTAAAGGTTCGGTGGTGGCTTATTCCAATGAAATAAAAACAAATGTTTTACAGGTTTCTGCCGAAAGCTTAGCTCAGTATGGAGCGGTAAGTCAATCGGTTGTAGAGCAAATGGCTGAAGGTGTACGTAAGTTATTGAAAGCAGATGTCGCCGTTGCCACGTCTGGAATTGCGGGTCCAGCTGGAGGTACTCTTGAAAAACCGGTTGGAACTGTTTGGATTGCAGTAAGTTCGGCAAAAGTGACTTTGAGTCGGGAATTTCGATTTGGGTCTTTGCGAGAGCAGAATATCCTACGTGCAACACAAGCTGCATTACTTATGTTGAAAGAAATTCTTCAAACTAAATAAAACATTATCAGTTATTTATTTGAGCTTCGAATTAGGCTTCCATATTAATTGAAATTTAAAGACTGAAAAAGCTTGTGTGATTGAAAAAAATACTATACTTTTGCACACTGTTTTTGAGAAAAAATGTAAACAATAAAAAGATATAGAAATGTCAAAAATTTGTCAGATTACCGGTAAAAAAGCAATGGTAGGAAACAACGTATCACACTCAAAACGTCGTACCAAAAGAACATTTGATGTGAACCTGTTTACAAAGAAATTCTATTGGGTAGAGCAAGATACCTGGATTAGCTTGAATGTTTCGGCTAACGGACTACGTACCATCAACAAAATTGGATTAGATGCTGCCATTAAAAAAGCGTCAGAAAAAGGCTATTTATACGCATAATTTTTAGGAGAACTACACAATGGCGAAAAAATCGAAAGAAGCAAGAGTCCAAGTTATTTTGGAATGCACAGAGCATAAAGAAAGCGGTCTGCCCGGAACATCACGTTATATTACTGTGAAAAACAGAAAAAATACACCGGGACGTTTGGAGTTGAAAAAATACAACCCCATAATGAAGAAAGTAACATTACACAAAGAAATTAAATAATATCTGAATCATGGCTAAGAAAGCGGTTGCATCTCTCCAAAAAGGAGAAGGACGTTCGTTCGCAAAGGTTATTAAAATGGTGAAATCACCTAAGACCGGTGCTTATATGTTCCAGGAAGAAATTGTACACAACGATAAAGTGAAAGAATATTTCACAAAATAAGATACATCGTTCCCTAAAGAATTGGAAAGTTCTTTCATTTTAATTAATGAAGGGACTTTTTTTTGTTCAAAACCGTTGTACTAGTACGAA
>DAIQOQ010000158.1:1719-6596 GCA_036787795.1 Paludibacter sp. | reverse complement strand
CCACGATCTTCAATCGTTTCACCCCAAACTTTTTCAATGTTGAAACCAACTGTATCAAGCGTATTTTTCAATGCATCCATGATTTTCTTTTTTTCTTCTGTGTTGAAATCTTCTGAATATATTTTTTCCCAAGCTCCGTTATATTGATAGAATTGTGTGCCGCAGGTTGGAAGTAGCGATAAGTTTTCCAAACGTACGGCATTGGGAAGATTGGAGAGAATTTGTTTTTCAAATTGTGGCCATCCACCTCCTGAAATAATAGCTACTTTGACAATACCGAGAAGCTTATTCAGCAGCACAGCCATTTCAGCATCGAGTGACGATTTACTTTCTGCAAGTGTGCCGTCTAAATCAAATACGATAAGTTTTTTCATTGGGCAATCTAATTATAACTGATTTTAATTTCTATTTGTAGAAATAGTACTGTAAACACTGTTTAAAAAAATATTTACCACATTAGGCAAAGATCAATACTTTCAGCCTGAATTGTGTTACAAAATTTTTGTAGATTATTGCATGATTCACACATCGTAAAATGCAAAATATTGCCCTGAAGGTTTTGCTAAAGATTGAGAGATTGCGTAAATACAATCAATATTGGGAAATTGGGAATCGAAAATTGAAATTTTTGTCGGAAAGTTGAGGAAATAGGATGTTTAGTATACCTGCTATTTCCTCTTAATCCTCAAACCTCTCGCTTGTGGGGAATGTAAATTTATGTTCTATATGTTAGTTTTCTTCTACAAGATTACAGATTGCATCACTAAAAGTATCTTTTTCTGTTTAAACTATTTAAATTAACTCGCGTACATTTAGACTACAAGTGATTTTAGATTGTTTGTATTCCTGTTTGATAATCTGGTTATCATTTGAATAATCGTAAAAGCTGTAATTTTGGATAATATTCTTGTTTTATATTCGTCAAATGACTTAGCGTAATTTCGATGAATCATAAATTAGTCATAAAGTTGAGAAAAGAGTGTCTCAATTCGTTTTCTGGTTTTTCTGAATTGATAAGGTTGTTTCTGATAATCATGTTGAATAACTCTTATTGGTACTTCTAGCTGTATTTTGGCTTGAAGTAAATAAATCAAGTTGATAATAAGCACTTATCATGTCTTTGGTGTCGGGGTAAACCATGCGGGCAGCAATCAAAATAGAAATAGCAATAATTGCCAGAAAACGATTTACGATAACTGCCTGAGAAATGATATACTGCGTCAACGATAAGCGAACCCGTTACAGCTCCAATCTGGTCTAATGCTTCGTGTATTCCAAAACCTTTACCATGACCTACTGCTGAGGTAGCGTGCGAAAGCATGGTATCTCTTGCCGGATTGCGGATAGCTTTTCCCATACGTTCCAAAATCATAAGGACAGCAGCCATTTGCCAACTTCCTGCCAACGCCAAGACAGGTACCGGAGCAAATTGATAAAATAACCGATAAAAGTAACTGTCCAGTATTTTTTTGTTTTGTTGGCAATAACCCCGGAAGTTAACCGTAACGAATAGCCTATAAGCTCACCAAAACCTGCAACAAATCCAACAATTGTGGCACTTGCGCCCAACATAGCTAAATAAGGGCCTATAATACTACGTGCGCCTTCGTGTGTCATATCCTAAAACAAACTGATTATTCCAATCAGAATTATAAATGCCCAAGGGGATTTCTTGAATTTTCTCATACTATTTTACAAAAAAAATCGCTTTTTTAGAATGATAAAGTACATATTCAGCTACGCTTCCCATCAGAATGTTGACAATGCCGGATTTTCCATGACTTCCTATTACAATTAAGTCGGCTTTCCATGTTTCGGATATCTTTATAATATCCTCCTTCGGAAATCCTACAGGCATAAATCGAACAAAGTCATTATATCCAAATGTATTTGCTATGCTGTCAAAAGTCAATTCAGCTTCTTTTTTGAGAATGATTTCTGCTTCATTCGGAGTCACATTTGCATCTATATTACCTGATGCTTTAGTTTTGTCAATAATGAAAATTAATGCAGCTTCAGCATTTAATTGCTGAGCAAGTGCCAACCCGTTTTCAGCAACTCTATACGAGTGTTCGCTTCCATCAATGGCGATTAAAATCTTATTATATTTGTTCATTGTTTTCATTATTTCAAGGATAATTAAATACAACATAACTTCCGGCAGAATAAACTTCCACCAGAAGTTCTGAATTTATTTGTTTTTAAAAGCTTTGATACCGGCAAATTTGGAACCAGTTCCAAGTTCATGTTCAATACGCATCAGTTGGTTAAATTTTTCTATGCGTTCGCCCCGGCAACCACTACCTGTTTTGAGATGACCGGCATTAACGGCAACAGTAAGGTCGGCAATAAAACAGTCGACTGTTTCGCCGCTACGGTGGGAAACAAAACAGTTATACCCATTTTTGTATGCAAGCTCTATGGTTTCGAGTGTTTCGGTAACAGTTCCAATCTGATTCAATTTTATAAGAATTGAATTGGCCACATTTTTTGAAATTCCTTCAGCCAAAATTTCTTTGTTAGTACAGAAAATATCATCGCCAACCAATTCAACTTTATTGCCAAGAGTCAGTGTCAGATTTTTCCACCCCTCCCAATCGTTTTCAGCCAGTCCATCTTCGAGTAATACGATAGGATACTGTTTTGTCCAACTTTCCCAAAGTCTAATCATTTCATCGCTTGTAAGGAATTTTCCTGTACTTTTAAACATTTTGTATTTACCATCTTCCCAAAGTTCGCTTGCTGCGGGGTCGAGGCAAATACTCACATCATCGCCCGGTTTGTAACCCGCTTTTACGATAGCTTCGAGGATTATTTCCACGGCCTCTTCGTTGGATTTGAGGTTAGGAGCGAAGCCTCCTTCATCGCCAACTCCAGTACTGTATCCCTTGCTGTTAAGCACATTTTTCAATGCGTGGAAAACTTCTTCTCCCATACGGATTGCTTCAGTAAAAGTCGGGGCATTGTGAGGTGCAATCATAAATTCCTGAAAATCGACATTGTTATCAGCATGTCTGCCTCCATTTATGACATTCATGCAAGGAACAGGTAACAAATAAGCATTTGCACCACCAAGATATTGATATAACGGTGTTTTTTCACTCAATGCTTTTGCCCGCGCAAAAGCCATTGAAACACCAAGAATTGCATTTGCACCTAAATGGGCTTTGTTTGGAGTCCCATCTAACCCGATAAGGGAATAATCAAGTTCGCGTTGATTGCCAAAACATTTACCCTCAATTTTATTGGCAATAATTGTGTTGACATTTGCTACAGCTTTTAAAACTCCTTTGCCACCATAGCGTTTTTTATCACCGTCGCGCAATTCACATGCTTCACGTTCGCCAGTGGATGCACCGCTTGGCACCATCGCTCTTGCACTTGTTCCGTCTTCCAAGGTTAAGTTAACTTCAACCGTGGGATTACCTCTTGAATCGAGAATTTCGATTGCTTCTACTTTTAATACTTTCATAATTGTTTATTTGTTGAATAATAATTTTTTATACATAAAATATTATTTTTTTTTTGAGTTTATTTTCTCAGGGTTGCTACCATTCTCAGTGGGTTTGTCAACAGTTCCAGTGCGTCAATAATCGAATTACAAACAATATCTGCATTCATAAGTGCTTTTACCGAAGCTCCTTCTTTTTGAATGACAAGTATTCCTAATCCGGCAGCTGCTAACATTAATGCATCATTCGCACCATTGCCAATAGCAATTACTTTTTCTTGCACAAGATGATCTACATAGATTTCTTTATGCACATCTTGCATTTCTTTATCAATAATTTCAAGTTCGCAATTTATTTCGGCAAGTTCTTGTTTTGAAGTTCCAAAAGTATCGACGGTAAGAATGTGAATTTTTAGCTGGCTGCTTAACTTTTCCAGGAGTGACTTTATTCCCGGAATAAGTTTACCATCAATTGCCAGGGTGCCGTTATAGTCGAGAACCAAATATTCTGCTTCCCATTTTTTCATTCCGGGAGTTTCAATTATTATCATGGCTTTATTTTTTATAGATTTGAATTATTTTGTTTTTTTTTGAAATGCCTGTTTTTTGAGTCTAATGTCTATCGTGTGCATTGTAACCACACAGCCTTTGGGTACTTTTTCCAACTCATCTTTAATGAAAAGATAAAAAATTTCGAGTGCCTCCGTCCAATGATTAAACCGATAATTAAACTTCCTAAAATATTCACTGTTAAGGTGCCCATTGGTATTGATAAGAAGTGCCAATGCAAGTTTAGTTTTTGTATTATAAATCGGGCTATACTTCCGATAAAACCACCCGACCCAATAATTAATAATTGTTTCATGTGTAAATAATTGTTTTAATAGCACATGGAACTCGCATGTCAGATTTTCATACCATTTGGTGAATACCCGTCGTATTCATGCTCGTTTCATATTATATCAATCTCGAGTTAAATACACATTGTATTTTATGAAATGAGACAATAACCCCTGTTTGGAAAATTCAAACAGGCGGAACATGAAATTTAGAATGAGATAATGTTTTTGTCTTGAAAAAGGACGGTTGTCCGAGGTGGTGTTATTACACAATCCTACCATAAAAAATATCTTTGCCATAACAAATACATTTAATTTATTAGTAGGTATTATTAGCCAAAACTGGCGGTTAAGGGCGAATACCATCGCCAAAAGCAACGAAACGCAAACTTAGATATAAAATTTGATATTTAGTAGTATAACAAAAAGAACATTGATTTTGTTTTGAATATAATACGTGTTAATCACATTTTTCTTGTCGAATAATTGCTTTACAACTCTAAAATACTTTCTTTCTTAGACCTCTTCTAATTGTAATCCATTTATTAAAATCAGTAAAGCCTTGTTTTTGTCAATCATTGATTGTA
>DAIQOQ010000158.1:0-1619 GCA_036787795.1 Paludibacter sp. | reverse complement strand
ACAATTGCGACGGACTTGCCTGGATAAATTTTCAATAAATGTTCCCCAAAGAAACATTGTTGCAAATTGAAATCTTCAGGCAAATAACCAGACTTTTTTAATTTGTTATGTACCCAATCAATTGCACCACTTTCGTGTTTAATGCGTCTACCGGTAGCGGGGTTGTATTGCATGATTTTTCCGGTGCGAACTTTGCCTGTGATGTCGATTTGCCAAAAGATTACTTCTTTTGATTTGGTTGCTCCTAAAGCATAATTTTCAGCAACATTGCGGATTTGCTCGTCTGAGAAATGGTCGAACAGGAAGCGTACAAAATTGCTTTTGTAGCTTACTGACTTTTCGACGTAGGAGAAAGGCACCTCACCCCCAGCCTCTCTCCTAGAGGAGAGGGGAGGTTTTGAGACGAGGCATGCCTCGTCTCTACGATGATCGGCTGTTGGATTATCCGTGAAATATTGCTTTGGGGTATAATGATAGCCGCATTTGCTTTCGCGGTTACATTTGCCTACAATGTCATGAATGGGTTTGTGTGTGTTGCCATCTAAATACTGCGTGAAACTAAGTTTTGCTTTGCATGATGGACAATCGTGGCGAGTATCTTTGCCTTTGTATGGTTGGAGGTAGGGGTGAGGATAGTTCATTTCAGTTAGTTGATAGTTGACAATTGATAGTGAAATGTAGACTTATGGTGGTTGCGGTGTGATATGTAGTATGTCCCTTTATTTAAATGGAATGACGTGTTTTTGACCGCAACTTACATGTATTTTTGAAGTATTTTATTTTTATTCTAGTTGCGGAGTATTTCTTCTGAAAGCTTTACTGGTAAGGCGTTTCGGCTGACCGCAACCGCAACTCTGCAACTGAGTACAGTTATCAGTAAACAGTCAGTAGTTATCAATGTCATTATTCGTTGCAGATTTTTGATACGTATTGCCGTGAGATTCCAATGGAATCTGCAAATGCTTGTTTATTCTTAATGCCATATTCTTTTTGAATTGTTTTTATAGCTTCAGAAGGAGTTATTTTTGTTGGACTGTTACTATTATCAACAAGAAGTATTTTTGAATTAAAGTAGTTGCAAAGCTTAATAGAATATTGCATTGCCTCTTTTGTTATCATTCCTTGTTGCCATTCGATATTATCGTAAATACCCCGGATAATTTGAATAATGAGGGCTAACCGCAAAACCTGAATCTCCATTTTGGCATAGGTAGCACGAACAAAGTTGTTTGAGCAACTATTCACTAAATCTGTTGTTTGGTTGGCGTACTGAATAAACAGCTCCTTTGCTTCTGCAGAAAGTGTGAATGGATTTTCAACTCTTGACAGATAATAGCAATGAGTAATCAGTTTTTCGTATCGGTCAACAACAGTTTTATCGGGTGCTCTTTCGGAATACTTTTGCTTCTTGACTTCTTTAGGATATACATACAGGAAGCGACTTGCAAAACCATTTTCTTTAAGCGTGTTACTGCTCAATGCAATGGTTAATACTTCGGGCTGTATTGTGCCACAAATGGTCAGAAAAGGTTCCGGAATCTGAAGTGGTTCTTCACTTTTTCTATTGATACAGAATTGTGCATTATTGAAAATAGATAAATACCGGCTGATCTCACCAT
>DAIQOQ010000157.1:0-6599 GCA_036787795.1 Paludibacter sp. | reverse complement strand
TTTAGCGCCGCGTTAATCTTATTGATACGACGGTCATAACTTTCAAATAACATATTTTTTTTGTTTAATTGGTAATTGATAATTCATAATGCATAATTAATACAATTCACAATATATGTGGTATAATTCATAATGAAATCAGTTTGTTTCGGAGTTATTGTCTTCCTTACTTGAATTTAAAATTGCAGTTAGAATTTTGATTAATTCAATGCAATCCTCATGTATACTTTGAAATTGTTTATCAGAAATATATTCTGTTTCAAAAAGTAATTCGAGCCAGTACTCCGATTCGCTTGCCTCTTTAAGTGCAATGCCCAATTTAAAACGAAAATCTTTTTTGCTAAATCCTCTGATTGCTTCTTTTACATTGGCTCCAATGCTGGTTCCGCTACGAAGAAGTTGTTTGGATAAAGTGTATTCTTTCTTTTCGTTTTGAAGGAACTGATACAATCTGATAATTCTTACAGCAAATGCTTTGCTTTTTAAAACTACCGCATTGTCTTGTCCCATAATTATGAATTATGAATTGTGAATTATGAATTGACACTATTCGTGTCTTGGATCGATATATTTCGCAGCATTGTCGAAACGACCGTATTTGCTGGTCGATTTTTTCAACGCTTCGTTAGCATCAACACCTTTTTTGATCAGATCCATCATCGGACCGAAACGTACGAATTCGTATCCGCAAGCTTCACCATCTTCATCCAATGCCATACGGTTGATATAACCTTCGGCCATTTCCAAATAACGAACACCTTTAGCATTTGTGCTAAACATAGTTCCAACTTGCGAGCGCAAGCCTTTACCTAAATCTTCTAGTCCGGCACCGATAGGCAGACCACCTTCCGAGAAAGCCGATTGTGTACGACCGTAAACGATTTGAAGAAATAATTCACGCATTGCTACGTTGATTGCATCACAAACAAGATCGGTATTCAACGCTTCCAGAATTGTTTTTCCGGTAAGGATTTCGGCTGCCATAGCAGCTGAGTGAGTCATACCCGAACAGCCGATAGTTTCTACCAATGCTTCTTCGATAACGCCATCTTTAACGTTCAGAGTTAGTTTACATGCACCTTGTTGAGGAGCACACCAGCCGATTCCGTGAGTTAAACCTGAAATATCTTTTATTTCTTTCGATTTTACCCATCTGCCTTCCTCAGGTATGGGCGCAGGACCGTGGTTAGGACCTTTTTTTACAACACACATGTGTTCTACTTCGTGCGAATAAATCATACTTTTGTTATTTAGTTAATATAAAAATTAGTTTGATTCTGGATTCTTCTATTCGGACACAAAAGTACATTTTTTTTATGGCTTATCAATGAGTTTTTTCCCCAATATGCTTATAGATATGAACATTTTTCGCTCTGTTTTGTTAAGGGTTGAAATGTCTTCTAATGATATTTTCAAGTTTGTATTTAAAATGGAGAGTATGCTTAATTTTCACCCAATCACCAGTGTTGCCGATCCGCTTTTTATGAATCTATTCAACCTTTATGTGCTGGCTTTTCCTCCAACAGAGCGGAAGAGTTGGGCGGGGCTTGAGTATGAGCTGAGTTACGAAAAGCGGTTTCATGTTTATGCTTTTATGCAAAATGACAAGTTTGTTGGCTTTTTGAACACCTGGCTTTTCGATCGTTTTTATTATATCGAGCATTTTGCAGTAAGCCCGAATTTTCGCGATCAGCATATAGGATCGGAAGCTTTACAAATGTTGATGTCGCAAATAAAATTACCGATTGTTTTGGAGGTGGAAATGCCTAATAGCCCTGCTGCTATCAGACGTATTCAGTTTTATGAAAGGCTTGGATTTTCGGTGCTTTCACACAAGTATGCTCAGCCCCCTTATGAGGACAATGGATTTTTATTACCAATGCAGTTAATGAGCAACAATCTTCACTTTGCCAGTACGCATTTTGAGTTTATCAAAGAAAATCTTTATACGAATGTGTATCATTATGAAACCGAAACCGAACGGAAAGAAGAACTCTGATTTGCACGCTGAAATTTTTTCTTATTATCTTTCTTAGCTGATTGTTTTACTCAGGTAGTCATAAATCTCCATGCCAGCCATGCCATGCCGCCCATCCCGGTTGACAGTGATTTCTCGTCAATCTGAAAAGTGGAGCTGTGCAGACCTCCGGTGTTGGCATTTACTTTTCCTTTTACTCCGAAACGAAAGAAGCAACAGGGATATTCCTGAGTGAAAAATCCAAAGTCTTCCGATGTCATTCGGGTTTCAAGAGCCCGTATATTTTCGGATCCCACCCATTCGCTTGCAAAGCTACGGGCGTTGTTGGTTATTTCTTCGTTATTTGTTACGCAGGGATATCCTGTCGGCATGTCAATTTCGACTGTACAGCCATGAGCTGCGCAAGTTTCGGTAATGATTCGTTTGATGTGTTCCTTCCCTTTTATGCGCCATTGCTCATCAAAAGTACGGAAAGTGCCCGATAGCAGTACTTCGTGAGGTATCACGTTGGTTGCTCCATTTGCAATCAATTTTCCAAAAGTCAGTACCATGGGAGTCAACGGATGGCAAAGCCTACTACGAACCTGTTGTAGCGACACTATTGTTTGCGCAGCGGCTAAAACAGTGTCGTTTACTAAATGTGGTAATGCTCCATGACCACCTGTCCCGTGGATTTTTAAATGAATTTCATCTGCCGAAGCCATTATTTTTCCCGCAAGAAAACCCATTGCTCCGGTTTCAAAATCCACCGACACATGTTGGGCTAAAATGATTTCAGGTTTTATTTCGTCAAATATGCCATCTTCGAGCATAAGACTAGCCCCGCCAGGCGATTTTTCTTCGCCGGGCTGAAAGATCAAAAGTATTGTTCCTTCAAACTTATTTCTCAACTCGTTTAGCATTTTTGCAGCTCCCAGTAAGCAAGCTGTGTGGGCATCATGTCCGCAGGCATGCATTACATTGCGGTTTGTGGACTTCCAGGGAATGTCTACAGTTTCGCATACGGGCAGTGCATCCATGTCGGCTCGAAGGGCGATTACTTTCTTTTTCGGATTTTGCCCTTCTATTTTGCCCAGAATACCATTGCCACCTATTTTTGCCCGAAACGAAATTCCCATTGTGGTTAGTTCGTTTTCAATGAATCTTGCTGTTTCAAATTCCTGAAATGAAAGTTCGGGATGGGCATGGAGGTGATGGTAGCAATTGATTACATAATCGTTGTTTTCGTATGTAAGTTGTTGAATAAATGCTTTCATATGCTTTGTTGATAGTCACAACAAAGGTAGCTATTTTTTTAGCGTTTCTTCGATGACCCTTTTCTCTTTTTGAAATTGATTTTACTCGAAATTCGTTATTTATTCGTTAATTGTACTTGTGTAAATCTCTAGTTGAGTAAAATTAAATAGATATTTTAGATATTTCGGAAGAATGAGCTACATTTTTTATATTTTTGCATGTCTCAATAAACTCAGTTTAAAAATAAAAACAAATTAATTTTATCTTTATGAAGAAGTATAGCTTATTATTTGTGTGTCTTGTATTTTCATTGGTAGCAATGTCTCAAAAAGCAGCCATCAATTTTGAAGTGAAAGAACACGATTTTGGAAAAATCTTAGAAAAGAATGGTCCGGTAACACATGTATTTGAATTTACAAACAAAGGAAATGCTCCCTTGGTGGTAAATAGAGTACAGGCTTCGTGTGGTTGTACTACGCCTGTTTGGACTAAAGAACCTATCGAACCCGGTAAAAAAGGTATTGTAACTGTTACTTATAATCCAGCTGGAAGGCCCAATGCATTTACCAAGACCATTACTGTATACACGAATGGAAGTCAGGAACAGGTTGTGCTTATAATCAGAGGTGAAGTTATCCCAACTGCGAAACAGCCGGAAGCTACTGAAGCAAAAAAATAAGTAATCCTTGCAGTGAGCAGAATAGCGGCAAAACTTAGATTTTTAAATTTGAATTTTACAGAAAATGGATATGAAGAAGTATAGCCTACTATTTGTGTGTTTTGCATTGTCTTTTGTGGCCATGTCGCAAAAAGCTGTTATTAGTTTTCAGGAAAAAACTCATGATTTTGGGAGAATCAGAGAAGAGGATGGAAAGGTGACTCATGTTTTTGAATTTATCAATAAGGGAACCGGTCCGTTGGTTGTAAACAGAGTGCAGGCTTCATGTGGTTGTACAACACCTACCTGGACTAAAGAACCTATTGAGCCAGGTAAAAAAGGATCTGTAACAGTTACCTATAATCCTCTTGGACGTCCAAATTTGTTTACTAAATCAATTACAGTTTATAGTAATGCTTCCGATGAACAGGTAGTTATTACTATTCATGGTGATGTGATTGCGAAGCAATCGGCTGAGAATTCAGCTTATCCGGTAAATATTGGTGGACTTGCTCTGAAAGCTAAGGTGGTTCAAATGAATAATGTGGATAAAGGCAAATCGCAATCTAGGGTTTTGGAAGTTCAAAATACAACCAAAGGTGATCTTAAGCTATCCTTGGAAAATCTTCCCAATTATCTTACTGCTTCTATTTTGCCGGAAACTTTGAAACCGAATGAAAATGGTAAGATCACCTTTACATTTAATTCGAAGAACTGCAATCAATGGGGACCTGTTACAGATGATGTCTATTTGCATTTGAATGGGGCAAAACAGTTCTCTGATGATTCGAAGATTTTAGTGGTAAGCAACGTTGTTGAAGACTTTAGCAAGCTCACTTTGGATCAGAAACGAAAAGCTCCAATTTTGGAAATGCCTGTACGAGCTATCAATCTGGGCGCTATTAATGCCGGTCGTAAATCAACGGGAAAATACAAGATAAGCAATAAAGGTCAAAGCCCTTTGGAGATTCGTCGGATAATCAATAACAATAGAGAGTTGGCTGTTAAAGTCTCCAAAAATGCGATTCCCGGAGGTAAATCCTCTGATATCATTGTTCGCCTTGATTCTAAAAATCTTGCAGTAGGAGATTATAAAAAATCACTTACATTGCAAACGAACGATCCGGAGAACAGCTTTCTAATTTTGATTGTTAGTTGGAAAATTCAGAAGTAAATAATGGTTAAGTAAATTAGAATTGATTTTTAAATTTAATGAAAGAGCCGGAATTTTTTACTTCTGGCTCTTTAAGTCTCTATAAGATATGCATTACAAACATAATGATCACCCTGAAAATGACCCTAATTATAAAGGTCTCAGTGTGAATGAAGGGGTTGAATCTGCTCCGATGGTGAATCCGTACATGCAACTTACACGAAAACGCAAGCATTTTACTGCAGCGGAGTTTGTAAAGGGTATTTTGGGTGGTGATATTACTATGCTAAGCCAGGCTGTTACATTAGTTGAAAGTTCGCTTCCCGAGCATCAACAGGTTGCTCAGGAGGTGATCGAAAAATGTCTTCCTTATGCAGGAAATGCTATTCGAATGGGCATTACCGGTGTGCCTGGTGCGGGCAAAAGTACTTTTATTGAAGCTTTGGGGATGCACCTGGTTCGACAAGGGCGTAAATTAGCAGTTTTGGCAATCGATCCGAGTAGTGAACGCTCCAAGGGAAGTATCTTGGGGGATAAAACCCGCATGGAAGAGTTATCCGTTGCAAAGAATGCTTTTATTCGTCCTTCGCCATCGGCAGGCTCTTTAGGCGGCGTAGCGCGTAAGACACGTGAAAGTATTATACTTTGCGAAGCGGCAGGTTTCGATACTATTTTCGTTGAAACGGTAGGGGTCGGACAGTCGGAAACCTCAGTTCATTCTATGGTTGATTTCTTTTTGCTCATTCAATTAACCGGAACTGGTGATGAATTACAGGGAATTAAACGTGGAATAATGGAGATGGCTGATGGCATTGCCATTAATAAGTGTGATGGAAGTAATACTGATAAAGCTCGTGTTGCAAAAACTCAATACCAGAACGCTTTACATCTGTTTCCACCGCACGATTCCGGTTGGTCGCCCGAAGCAATAACTTGTTCTTCTGTAGAGTTGAATGGGATTCCCGAGATTTGGAATATGGTTGAAAGATATGTTGAGTTTGTAAGAGCAAATGAGTACTTTGAGCATAAACGTAACTCTCAATCCAAATATTGGATGTACGAAACGATAAATGATCAACTAAAAGCTAATTTCTATCAGAATCCGGAGATTCAAAATCTATTGATTGATAGTGAAAAACGGGTGCTCTCGAATGAATTGAGCTCTTTTATTGCAGCAAAGAATTTATTAGACAAATATTTCGGAGGTATGATAAAATAGCCTGATTCTGATTAAGAGATACATATTACAAAAAAAAGACGAACTATAGGTTCGCCTTTTTTTTGTAATATAAAGATGGGTAATTAATACCCCCATTTTAAATAAACAGCTCCCCAGGTAAATCCGGCTCCAAAAGCGGTAAGAATGATATTATCCCCTTTCTTGAATTTTTTTTCAGACTCCCACATTCCCAGAGGGATGCTTGCTGCAGATGTGTTTCCAAAATGATCGATATTAATGATTACTTTTTCATATTCAACACCTGTACGCTGCACTACTGCATCAATAATGCGTAGATTAGCCTGATGAGGAATTAACCAGGTAACATCATCTTTTGTTAGATTATTCTTCTCCA